>JAADGQ010000057.1 GCA_013152295.1 Gammaproteobacteria bacterium | reverse complement strand
CCCGCGTCGGCACGCGCGGTGTTAACGCCGGTGAGCCACAGCCTTACGTTGAGTGCGCCTCCTGCCACGATCCACACGTTGATTATAACCCGACCTTTTTACGTATTGACCCTAGCGGCAGCCGCGTCTGCCTGACGTGTCACGCTAAATAGCTGCATGGTCAGGAAGGTGGGCCGTAGCGGATTGTTCGCCTTTGCGCTGCTCTGTTGTCAGTCGCTGACTGCTGCGGTTAGCGCAGTCAATGAGGGGGAGTCGGCACCGTTATCGCGTGCAGAGGCGGTCGCCGAGGTTGGTGGGGAGTCCATTAGCGCCGCGCAGTATCGTTCCGCACTTCATGCCGAGCTGCGTCAGAAGTTTTATCACGGCAAGATGCCCGAGGCACAAGCGCATGCCTTCAAACGGGAGCTGTTGCAGACGTTGATTTCTCGCGTTCTCTATGTTCAAGAGGCGCGTCGTCGTGGTTTTCAGCCCGATGAAGCGTACATCGATGACTCGATTGAGCGCTTCAAGGCGCGTTTTTCCACGAGTCCGCGATGGCCGGAAAATCGCGACCGTTGGCTCGCAGCATGGCGTAGCGAGCTGGAGCAAGAGAGTTTGATTGCGCAGCTGGAGTCAGTGCTGAAGGCGGTGTTGCCGCCCACGGATACGCAGCTTCGAGGTTACTACGAACGCCATCTGGACAAGTTTACGACGCCACAGCGTTGGCGCGTCTCGGTGATTCAGCTCAATGTTGACCCTTCATCCGCGCCTGCTGTGTGGCAGCGCACATTGGAGCAGGCTGTCGCGCTGACCGAGCGAATCAGGAATGGGGAGCGCTTCGCGGCGCTGGCCGAGCAGTTTTCCGCTCATGAGAGTGCCCGTGTGGGCGGTGCGCTCGGTTGGATTCATCAGGGTATGCTGTCGCCGGAGGCGCAGCAGGTTGTCGAAGCGCTGGTGGTGGGGGAGGTTTCGGAGCCCGTCGTGTTGTTGCAGGGCATTGCTCTGTTTCGTCTGGATGAGCAGCGCGAATCCAAGGTGAACGCGCTTGCGGTGGTTGAAAAGCGCGCGCGCGAGTTGTATCTACGCGAGCATAAAAAGATGGCTTGGGACACATTTGTCAATGAGCTGCGCAGCAGGGGGGGAGTGACCGTCAATGAAACGCTTTTGGATAGCATCTTGTGATGAGCAGCCTGGGTCTGCTGTGGTCGACGTTGAAGAGAGGGTGCCTTCGCTGCTAGCTCTAGCTGTCCGTGCGCAGGCTGGAATGTAAAAGACAGATTGTATGCATAAAGGTTTCCCGGCTTTCGGAATAGTTGTCGTGCTGCTGCTCGGGTTGGTAGATGCACCCGCGTGGGCGCTGCCAGCCGGGCCGTCTCCCGTCAACGTCTCCGGGTCGTTGGGTTACAGCTACCGCAATCTGAAAAATGGTGATGGCGATACGATTACCAGCAACCAGCTGTTTGGTTCGATCAGTGCGCGCTCTTATTTGTGGCAGCCGTGGTTTGCCACTGTCAACGGGCGATTGAGGTTGACGCTCGATAATACGGATCTCGACCGTGGTGGCGAAAATAAGGCGACCGTCAGCACCGGCGAGTTCAGTCTGAATCTTCTGCCGCAAAGTCGCAGTCCGCTGACGCTGGCGTTTCAAAAAAGCAACAGCCAGGTTGAAGCGCTGGGCTTTAGAAATCCACTGGTTGCCAATGATCGCGACTTCAAGACGCAGCGTCTGGATTTGACGCAATCCTATCTGACTGAGAGCGGTCATCGCCTGCAATTTCGCTACGGCACCAGTCGCTGGAAATCTGCGCGTTCGGAATATGACGACAAGACGTATGGCTTTGAAGGGAACTGGCGCTTTCCCAAACATCGCATCATTGCCAAAGCAAACATGAAAGAGGCAAATCAGTCATTCAGAAATCAGTACACAGAAAACCTGCTGCTTGATCTCGACCATTTTTGGTATCCGACGCGAGCGCTGCGCTGGGATTCGTCGATTAATCGCGTCACTCTTGATACTTCATTGGATGTTCCAACGCTGGTCAAGGCGCCCTCTGACAGCCAGAGTGAGCTGCTGCAGGCATCCAGCTTTTTTTTCTGGCGTCCGGTCGACAGTCCCTGGTCGGTTAGTGGCGGCGTGCGTTTCTCCGATTTGGTGGCTCAGTCGCAGGGCAATGTGGATAGCGGTGCCCAGAGTCTCAATACCACGGGTGGTTTTCTCTACCAATACACCAAAAACTTGCGTTTTGATGCCAACGTAAATACTACATACAACGATGCGGGCGTGGCTGAGGCGATGTCTTGGAACAGCCGTGCTGGGGCGCTCTATCAATCTGATTTCAGGGAGATTCTGGCAACCGGATTTTCGTACCAGTGGCATGCCAATGCGGCCCTTAAAAAGCAGGGTGGTGACGGCATCAAGACGAAGGGCGCGTCACTGACCCTTGGCCACAATGCACAGAAAACCTGGTTTCTTGGCGACCTCACGTCACGGCGAAATGATGTCACCACATTGCGCCTGAGTCTGAGCCAGTTGGTGACGCAGTTGACGCAGAGCGGTGATGCCGAGCTTGATCTGACGCGGCTGGATAACTCCGTCGCGTTGAACTGGAGCCAGAGAGCCTGGGGCGGAACGAGTTTTGCGCAACTCTCCGCAACGGACTCTCGTGAATCGGGTGACCGGGAGAGTGATCAGCAGCTCATCAATTTTCAGCTGACAAGAAATCAAAAGATCAGTCGGGTCAGCTCGCTGAATGGCGGTGTGACCATCCAGCGTGCCGCGCTGCATGCCAATGGCGACGATGTGACGACAAAAACTGCTCAGCTCGGTTATCAGCACTCGCGGGCTTTCGGTGTGCGTCAGTTGCGTTTCAACAGTGATCTGAATCTGTCCCAGGCTTCGCTGGATAACGGGGTAGACCGTGAGGAGTGGACGAATCGGCTGGCCTATCGTATTGGCCTGCTGGAGACGAGTATGACAGTTCAGTTGACGAGCAGGGACGGGGTCGATACTGATTTGGTCTATTTCAAGGTGACGCGGCGTTTTTAGCGCGTGTGATTGCAGGGTAGGGGCGTTTGCTTGCTCTGGCTCTGTGTTGCAAGACGAACTTCAGGTAAACTCCCGTTACCAGCTGATAAACGGGGTAAATGTTGGGTGTAGGAGTGCATAGGGAGTGTTGACCAACAAGAAAAATCGAAGTTATTCGCTGTATTTTTTTAGAGAGGAGGAGATCGATGATGCTCATCGCACGGCGTAATTTTGTGTGCAAATTTACAATTTTAGGGTTGCTGGCAGGGCTTGCATTTTTTTCTGCGGTTCAGTCGGCTAAAGCGGAATATGCGGATGTTGTTATTAATAACTACGCAGATGCGGCGGGTATGCGGCCTGCTGTGTTCCCCCACTGGTTTCATAGAATCCGTTTTCGCTGCAAGGTGTGCCATGCTGACCTGGGTTTTAAGTTCAAGGCCGGCGGCAACAAGATCACCATGGCTAAGATCATCAATGGCCAGTTTTGTGGTGCTTGCCACAACGGCGAGATCGCATGGTCGGTAGAGAACTGCAGCATGTGCCACTCAGGCGTTCCTGGGTTGCCGACGCACTTTCACGGCAGCACAGTTCAGCGTCTGATTGCGCCTACCTACAAGCCGCTTGAGACCAAACAATAAAAGGGGGAGGAAAATGATTATTATAAAACAAACACGTTTTTTGTCTCTGGCATTGTTGCTGGCGGTACCGTTTATGGCGACTCAGGTTCAAGCCAGCGCGGATAGTCTGTCTGGCGTAACGGCAGTCAACGTTGCATCCAGCGTCTCTGCAGCCAATACTTTCAATCGCAACCTCAAAAAAGACAAGGTTCGCAATGCGGCTCCGCCAGAAGATGGCATTCATGATCCGGCCAATGACAGCACGCATGTGTTGCAGCCGCCTCTGGAGGCCTTCGAAGGCTTTCCGCCATCAGATTTTGGCAACTACGTCGATTGGGTGAAGACGCTAGATGATGGCATTATTCAACCACGCTGGGACCGCAAGGACCCGACGGAAGAGCCTTTCGTGATGGACCTCGATATCGTTCGCCCGGTTAAAGCCTCGGTGCCCGACGTGGTGTTTCCACATCGTCAGCACACCATGTGGCTGGCGTGCTCGAACTGCCATCCTGCGATTTTTATTCCACAGCAGCAGGCAAACCAGATCAATATGTCTGCAATTTTGCTGGGTCAAAAGTGTGGTGTTTGCCATGGCAAGGTCTCTTTTCCGATCACGACCAAATCGTGTAAGAAGTGCCATTCGAAGCCGAAGCCTGCTGATTGGGAGCCGCCACTGAGTGAGGCAACCCTCAAAAACCCATGGAGATGACCGATAACCGCAGGCAAGGCTCGCTGTGGAAATAGCAGGTTAAAAGGAGTTGTGCAGCCAGGTTTCGTTGTTACGTGACCTGGCTGTTTGCTTCCTGAAACCGACGTTTATCAAGTGGAGCTGAATCGGTTCACCGCAACTACAACTAATTGGTGGTGGAGTGTGTTTTTTGGATAAACCGTTCTTGGGGCTTCAATGATGATGAAAAACCTCCTGCTTAAAAGTATCCTCTTGTTGAGCGCACTGCTGCTGTGGTCTTGTGCCAGCACGCAGAAAGAGGTGTCGCCTCCGCCCGTTGTTGCTGAGCCAGCTGCGGTGGTCGATGATGAAAAGGCTCCGGCGAAACAGGTCGAAGAGGAGCAGGCAGAGGTTATCCCTTTTACGGATGAGAGTGCTCCCGTAGAGGAGGCTTCTCAGCAGGCCGGTGCGGTTGCTGAAACTGCGATTGAAGAAGTTAGTGAAAAAGAGGTGATGGCAGAGCCAGAGCAGATGGCCGCTGAAGTGGTCCCGCAAGTGGTGGAGCCGGAGCTTGTGCCCCTTCCCATTGCGAAAACAGAGCCTGTCGCGCCTCCTCCTGCTATCGAGCTGCCCAAAGATAAAAATACCTTCTTGGTCATGGCCGGATCAAAAGACCCATCCCACCCTTTCTACAATACTGGCAGCAAATTTGGTTTTATCGTCAACGGGGTGCAGGGGAAAGAGTTGGTGTTCGTGCGCGGACAGACCTACACATTCGCTGTTGATACGGGCCTGAAACACGACTTCTATCTCTCCAAACGCCCTGCTGGTTGGGGCATGGCTACCGTTACGAAAGGTGTGAAGGGGCAGTTTACATACAAGGGCGATGTGACCTTTTCGCCGGACGCGACAACGCCGAAAGAGCTCTTTTATGCCTGCCGTAACCACAAGTTTATGGGCGGGAAGATCCATGTTATCAACGATGGCGAAACGGTTGAGCTGGGTCAATCGCTGCCCGGAGCTAACAAAGGCAAGGGTCGTTTGACGAAGGTGACGGCTGGCAAGGTTAAAAACAAGATTAGTTTTGCGAACATGATGTTGGCGCCGAGTTCGCCGACGGCACAGCGCGTTGAGTCGAGCAGTAACGCGGATGCCAAGACACTGTTGGAAAAGGCGCGCAGCCAGCTTGAATCAGCTCAGCAGCTGCTCAGTAGTGGCGATAATAGCGCTGCGTTGGCTGCGGCCGACAGTGCGGTCAGAGCGGTTACGCAAGCGGCGCAAAAAGTGCCCATGGTTGATACCTCCATCGATTACAAGGCGCGCTATGAGGAGACCTTGAAGTCTGTCGAAAAATATCAGGCGAGCTATGCTAAGCACGTCAAGAAGGGGACGGGCGATAAGGCTTCCCAGCTTGATTCAGGGGAGTTGCAAAATCTGCTGGATGGTGCGAAGCGGTTGGCACAGAGTGGGCGATACAAAGAGGCAAATGGAGAGCTTGAGTCTGCCCAGGATATGTTGACCGCAGCGTTAGGCGGCATGTTGCAGTCGATGACCGTTGTTTACGAAAAGAAATTCGAGACACTCAAGGAGGAGTATGAGTGGGAGCTGTCGCGTAATGTCAGTTTTGAAGAGTTGGTACCCATTGCCATTGAACAGAAACATCCCTCGGCGGCAGTGGTGTCGCGGATGAATAAGCAGGTGGATCGCAGCAGAGAGATTGTTGTAGAAGCCAAAGTATTGGGCGCGAAGGGAGACTATAAGTCTGGCATCATGGCGCTGCAAGCGGCGACGGGTAAGCTGCAGATTGCACTGCGCATTATCGGGGTTGGGTTATAGTTGGTGAGAACAGATGGTGAGCCATGCTCTTGCGTGGCTGGCAGTTAGAGAGAAACAGAATCAAGCAATGATGGTTTTGTTGCTCAAAGGTTGTTGAAATTTTGATGAGTGGTGGAGATTCGTGAAGATCGGTTTGCAGACACCTGTATTGATGACGCGGGCAGTGGCTCGTTTTTTAACCTTCTCTGTCGCGGCTGTTGTTGCGTTGAGCTGGGCCGGTGTGGTGCCAGCTGAAGAGCAGCTTCATCCGGTGCTCGCAGAGAGAGGTGTTCATTTTCAGACCGAAGGTAAAGAGATTCCCGTTGCCGAGGATGGCATACACGATCCGAACAATCCGGCTGTTGAAGTGTTGCAGCCCCCTGTCGAAGCAATGGCCGGTTTTCCGAGGGACTCGGCGGGCATTGTTGATTGGGTTAAGGCTCTTGATAGTGGCATCATCAATCCGCGCATGGGGCTGACGGGTGATGAGGTGATGACCGCTGTGGATTTTGATGTCATCTTCAAAAATACGGGTTCCATGCCCTATGTGCGTTATCCTCACCGGCCGCACACGATCTGGTTGACGTGCTCGAACTGCCACCCAAAGATTTTTATACCGAAAAAAGGCTCTAACCCGGTGACAATGTCAGCTATTATGAGGGGGCAATATTGTGGTGTCTGCCATGGTAAAGTCGCTTTTCCACCCAACCTTAATTGTGGGCGCTGCCACTCTGTGCCTCGTGATACCAATTTACGCCGCTGATCAGGATCGTTCCCGACCCTTAAGAGGCCTGTTTGATAGAGGGCGGCTTCATGCTAAATAACTCAATCAAGGCAACGCAGTTATGCCCACGATTCGCCGTTACTTCCCACGTTGTTTATTAAGGTTTTGGTTGCCTGATTCTGCGCGCCGCGTCTCTTCAGTGACTTCTGTATCACTCTTCGTGGTTTTTCTCTGCGCGCTGTTAGCCGGGTGTGCATATGAGCCACTCCCACCGCCGGCGTGGGCGATTGCAGGCAATATTCAAAAGGCTGAAAAAAAGCGATCTGCCGATGACGCATTGACCGAGGCGTTGCCGGGGGCTCCTTCTAACGAGCAGAGGGAGGTGCTGGTTCAGTGGGACGTTATTGATGGTGGCAATGTCGGTGGCAAATATAGTGGTGTGCAACACGTCCGATTCAAGAACCCTGTGGCAGCGGCGGGACGAGGTGACTATCTCTATATCGCCGACCGTGGCGCGCGACAGCTCTACCTGCTGAATCGAGCCACTGAGCAGTTGAGTGTTGTTGGCAGAGTGTGGGACTACATAAGCAACGACGTGGGTGATATTTATGTTGCCGCTGATTTGTCATTTTATATCACCGACACCACGGGTGGCCGCGTACTTTACTTTGATAAGCAAGGCAACCTGATTCGCATTTTTGAAGACAAGCTCAATCTTTCCCAGGCCGTGGGGGTTACAGTCGATGATGCTCGCGGTTATGTTTTTGTTGGTGATAGTGCTTACGATTATGTTGTTGTGTTTAATCTGTTGGGCGGTATTCTCGAAGCGATCGGAACACGGGGCGATAAGCCTGGTGAAATCCGTGGGTTAACCGCTGTAACAGCAGGACCGGATGGGCTCTATGTTGGGGCGAGGCTTTCCGAGAGGGCACAGGTGTTTGGGATGGATGGCTCCTATCTCTACTCATTGCAGCGCGAAACGGTAGTTTTTCCCACGGCGATAGTTGTCGATGAGGACAATCGCGTCTATATCAGTGATTATATGGACAACACCATTAAGGTCTATCGGGATGGTTTGCTGGTCTCTACCTACGGTGGTACAGGCAATGCGCCAGGTCGTTTCAAGCGGATAACCGATATGTGGTTGGATGAGGGTTATTTGTACGTAACGGATAGCTTGAACCGGCGTATCCAGGTGTTGCGTATCGTTCCCGATGATATGTCGCTTTCGATGCGATAAGGGAAGCGTATGCTGAAGGTTCTATTCTCCGCACTATTGGGGTGTGCACTGCTCGGCTGTGCGACCGCCAAACATCACTTGGAATTTGGCATTTCGCAGGGGGCCGTGAAAGTTTGGCCGCAAGCACCAGAGACGGCCCGCTACCGCTATGTCGGTGAACTGACCGGCGAAGAAAATTTCAAATCCGCAGCCGCAGATGCCAGTAATTTTGGCGTCAAACTGTTCAGCTGGATTGTTGGTTTGACCTCCGCCAAATATCGTCCCACTATTTTGCAACGTCCGCAGACGGGCACTGTTGATGAGCTCGGTAATATTTATGTGACCGATGCCAGTCGCCAGGCCGTCTATAAATTTGATCGGCTCCAGGGTACCTTGCAGGTTTGGGATATGGCGGCGACCGATGCGCGCATGCAGTCTCCTGTCGGTATCGTATCGATTCCGGGCGGACAGATGTTGGTGGCCGATGCAGGGCTCGGTGTGGTGATTCGTCTGGATGCTGAGGGCAAGCCACTGGGTTTTTTTGGCCTTGGAGTTCTGGCTCGGCCGACGGGGTTGGCGCGTGATGAGGCGACGGGAAAGATCTATGTTGCTGACACCAAGTCGCACGATATCAAAATGTTTGACCGTGATGGACAGCTGCTTGGTGCGTTTGGTGGCCATGGCGAAGCCGCAGGGATGTTTAACGGCCCAACCCATTTGGCGTTTGCCGACGGTCAGCTGTATGTGACGGATACGTTCAATGCGCGGATCCAAATTTTTACCGCTGAGGGTGAATTTGTGCGGACTTTTGGTCGTCGTGGCCTGAACGTTGGTGATCTGCCAAGACCGAAAGGTGTTGCGGTGGATAATACCGGCAATATCTATGTGGTAGAATCCTTCTACGATCGCTTGCTAGTATTCGACAGTCAAGGCGATCTTCTATTGTCCATTGGAAGCAATGGGGCAGGTGTCGGACAGTTTTATCTGCCGGCGGGGGTCTGGGTCGATAAGCAAAACAGGGTATACGTTGCAGATATGTTTAACGGTCGCGTTGTTATTTTCCAGTACCTGCAAAGTAACAAGTTGGATACTCAAGCGGCGCTAGAGTAGCGATCGCTGTCGTGGTGTCTTTGTCTTCTTCTGGGGAATCGGACCGTACCAACATGTCCTCATATATCAGGATTAAGTTCGAGCGCTGCTCGATGTCGCTAGGTACTGCGGCGATGCTGTTGATCGTGGCAAGTGCTCTGCTTGCTGGTGCTGTTGTTGCCGCCCCAAAAGCAGATATTCGCAATACGAGGCACAATTTTTCGGCGACCAATCCGCCTACGCTACCCGGTGGTGCTGAGCGCGATGCTCACGCAACCAGCGAGTCACAGATCTGCGCCTTTTGTCACACCCCCCATCGCGGTACCGATGAGCCGAAAGCGCCGCTATGGAATCGCCAGCTATCGGTTAGAAGCTACGCGCCGTATACCTCTTCATCGCTGGATGCCACGGACCTTGGGCAACCGACAGGTAAGTCCAAACTCTGCCTCTCTTGTCACGATGGATCGATTGCCTTGGGTTCAGTCAATGTGCTCAACCGGGTTGAGAATCCGGATATTCCCTTTACCAGTACTGACGCCGACGGCCACATTCCGCAAGGGCTGGGCGAATTTACCGGCTTCACCCGTCGGCTGGGCGTGGATCTGACCAACGATCATCCCATCTCATTCACCTTTGATAGCTTGCAGGCAGTTCGTGATGGTGAGCTGCGCGATCCCGCAGTAGAGAGCCATGTGGGTGAGCGTAATGTGAAGATGGGGTTAAACCCCAAGCTGCCTCTCGAAGATGGGAAAATGGAGTGCATCACGTGCCATGATCCCCACTTGTCAGACCCCGACTCCGAGGTCTCGATCAAATTTCTTCGTGTTAACCGGTTGCAGCAGGTTGAGCCTACGTCAACAGTGTTCGATGAAAATAACGACATTATCTGCTTGGGTTGTCACGACAAAAAGGGCTGGGTCGGCTCTGCTCACGCGAACGCGGCGGTGGGTAATGAGATGTATACCGACTCAGCCGCTCAGCTGCGCGAATTTCCCTTGAATACTCAGGTTTGGCAAGCAGCGTGTCTGAACTGTCATGATCCTCATACCGTGCAAGGTGCGAGGCGCTTGCTGCGCGAGGGCACCGATGGGCCGATTGAGATTGACCCGAAGAGTGGGGCAAAGTTTAAGCGTGGTGGCGAGCCAGCCGTTGAGCAGGTCTGTTTTGCCTGCCACTCTGCGGGCATGGGGACGTTGCAGGGACAGGGGACAACCAACTTCGAAGTGCCGGATATCAAAACTGACTTTACAACGATGCTACGTCATATGCCGGTGGCGAGTTCAGATCAGGCGGCGGGTTTTGAGGTGCACGCGATTGGCACAGGAACGGATGGCGAGTTGGGCACTCAGCGTGGCCAGGATTTCGTTGAGTCGCGGGAAAACCTGGGTAAAGGTAACCTTGCCAACCGTCATGCGGAGTGTACCGACTGCCATAATCCGCATCGTGTGATGAAAAATCGCCTGTTCAATGCGGACAACACGATCCCGGACGCTGGGGGGACCCATCGCCACGAAGATGGTGTACCGCACAATAATCTCGCTTCCGGCGTGTTACGCGGTATCTTCGGTGTTCAGCCCACGGCGTGGAGCTCTACAGAGTTTGGTGCGAACCCCATTAGCTTTGATGCGAAAAGAGGTGATGGCGGACCGGGAGCAAGTACCGACGTGAATGCCCCATATGTGACACGGGAGTACCAGCTCTGCATGAAGTGTCACTCTAACTTTACCTACGATACGCCGCCGGATCTGGGCTCGTTCTCTGGCGGGACACCGCCCGGCACTAATGACATGTTTCAGTACACCAACCAGGGAATGGAGTACCAGTCGCCCGTTGATCACATGGGGGAGGGGACTTCACTGACTCCCAGCGGCGCTTTTCAGGGGCCAGATGGCGGCGGCAACATGGTTGATTATATGACGAATAATCACCGCTCCTGGCACCCGGTTCTGCGTGAAACGGGTCGTACGCCAGCCGTGCGTGGTGCTGATGCCGAGAACTGGACGCCGCCATTTAACGCCGCAGTTGGTACGCAGACCATGTATTGCACCGATTGCCATGGTTCGAATACGCCGCCGGGAACAGCTGTTCCGGTGGGTGGCGAAAACGGCTTTGTCTGGGGTCCACACGGCTCCAACAACAACTTCCTGCTTAAGGGTGATTGGAGTGACCAGACAGGTGGGCAGAGTGCTGGTGGCACGGGCGGTAAACCTGCGGATCTCTGCTTTAAATGCCACGATTTTGGTGACTACGGTCAGTCACGCAATCCTCTGGATCTGCCCGGTGCCAGTGGTTTTAAAATTGCCACACAACAGCCGCAGGGCTGTATTGAAGCCAACTTCCTGCACGTTAATTTGCACAGTGCCCACATTACCGGGCTGACGGGCAATAACTTTTTTCGCTGTACATTCTGCCATGTGGCGGTGCCCCATGGCTGGAAAAACAAAGTATTTCTCGCCAATCTGAATGACATTGGCCTGGAGGGCAATGAGGTGCCGGGCACCCAGGTGCGGCGCAAAGAGGAGGCGCGTTATTACAATGGGCCTTACTACAACGGCTCCACTCTCAAAGTGCGTAATTTTGCGCGCAGTGGTGAGTGGATACCGGACAATTGCGGCTCCTCTGGCGAGCCCGGCAACGGCCAGTTCGGAGTCAATTGGATGACCGGCCAGATGGGGGCACCGAATGCTCGGGTCTCTGATCCAAACAGCGAGAGCTGCCGTACCATTCCGTGATCACCGCTCATGGTTAGCGTGTTGCGCGCGTTAGCGTCCGTGCGTTTGACTGTTGTTGGCATGCTTCTTCTCGCATGTGGCTCGGTGTTGAGCTACGGCAACCCCGAAGCAGTATCGATCTGGGTTTTGGTGGTGCCGCTAGCATTTCTCGCCCTCAATCTGTCATCCGCAATCATTACCAATCCGCGCATCCATCGGCGCAAGGGTCTGCTTGTCTTTCACTCAAGCCTGCTGGGCATTGTGTTGCTGGCGGCGATCGGTCGTTTGACCTATCTCGATGCCCATCTGGAAATTATCAATGGCGCGACGTTTGATGCGCAGTCTCTGCTTGATCTGAAAGCCGGCCCACTGCATAGCGGTCGGCTGAGTGACGTTGAGTTTATACAGGGGCGGTATACTGTCGACTATCGCCCCGGCATGTCGCGGGGTGCGACGCGCAGTTACTTGCAGGTGCCTGACGGTGAGGGCGGTTGGCGCGAGCAGGTGGTGGGGGATGATACGCCGCTGGTTGTGAATGGGTATCGCTTCTACACCAGTTTTCATAAAGGCTTTTCGCCGATAGTGGTGTGGACGCCGAACAATGGGCAGCCCGAGGTGGGCACGATTCATATGCCGCCCTATCCGCTTTTCGACTACCGGCAGGCGAACCGCTGGACCCCCCCGCAAGGAGAGGAGATCAAATTTTGGCTGCGCCTGAATACGGGGATCAGTCAGGACAGCGCCTGGGTTTTAGATGGCCAGCGAGCGACAGGTGTGCTCGTGGTTGATAGCGGTGAGCAGCGGGTTGAGCTGCAGCCGGGCGAGACAGTGGTGTTGAGTGGCGGAGAGCTACGCTACCAGTCGCTGACCACATGGATGGGTTATAAGGTCTTTTATGATCCGACGATTCATTGGCTGTTTTTTGTGTCAGTGCTTGGCGTCTTGGGGCTCTCTTACCATTACTGGACAAAAGTGAGCATGAATAGTGTTGCTGGGGTGAACCGGCGTTCGCTGGATGAGCCGGGGCAGAATCCGACAGATAGATCGCGTAACGGTGGTGCGTTTCGCTCTGCTCAGGATGTGGTGAAGTTATGAATGAACTGGTGAGCGAGCTTCCTTGGCTGTGGGCTGGATTGGTTGCCTACGCGGTTGCAACGGTTATGGCCGTTTACGCCGTTGCGCAGCCCGACCACGACGGTGCGTTGGTGGTTAATAAATTTCGTCCGTTTGAGCTACCGGTGCTGGGTCTGGTTGCTGTCGGCGTGCTGCTGTTAAGCGTGGCACTTGCAGAGCGTTGGATGCGTATCGGCCACGGACCGTTCGTCAACCTGTTTGAACTGTTGGTGAGCCAGCTTTTCAGTCTCGGTTTGATCTACGCGCTGGTCTATTGGCGTGTTCCCGTGCTGCGCCCCACCGCCGCAGTGGTATTGCCGATTATCTGGGTGCTGGGCCTGTGGGTGCTGATGATCGAGCCGACAGATTCGCTGTTTCCACCGACCTACCACAATAACTGGCTGTGGGTTCATATCGGTTTTGGTAAGGTTTTCCTCTCATTTTGTTTAGTTGGTGCGGGGTTGGCCGGCATCATTTTATTACGTCGAATTGAGCGCATGAAGGCATGGTTCAGCATGATGCCTTCTGATGCCGTGTTGGATAATTTTGCCTGGCGCTTTATGGTGCTGGCACTGATTTTTGATAGCTTGATGCTGATTGCCGGCGCAGTTTGGGCTCAGGATGCCTGGGGACGCTTTTGGGCCTGGGATGCTCTGGAGACCTCTGCCTTCCTCAATTGGTTGGCCATCGCGCTGGGTATTCACGTGCGTTTTAGCTACCGTATTCCACGAGCTGTTGGGGCCGCTGTTGTCGTGGCAGTTTTTGTTTTGGCGTTCTTTACCTACTTCGGAACCCCCTTTTTCAGTGAGGCCGCCCACAAGGGCGTGGTGTGAATATGGTGTTATTGCGCAGCGTTGGCCCCCGTGTTTTCCTGCTTGTCGCGGTGCTGTGCCCCATCTGTTTTGGAGTGATGGATGTAGCCGCAGCGGATGAAGAATCTGCTGTCAAGCTGCAACCGCATCAAGAGGGCGGAGAGCGTTCGCCACAGCTGTTTCGCCGGGTTACGCCGGGCGCGCAAAATGACGACCAAAGCCAGAGTGCACGTAGCGATGTGCGTGACGAAGAGATCAGTGTTCGCTTTCAGCAGGGCGTGGCCATGTTGCACGCAAAGCAGTATGAGCACGCCGCCACGGCACTCTATCGCGTGCTGGAGTTGGCTCCGAAAATGCCCGAAGCGCACGTTAATATGGGCTTTGCGTTACTTGGTCAAAAGCACTATCAGCTGGCCGCCAAGTACTTCAGTGCTGCCACCGACTTGAATGCGTATCAGGGCAACGCGTATTGGGGGTTGGCATTGGCCTATGAAAATCTCGGTGATCTTCAGGGTGCGTTGGGCGCAATGCGCACCTACATACACTTGGCGCCGAAAGGTGATCCTTTTGTAACCAAAGCACGCTCCGCCCTGTGGGAGTGGGAGAGTGCATTGGCGCGTGGGCCGTTGCCTGAGCAGGAGAAACAGTGGCTGAAACAGAAAGGAGCCGCGTGGCAGGAGCGCAACAGCGCGACGGCGGATAGCCCGGCAGAAGCGGAGCGAACGATTGAGTTCTCAAGAGTTAAGTAAATAGTTAAAGCAAGGGCTAAGTAGAGGTGTCTGCGCACTTCTGGTAATTGATCGCTGCGTGAATATCTGCTTCGGCGACGGTTAAAATGTCGCTATGGTTACACCCTTTAATCTCTTTGTAGGTCACCAGATGGGGGAACTCTTGCGCCAGTTGTCGCCCCATTTCAACGGGAATGGTTTCGTCCTCATCGCCGTGAAAAATCGTCACGTTGGGTGGAGGTTCGCGTTTGGCGAGTTCAGCGAGCCGTTGGCCATTGTTTAGGTGGTGGGTTAAAAAGTAGCAAATTGGTTTCCCTACCACTCGGCACGCCATCTCCTGTAGCGTGGTAAACGGGGCGATGAGTACTACCGTTGCGACCGGATGGTGCGCTGCAAATTGCAGTGCAGTCGCTGCGCCGAGCGAGTGGCCCATCACGCTCAACCTCTTTTCAAGTTCGTGGGTTTCAATATTCAGATGCTGGCTGAGCGCCGCAAGCGCTTTGTCTGATGTCTCCGCAATGGCCGTTGGCGAAGGTTTGCCAGCGCACGCGCCGTAACCTGGGTAGTCGTAGAGTAGAAAGCCGATCTCCCCATCGGGGTGGCGGGAGGCGAGTTCGTACCAATTGAGCGCCAGCGAAGCATTACCGTTGAACAGCATATAGACATGGTTTGGCAGTGCGTCTGGCTTTGCCTTTGGTGGCAGGTAATAGGCAATCTGCTGTCCCTGGTTGCTCGCGTACTCCAGCTCGACGATCGATCCATCTGCCTTTAGTGGGTGCTCGGCACCATAGGCTTTGGGCATGTAGAGCATACTGCTCTGCAGCCACAGCAGATAAAAGGCGGTCGCCAGGACCAGCAGCGATACAACGATCAGTGTGGCCATTAATTGCTTTGTGTCGAAAGCAGTACAAAATGGCTGAGAAAATCTGCGACCCTTGGGTCATAGATCTCGCTGTGGCCAGGAATGATCTCTTTGTCGACCTGGATGATCAGATAGGGGTTGCGTGCGACCGAGTTGTTGAGGTGTTTAAGTTTGCTGCCGGGGAAACGGATCACGCCGCCCGGCGCGTCGTTCTGCCAGCCCTGCATCACCTGTTTAACTGAGGGCGCGGACTGCCCCGGTGGCGAGTTATCTGGCAGCAGGCGATGGGTCATGTACGGCTCGAAATGGCCTATCGCGGTGCGGTCAGCGCTGCCTTGGCTGATGCTCTGCTCCGACTTGCTCGCTCTGTTGTAACGGTTGACGGTACGATGTTTTTCAAGTGCTGTCGAAAACAGGCGCCCGGCCCAGAATGCCCATTTGGTGGCGAGGTCGGCTTCGGAGGTCAACACGGCCAGTACGGGCAGCTGCCCGGGGAAATAGGTGCCGCGCTCATTAGCCATATCGGCAAGGGGTGCGTAGCGCAGTGCCTCGAAGGCCGGGTTGATCAATACCACGAGGTCGCCAAACCCACTAGCGTGGCTGCTCACCCCGTAGTTCCCTGAGGTTTTAATAAACTCCGTCATCAACACTTGGGATAGCGCTGAATAGACAATTGCGCCACCGAAGCTGTGGCCGATAATGACCAGGCGCGTATTGCCGGGTTGTTCCGTACCGTCAGGGTTCTCCTGCTTTTTGGCGCGCCTGATCTGCTCCAGGCGCGTTAGCACTTCAGTGACACCGCCGCGCCCCACTTTGTGGGCAGTGCTTTTGCGATCCCAGAAGGTGATGTTATCAAGATAGGGCACGTCAATGGATTCACCGCGCCAACCCAGATAGACACCGGCGATTTTCCGTGCTTTGCGCCCCTCTGCACGGCTGGTTTTTGACTCCAGCACGCTGAGCCGCATGAGTGAGTTGCGGAAATCGGTGATGTTGGAGTCGTTGACATCGGCATTGTGTTTCCAGCCGTGGACAAAAACCACCATCAATAGATCCTGTTCAGCGGTCTCTGCGGCGATTTTACCGATGACCGCATTCATCTGCTCACGGCTATGCAGTTGCCCCTGATCATCGAACTCGATGAATCCGAGGAGGTAGTCTTTATCGGGGTTACCCGCATCATTATATTGTTGCAGCGTGTGCTTGCTACAACTATTGATAACCTCTGCGCCGCTGCACAGATCATTGGCGGTTCGGTACTGAAGATTTCCGCTGCATGCAGACAGCAGTGTGATCAGGGCCACGACGGTCAGTTGCTGGAATCGTGTCATCGCTCTCTCCATCTCCATGCGTTTTTCAGGAATGTCATGACGGTGGTCGCCGTCCGGCTGGTAGATAACTAGCACATTTTTTTGTTGCGATAAAGCGCCAGTGCGTTCTGGTCTCACTTTGCCATTGTGTGATAGATGCATCTGATGTAGGAGCGGCGCCTCGCCGCGATTGGGTTTAGCAGTGAGATTCATCGCAGCGAG
>JAADGQ010000110.1 GCA_013152295.1 Gammaproteobacteria bacterium | reverse complement strand
AACTACTGGCCGACCTACAGATCGAAGTAATGCCGCAGAGTCATTGGCAAGTGCCCGAAGCTGAAGAGACTGGCCTCACCTTTGTCGAGAACGCCATTATTAAGGCGCGCAACGCGGCTCATCACACCGGTCTACCGGCTATTGCCGATGATTCGGGAATTGAAGTCGACGCACTGAAAGGCGCGCCGGGTATCTATTCGTCGCGTTTTGCCGGTGTTGATGCGACTGACAAAGAGAATGTTGCGCATCTGTTGGATGCATTAAAAGCGCTGCCCGACGATCAGCGCAGTGCGCGCTTTCAGTGTGTGCTGGTCTATTTAGAGCACGAAAATGATCCCACGCCGCTCATCGCTCAAGGCAGTTGGGAAGGCACTATTTTGCATCAACCAACCGGTGAAGGCGGGTTTGGTTATGACCCGATTTTCTATGTGCCGACCCATCAGTGCACGTCCGCCGAGCTGCCCGCTGACGAGAAAAACCGCATTAGCCATCGTGGCCAGGCGCTGCAGCGTTTGGTCGAAGCGTTGCAAGTGCTCTAAGAACATACGTCGAAATTAAAATGAAAACAGTTGAACTGCTCTCCCCTGCAGGCACCCTGCGTAACATGCGCTATGCGTTTGCGTATGGTGCCGATGCGGTTTATGCGGGTATGCCCCGTTACAGTCTGCGTGTGCGCAACAACGATTTTGACCTTACTAATCTTGCGGTGGGAATTGATGAAGCGCATCGACAAGGTAAAAAGTTTTTCGTTACCGCCAACCTGATCCCGCATAACCGCAAGGTGGACACCTTCATGGTGGATCTTGAGCCGGTGATTGCGATGCAGCCTGATGCGCTGATTATGGCCGATCCGGGATTGATTGCGCTGGTGCGCGAACGCTGGCCGCAGATGCCGATCCATCTCTCGGTGCAGGCCAATACGGTGAACTACGCAGCGGTTAATTTTTGGCATAGCGTTGGTATCAGCCGTATTATCTTGTCCCGCGAATTGTCGCTGGATGAGATCGAAGAGATTCGCCAGCGCTGCCCCGATATGGAGCTGGAGGTCTTTGTTCACGGCGCACTCTGCATCGCCTATTCCGGGCGCTGTCTGTTGTCCGGCTATTTCAACCATCGTGACGCGAATCAGGGCACCTGCACCAACTCCTGTCGCTGGCAGTACGATACCCATGAGGCGATAGCCAACGAAAGCGGTGATCTCTCGATTGCCATTGAAGGCGGTGGTTGCAGTGGCAAACCAAATGCGTCGGAACTGATGGATCGCCACCCCGCCGCTGACGAGGTCTATCTCATCGAAGAGCGCGAACGGCCAGGCGAGTTGATGCCGATTATGGAGGATGAACTCGGCACCTATATTATGAACTCTAAAGATCTGCGCGCCGTGGAGCATGTGGCGCGCCTGGTCAAGATTGGCATCGATTCACTGAAAATTGAGGGGCGCACCAAAACCTACTACTACGCTGCACGCACCGCGCAGATCTATCGCCGCGCGATTGACGATGCTGTGGCCGGACGGGAATTTGATCCTACGTTGATCGGTGCACTGAATGCGTTGGCCAACCGGGGTTATACCGACGGTTTTTATCAGCGCCACCACAGTGCCGACTACCAAAATTATCTGCGCGGCGCATCGGATAGCTACAAACAGCGCTTTGTCGGTGAGATTACCGGCGTGGATGACGCAACCGGATTGGCCAAGGTGCTGGTGAAAAATAAGTTCGCGGTGGGGGATAAATTGGAGCTGATCCTGCCCAACGGCAACCACACCTTCACGTTGCAGGCGATGCAGAATGAAAACGGCGCTGCGATGATCGAAGCGCCAGGCAGCGATTACCGCGTGCGCATCCCTGTACCGGTTGCGGAGCTTGAGTTGGGTCTGCTTGCCAGGCATCTGTGATAGCGGGATATGTTTAATTTCAGCGCGCTACCGCCACTGTCGCTCTACATCCACATGCCGTGGTGTGTGCGTAAATGCCCCTACTGTGACTTTAATTCGCATGCCGTTATCGAACCGATTCCCGAAGCAGACTATATAAATGCACTGATTGCCGATCTGGAGCAAGCGCTGCCGTCGGTGTGGGGGCGGACGTTGCAGACGATTTTTATCGGTGGCGGCACGCCAAGCCTCTTTTCCGGTGATGCCATCGCTACGCTGCTGTCGGCGGTACGTGCACGGCTGCCCGTGCGACCCGACATTGAGATCACGCTCGAAGCAAATCCGGGCACGTTGGAAGCGGGGCGTTTTCGGGCGTATCGCGAGGCGGGTGTGAATCGGCTCTCTATCGGTGTGCAGAGTTTTGATGATGACATATTGCAGCGCCTTGGGCGTGTGCATGATGGCAGTCAAGCAGTTGCTGCGGTGCAAGAGGCAAAAAGTGCGGGGTTTGAACGAATCAATCTCGACCTAATGTTCGGCCTGCCCGGCCAATCGTTGGTGCAGGCAATGGACGACGTGGATCGCGCCATCGAGTTAGCGCCGGACCATATCTCCTACTATCAGCTGACAGTCGAGCCCAACACGGCCTTTCACCACCAGCCGCCCTCTTTGCCGGATGATGATGAAATCTGGCAGTTTCAGGCTCAGGGTTGCGAACGTCTCGCCGCAGCGGGATATGCACAGTACGAAATATCCGCCTATGCCCAAGATGGCAAACAGTGCAGGCATAATCTCAACTATTGGTCGTTTGGCGATTACATCGGCATCGGTGCCGGAGCCCACGGTAAAATCACTCGCGCTGATACCCAGCAGATTGGCCGTTACTGGAAAGCCAAACACCCGCGTGACTATTTGTTGCAAACACCACTGCAGCAAACGTCAAGAGTCGCTGGCGAAAAAACAGTCCGCCGTGATGAGGTGGGGCTGGAATTTATGATGAACGTATTGCGTTTGACGGATGGTTTTCCCTCATCACTGTTTTACGAACACACCGGCATGCCGCTGAAAATTGTTGATGAAGCACTTAACGAAGCGCAGCATCGGGGATTGATCGAGTGGGATATCCAACGCATCCAACCCACTCAACAAGGACAACGATTTTTGAATGACCTGCTCGAACTGTTTGTGAGCACACCACGGTAGCCTGGGTTTCGTACCTCAACCCAGGCTACCGAATAACTTTTATTGGGTAAGTGATACTGAAAATGTCTACTCTGATTCTACAAGGTGCCAATATAAGCCGTGCCGCTGTTGATAGCATCGCCGCGCAGATTGGTAGCGCCGTGAAAATGTGTGAAACCTACTCTGTATTGAGTACTTCTCGTCTCGACGCTAACGACGAGCTGAATCAACTGCGTCAACATGTGGATTTCGATATCAATCGGTTGCCCGATGACTTCAATGCCGATGAGGTTGGATTGCTGGTGACGGATATGGACTCCACTTTGATCAGCATCGAATGCATCGACGAGATCGCCGACTTTCTCAGCATCAAGCCGCAGGTGGCGGAGATCACCGAAGCGGCGATGCGTGGCGAGATCGATTTTGAAACTTCGCTGACTCGCCGCGTTGCACTGTTAGAGGGGCTGGAGGTCGGCGCTCTGGAGCGTGTCTATAACGAACGTCTGACGCTCAATCCCGGAGCTGAAACAATGATTGCGGGATTAAAGCAGCGTGGCATCAAAGTGGCGCTGGTCTCGGGTGGATTCACCTTTTTCACCGAACGCCTCAAAGCGCGCCTGGGGCTCGATTACACACTTGCCAATACCTTGGAAATTATCGACGGCAAACTGAGCGGCCGTGTTGTCGGCGATATCGTTGGCGCCAAAGCCAAAGCCACGCTGCTCAAACAGCTGTGCAATAAGCTTGGACTTAAAACCAGCCAGACCATTGCGATGGGTGATGGCGCTAATGACCTGGAGATGATGGCCGTAGCCGGGCTGAGCATTGCCTATCACGCGAAGCCTGCCGTGCAGCTCCAAGCCGATACAGCACTCAACCATGCGGGCCTCGAAGGTGTGCTAGGCTTGCTGCGCTACCCGCCGGAGTAAAAAGCACACGTTGTGCTGCAATCAATCCTGAATCCAAATATAAAAAATAAGATTATTTATGCTGAACCAAGACACATTTGAAGTAGAGGCAGGACCACCACAAAAAAGCACGAACATTTTGAATATGCGCACACATATTCTCTCTTTGGATGATTCCGCTTCACGTGTTAAAGACTTTATTAGCAGCAGTAATGGACGCTATGTTTGCGTATCAAACGTTCACATGTGTATGGAAGCTTTTGACGATTCGCACTTCAGAGAGATCGTCAACAGCGCTGATCTGACAATCCCTGACGGGATGCCATTGACTTGGGCGCAAAAACTGTTGGGCCATAAAGAGGCCAAGCAGGTTCGCGGCTATGACCTCACGCTGGCTTTGTGTCAAATGGCGGCAAAGGAGAATATCCCTGTCGGTTTTTTTGGCGCGACACCTGAACTATTGCGGACGCTTGGCAGCGCTCTCTGCGATAAATACCCAGGGCTGAACATCGCTTACTCTGTGTCACCGCCGTTTAGGAAAATTACCGCTGAGGAGGATCAACAACACACAGCGGACATTAATGCATCCGGTGTGAAGATACTATTTGTAGGGCTCGGCTGCCCCAAACAGGAGTGGTGGATGGCCGAACACAGAGAGGCGCTGCACTGCACCATGCTTGGTGTGGGGGCAGCTTTTGATTTTATTGCAGGTAATAAAAAGAAGGCGCCGTTGTGGCTGCAGAAAATTGGCCTAGAGTGGCTGTTCAGACTTGCAACTGAACCCAAACGACTGTGGAAACGCTATTTGAAGCATAACCCCAGGTTTATCTATTACCTCATCCTGCAGTTACTCGGAAAAAAGCACGCGCCCTAATTTGTCATATTTGATAAATGCATCTGATGTAGGAGTCAAGCAAAGCCAAACTAAGACTTTATCTGCCCAACGCGTCAACCAAAAAAAGCCGACGGAGGAATAACCTCCGTCGGCTTTTTTAGTTCGCCTCAATCGAGCAGGCTAGGCGCAAAATTAAAAATCAGTCGCATTCAGCGCTTGCGCCAAGGCCTCTTCGACATCACTGCTGGATATCTTCTCTTCAACAACTGGCGCTGACTGCTGCATGGCAGCCAAACGACGCTGTTCACGCTCACGATGGTAAGCCATACCGGTACCCGCAGGTATCAGGCGGCCAACAACGACATTCTCTTTCAATCCGCGCAATTCGTCGCGCTTGCCACTGACCGCCGCTTCGGTCAGCACCCGCGTCGTCTCCTGAAAAGAGGCCGCAGAGATAAATGATTCGGTTGCCAACGAAGCTTTGGTAATACCCAACAGAATCGGCGTATAGGTCGCCGGTTGCTTGCCTTTCGCTTCCACCACTTTATTCTCTTCAGCGAAGCGTGGGCGATCCACCTGCTCACCTTTCAACAGTTTCGTATCACCGGCAGCACTAATCTCCACTTTGCGCAGCATCTGCCGCACAATGCATTCGATATGCTTATCGTTGATCTTCACGCCTTGCAGGCGATAGACCTCTTGCACCTCGTTGATAATATAGGTTGCCAGCTCGGTCACCCCCAACAGGCGCAGGATATCGTGCGGGTTCGGTGAGCCATCGGCGATCACTTCGCCTTTTTCCAGATGCTCACCTTCGAATACGGTGACGTGGCGCCACTTCGGAATCAACTCCTCGTGTGTTTCACCCTCTTTGGGCGTAATCACCAAGCGCTGCTTGCCCTTGGTCTCTTTGCCAAAAGAGACCGTACCGGAGATCTCGGCCAGAATGTAAGGATCTTTCGGTTTACGTGCCTCAAACAGATCGGCGACGCGCGGCAGACCACCCGTGATGTCGCGCGTCTTCGAAGACTCTTGAGGGATACGCGCAACCACGTCGCCGACACCCACCTCTGCACCATCCTCAATAGCGACAATTGCACCAACCGGCAGAAAGTACATTGCCGGGATATCGGTATCAGCAATGCACAGATCGTTACCATCTGTATCTACCAGCTTCACCATGGGGCGCAGATCCTTGCCCGCTGTGCCACGCTGTTTCGGATCGGTAATCACCAAGCTGGACAAGCCGGTAATCTCATCGGACTGCCGGTTAACAGTCACCCCTTCGACAAAATCACTGTATTTAAGAACACCAGCCACTTCGGTAATAACCGGGTGGGTGTGAGGGTCCCACGCGGCGACAACCAGCCCCGGCTCCACCTGGTCACCGTCACTGATGCTAAGCTCGGAACCGTAAGGAATCTTGTAGCGCTCACGCTCACGACCAAACTCGTCAAGGACGGTCAATTCGCCGGAACGCGATACGGCAACGTTTTTACCACTGGCATGTTTGACCAGCTTGATATTGTGCAGCCGCGCGCTTCCCTTCGATTTAACTTCAACATTGTTCGCCGCTGCTGCCCGCGATGCCGCACCCCCGATATGGAAAGTACGCATGGTGAGCTGGGTACCCGGCTCACCAATAGACTGCGCAGCAATCACTCCCACTGCTTCGCCTGCATTAACCAGATGACCTCGACCCAAATCACGCCCATAACAGGCGGCACAGATACCGAACTGGTTTTTGCAAGTAATCGCGGAGCGCACGATCATCTGATCAACACTCATCTGCTCAAGCTTCTCGACCCAATCTTCATCGATCAGTGTGCCCGCCTCCACGGCAATCTCATCCTCTTTGCCGGGGACCATGACATCTTCAACCACAACGCGGCCAAGAACACGCTCACCCAGCTGCTCAACAACATCGCTGCCTTCAATCAGCGGCGTCATCAACAGACCTTTCTCGGTTCCGCAATCATCACCGATGACAACCAGATCCTGCGCCACATCCACCAACCGGCGCGTTAAATACCCGGAGTTTGCCGTCTTTAGTGCGGTATCGGCCAACCCCTTACGTGCGCCATGCGTTGAGATAAAGTACTGCAGTACATCAAGCCCCTCACGAAAGTTGGCCGTGATCGGCGTTTCGATAATCGAGCCATCTGGCTTGGCCATCAGGCCACGCATTCCAGCTAACTGACGAATCTGCGCAGCACTACCACGCGCACCGGAATCAGCCATCATATAGATCGAATTAAACGAAGCCTGTGTCACCTCGTTGCCATTCACATCAATAACCTGCTCGGTGCCAAGGCCATCCATCATCGCATTGGCCACTTGGTCGTTGGTGCGCGACCAGATATCGATCACCTTGTTGTAGCGCTCACCGTTGGTCACCAGACCCGAGGTGTATTGAGACTCGATCTCTTTCACTTCCAGCTCGGCGCGACCAATGATCTGATCTTTATCTGCGGGAACTTCCATGTCGTTGACACCCACAGAGACGCCCGAGCGGGTCGCATAGTGAAAACCGGTGTACATTAACTGGTCGGCAAAAACCACCGTAGCTTTCAAACCAATCCTGCGGTAACAGTAATCGATCAGCGCACTGATCGATTTTTTGGTCATCTCTTTGTTGACCATGTCGAGCGGCAGACCTTCGGGCAACACATCAAACAGTAACGCCCGTCCTACCGTGGTCTCCATACGCTCATCGCGGTCACTCACTCGAACCGAAATCCTTGCATGAATATCAATCACACCATTGGCATGCGCACGACGCACCTCGTTGACATCCGCGAAGATCATCCCTGTACCCTTGGCATCTGCTCGCTCACGCGTCATGAAGTAGAGCCCAAGCACCACATCCTGCGTCGGCACAATGATCGGCTCGCCGTTGGCGGGAGAGAGAATATTATTGGTCGACATCATCAGTGTGCGCGCTTCCAGCTGCGCCTCAATAGAGAGCGGCACATGAACGGCCATCTGGTCGCCATCGAAATCTGCATTAAACGCGGTACAAACCAGCGGATGCAGTTGGATCGCCTTACCCTCGATCAGCACGGGCTCGAACGCCTGGATACCCAGACGATGCAGCGTTGGCGCACGATTGAGCAGTATTGGATGTTCGCGGATCACCTCTTCGAGAATATCCCAAACTTCCGCACCCTCTCTCTCTACTAACTTCTTGGCGGCTTTAATTGTTGTCGCCAAACCACGCGCTTCGAGCTTGCCAAAAATGAACGGCTTAAACAGCTCCAGCGCCATCTTTTTGGGTAGACCGCATTGGTGCAGTCGCAACGTTGGCCCAACCACGATCACTGAACGACCGGAGTAATCCACACGTTTACCAAGAAGGTTTTGACGAAAACGCCCTTGCTTGCCTTTGATCATGTCGGCCAGCGACTTCAACGGCCGTTTGTTGGAGCCGGTAATCGCCTTGCCGCGACGACCGTTATCCAGCAGCGCGTCTACCGCCTCCTGCAACATACGTTTTTCGTTGCGCACGATAATGTCGGGAGCATTCAGGTCCAGCAGCCGCTTCAGACGATTGTTGCGATTGATCACGCGACGGTAAAGATCGTTCAAGTCAGAGGTTGCAAAACGCCCACCATCAAGCGGCACCAGAGGACGCAGCTCCGGCGGCAACACCGGCAGCACCTTCATCACCATCCACTCCGGCTTGTTGCCGGACTCAAGAAACGCCTCCATCAACTTGAGGCGTTTGGTCATTTTCTTGATTTTGCTCTCAGAGCCACTGGAGGCAATCTCTTCGCGAACCTCTTCGATCTCGCTGGTGAGGGTCAACGATTTGAGCAGCTCGTAGACCGCTTCGGCACCCATGCGCGCATCAAACTCGTCACCATACTCTTCGAGTGCTTCAAGGTAGGTCTCGTCAGAGAGCAGCTGACCGCGCTCTAGCTGGGTCATGCCTGGGTCGATGACCACAAACGCTTCGAAATAGAGTACGCGCTCGATGTCGCGCAGTGTCATATCCAGCAGCAGCCCCATGCGCGACGGCAGCGACTTGAGAAACCAGATGTGTGCAACAGGGCTGGCCAGCTCGATATGACCCATGCGTTCACGGCGCACTTTAGTCTGAGCAACCTCTACGCCACACTTTTCGCAGATGACGCCGCGATGCTTGAGGCGCTTATATTTGCCGCACAGACATTCGTAATCCTTGACCGGGCCAAAAATTTTGGCACAGAACAGGCCATCGCGCTCTGGCTTGAAAGTCCGATAGTTAATCGTCTCGGGCTTTTTTACATCGCCATAAGACCATGAGCGAATTTTTTCGGGAGATGCCAAACCGATGCGAATGGCATCGAACTCTTCCACCTGCCCCTGCTGCATCATTTTAAGTAGGTCTTTCAACGTTGTCTCTCCTGCTGCTGTTCGGCTTGTCGCCGCGAATCGCGGCGGCCGTGATCATTCGTTGTAGATTATGCTGCGGCCTTGATAAGCCGCAGCGAATCATGCTGATCCGTTACCGCTAGTTTTGATCAAGCTCGATATCGATACCCAGCGCACGAATCTCCTTCAACAGTACATTGAAAGATTCGGGCATACCTGGCTCCATACGATGATCACCATCTACAATATTTTTATACATTTTGGTCCGTCCCGCGACGTCGTCTGACTTCACTGTGAGCATCTCTTCGAGCATATGAGCCGCACCATAGGCCTCGAGCGCCCAGACCTCCATCTCACCAAAACGCTGTCCACCAAATTGTGCCTTTCCGCCCAACGGCTGCTGCGTAACAAGGCTGTAAGGGCCGGTTGAACGGGCATGCATCTTGTCATCAACCAAGTGGTTGAGCTTAAGCATATACATATAACCCACAGTGACGGGGCGTTCGAAAGGCTCTCCGGTACGCCCATCGCGCAATTCTGTCTGCCCAGTACGTGACAAACCAGCCAGCTCCAACATGTGTTTGATGTCGTCCTCAGAGGCACCATCAAACACAGGGGTCGCCATCGGCACTCCTCTGCGCAGATTTTTGCACAAAGCCACCACCTCATCGTCAGTCAACGAATCGATATCTTCGTGTTTGCCGCTGTGGTTGTAGATTTTGTTCAAATAGTCACGTAACGACTGCACGGCTGCGGCCGTATCAAGCATGGCACCAATCTTGTTGCCCAGCCCCTTGGCAGCCCAACCCAGATGCGCTTCGAGAACCTGGCCGACATTCATTCGTGATGGAACACCCAGTGGGTTGAGTACAACATCAACCGGCGTACCGTCTGCGGAATAGGGCATATCCTCAACAGGAACGATCATCGAAATCACACCCTTGTTACCGTGACGACCAGCCATCTTGTCGCCCGGCTGAATGCGACGCTTCACTGCCAAGTAGACTTTAACCATCTTCAGCACACCCGGCGCCAAGTCGTCGCCGGCAGTGAGTTTGGTCCGTTTCTCTTCGAGTTTGGCTTCGCAGTCCGTGCGCTGCTGCTCTAACTGCTCATGCAGCTGGTCGAGCCTAGCATTGAGTTCTTCGTCATCAAGGCGAACCTTCAGCCATGATTCATGAGGCAGCTCAGCAAGCTGTTCGGCAGTGATGACCTCGCCTTTTTTGATCCCTTTTGTACCGGCTTCTGCGATCTTACCAACCAGCACTCTCTCTGCGCGCTGGTAGATATCTTCCTCAACAATGCGCAGCTGATCACCAAGATCTTTTTTGACCTTCTTCAGCTCGGCTTTTTCGATATCGAGCGCACGACTATCTTTTTCGACGCCGTCGCGGGTAAAAACCTGCACATCGATAACCGTACCGCTCATGCCGGATGGAACACGCAGGGATGTATCTTTAACATCCGATGCTTTCTCACCGAAAATCGCGCGCAGCAATTTCTCTTCAGGCGTCAGCTGAGTCTCACCCTTGGGCGTGACCTTGCCCACCAAAATATCGCCGGCACTCACTTCGGCACCGATGAACACGACGCCGGTTTCATCCAATTTGGAGAGCGCGGCTTCACCCACATGAGGAATATCCGCAGTGATCTCCTCCGGCCCCTGTTTGGTATCGCGAGCCATGCTGGTCAGCTCTTCGATATGAATCGTGGTGAAACGATCCTCGTGAACCACCCGCTCGGAGATCAGGATGGAATCCTCGAAGTTGTAGCCATTCCAGGGCATGAACGCCACCAGCATATTCTGCCCCAGCGCCAGATCGCCCATATCGGTAGACGGGCCATCAGCCAATACATCGCCACGAGCAATAAGGTCGCCAGTTGTCACCAAAGGACGCTGATTGATGCAGGTATTCTGATTGGAGCGTTGGTACTTGGTCAGATTGTAAATATCAACGCCTGACTCCCCGTGGGCAGCCTCTTCGTCATTCACACGCACGACAATACGGCCTGCATCAACAGAGTCGACAACACCTCCGCGCAACGCGACAACTGTCACACCGGAATCAATGGCCACCGTGCGTTCAACGCCGGTTCCGACCAGCGGCTTTTCGGTGCGCAGCGTAGGCACTGCCTGGCGCTGCATGTTAGAACCCATCAGCGCCCGGTTCGCATCATCGTGCTCCAAAAACGGAATCAACGATGCCGCTATGGAGACGATCTGTTTCGGCGAAACATCCATATAGTCCACACGATCAGGGGCGAACAGCGTAAATTCGTTTTGGTGGCGGCACGAAACCAGATCATCAACAATATTCCCATCACCATCCAGACGAATGCTGGCCTGCGCAATGACGTACTGTCCCTCTTCAATCGCCGAGAGGTACTCAATATCGTGGCTGACCTTGCCATTAACAACTTTGCGATAGGGTGTCTCAAGAAACCCGTAATCGTTGGTACGTGCGTAAACCGCCAGTGAGTTGATCAGACCGATATTTGGACCTTCAGGGGTCTCGATTGGGCAGACACGCCCATAGTGTGTCGGGTGAACATCGCGCACCTCAAAGCCTGCACGCTCACGTGTCAGGCCACCCGGCCCCAATGCAGAGACACGGCGCTTATGGGTGATCTCCGACAGCGGGTTGTTTTGGTCCATGAACTGCGACAACTGGCTGGAGCCAAAAAACTCTTTGATCACCGCTGAAACTGGCTTGGCGTTGATCAAATCTTGTGGCATTAGCCCTTCTGACTCGGCCAGGCTCAGGCGATCTTTGACAGCCCGTTCAACACGAACCAAACCAACTCTGAACTGGTTTTCGATCATCTCGCCAACACTACGGATACGGCGGTTACCCAGGTGATCGATATCATCAATCACACCCTTGCCGTTCTTGATGTTGATCAGCTCGTTGAGAACAGCAATGATATCTTCCTTAGATAGCGTGCCAGAACCAACAATCTCTTCAGCACCGATGCGTCGGTTGAACTTCATGCGCCCTACTGGCGACAGATCATAACGCTCACTATTGAAAAAGAGGTTATTAAACAGCGTCTGGGCAGCTTCTTTGGTTGGCGGATCACCCGGACGCATCATCCGGTAGATCTCGATCTGCGCTTCCAACGGGCTCGCCGTGTGGTCGATACGTAACGTATCCGAGATGTAAGGGCCACGGCCAAAATCATTCACATCGAGCACATTAATCTTGCCCGCATCCGCTTCCATCAGCTTGACCAACAGGTCGGCTTCAATCACGTCGTTGGCATTGGCGATAATCTCGCCGCTACCTTCATCAACAACATCGTGAGCAAGAACTTTTTCGTAGAGATACTCTTCAGGTACCGTGACCTTTTCAATGGACTCTTTGGTCAAGCTACGTACATGGCGCGCGGTGATACGACGGCCTGCTTCAACCAGCACCTCGCCTTTGCTGTCCTTTATATCAAACAGCAACGTTTCGCCACGCATCCGTTCCGGAATCAAGTCCATCTGAATACCATCTTCACCGAGGTGAAAGGTCACGGTATCGAAGAACATATCCAGAATCTCTTCCGAGCCATAACCCAGTGCGCGCAAAATCACGGTAGCGGGCAGTTTGCGGCGGCGGTCGATGCGCACAAAGACACAGTCCTTGGGATCAAATTCCATATCCAGCCAGGAGCCACGATAGGGAATCACGCGGGCTGAAAACAGCAATTTGCCCGAAGAGTGTGTCTTGCCTCGATCATGCTCAAAGAAGACACCGGGAGAGCGATGTAATTGGGAAACGATCACCCGCTCGGTGCCATTGATGACAAAGGTGCCTTTCTCGGTCATCAGCGGAAGTTCGCCCATGTAAACTTCCTGCTCTTTCATATCTTTGACGGTCTGGGCACTGCTAGCACCATCTTTACCATATATGACGAGACGCAATCTGACACGCAGCGGCGCAGCATAGGTCATGCCGCGCATAATGCACTCTTTCACATCAAAGGTTGGTGTTCCTAAGCGGTAGCTCACGTACTCAAGCGCAGCACTACCGGAATAACTGACAATGGGAAAAACAGATTTGAAGGCAGCATGCAGACCTCGGTCGACACGCTCCTCCAGCGGGGTATCCGCCTGTAACAGCTTATAATATGAGTCAACTTGTATCTTTAGAAGATACGGGATATCCAGAATACTGGGTTCTTTCCCGAAATCGTTACGGATACATTTTTTATCTGTGAAAGAGTAGGCCATCGGGTTTCCTCAGTTCGCTGTTACACCGGTTATCAAACAGAACGCAAACTACGGTCAAAAGTTCAAGCAAGAAAGGGCCGGCAGTCTAAAACCACCGGCCCCAAAAGGTTCAGGCTGCGCCTGAACGCAAACTGTCATACGCTTATTTAAGCTCGACAGTTGCGCCTGCTTCTTCCAGTTGCTTCTTAATCTCTTCAGCTTCGTCCTTGCTAACGCCCTCTTTAACATTAGCAGGTGCACTTTCAACAAGGCCTTTCGCCTCTTTTAGACCAAGCCCCGTGATAGCACGCACTGCTTTGATCACGCCGACTTTTTTCTCACCAAAGCTGGCCAATACAACATCAAATTCGGTTTTCTCTTCAGCAGCACCGCCACCATCACCCGCACCCGGAGCCACGGCAACCGCAGCAACCGCAGCAGCGGAAACACCAAATTTCTCTTCCATTGCCGAAATCAATTCGACAACTTCCATAACGGACATATTGGAAATTGCATCTAGTATGTCGTCTTTGCTTACAGCCATGCTCTTATGCTCCTAAAATTTTCTGATATCTAAATAATTGTTTCTGAAACCGAAGAATCGTGCAGTCAAGCCGCGTCTTTCTGGTCGCGTACCGCTGCAATGGTACGCACCAGCTTGTTCGCAGGCTCGGCCAAAGTACGAACAAATTTCTCCACAGGCGCTTTCATCACAGCCATCAGCTGGCTAATCGCTTCGTCACGTGTCGGCAGATTAGCAACGCTTGAAACGTCTGCTGCACTGAGCAACTGACCATTTACAGCGACAATTTTAACGACAAGCTTCGCATGATCTTTGGAGAAATCATTCAATACGCGCGCAGCAGAAGCAGGATCTTCAGTAGAAAGTGCCAACAACAGCGGACCTTGCAGAGCCTCCTGTATGCATGCGTAATCACTGCCTTCAACGGCACGACGCGTCAGGGTGTTTTTAACAACGCGGAGATAAACACCCGCCTCACGCGCTTTAACGCGAAGCTCGGTCATCTCCGAAACTGTCAAACCCTGATTTTCCGCTGCAATAACGGACTGCGCCCGGCCGATGACTTCGGCAACTTCAGAAACAATGGACTGTTTTGCTTCAAGTGTTAACAAGAGTTTTCCCCCGTACTGGCAGCTTCGATACTGGTTTCACACAAACTTAGGTCACTCATTCCAACCATGCTCAACCACTCGTTCATGTATTAACCAACACTTTCCGCTAACCCCAACTTGACACAGAGCACCTATAAAAAGTGCTCCACCCATTGTATACGGCGACCTTCATCAGAATATTTTCTGCTCGGGGAGCACCGTCTGCGCAGGCTGTGAAGTAACCCCTTCACACTTAAACACATTCTCTTGTGCACCTACGGTCTTTGACGTCCACCGCTCACGAAACAACGCAAGCAATGGCACAAAGTCACTTGGAGATATAAGCCTCCAAACCCTATAAACGTTACTATTCCAGCGCAGATTTATCGACAACAAGCCCAGGCCCCATCGTGGTCGATACGCTAATTTTCTTAACGTAAATCCCTTTGGCCGCGCTCGGCTTGGCCTTATTCAAATCAGCAAGCAAGGCTGTTAAATTTTCACGCAAGGCAGTAACTTCAAAACCCACCTTGCCAATTGTGCTGTGAATAATGCCGCCTTTGTCTGTTCGATATCTCACCTGACCTGCCTTCGCGTTTTTAACCGCGCCAGCCACATCGGCAGTCACCGTACCCACTTTAGGGTTCGGCATCAAACCACGCGGGCCAAGAATTTGGCCCAATTGACCCACGATACGCATTGCATCGGGTGAGGCGACGACGACATCAAAATCCATATTGCCTGCTTTGACAGACTCGGCGAGATCTTCTAAGCCAACAATATCTGCGCCCGCTTCGCGAGCTGCATCAGCATTGGCACCCTGAGTGAAGACTGCAACGCGAACAACCTTTCCGGTGCCATTAGGCAAAACAGTAGAGCCACGAACAACCTGATCAGACTTACGCGGATCAACGCCCAGGTTAATACCAACCTCGACAGACTCTTCAAATTTTGTTGTCGACAGCTCTTTGAGCAGGTTCAGTGCTTCGTCCACAGGGTAGATTTTACCCAGCTCAACCCGCTCGCTAATCGCCCGCATTCTTTTGGATAACTTCGCCATGATTACACCCCCTCGACGTCAAGACCCATACTACGGGCGCTACCGGCAATAGTACGAACAGCAGCATCCATATCGGCTGCGGTCAAATCCGGTTCTTTGGTTTTCGCGATCTCTTCAAGCTGCTCGCGAGTGACTTTGCCCACTTTGTGGGTGTTGGGGGTTTTACTACCACTGCTAATACCTGCTGCCTTTTTCAACAATATCGAAGCAGGTGGCGTTTTGGTGATAAAGGTAAAGCTGCGATCCGCATACACCGTAATCACAACGGGGATAGGCATGCCCGGCTCTAGACTCTGGGTCTGAGCGTTAAACGCCTTGCAGAACTCCATGATGTTGACGCCATGTTGACCCAGGGCCGGACCAACGGGAGGAGAAGGGTTGGCCTGACCGGCCTTGACCTGCAATTTAATGTAGGCCTGTACTTTCTTTGCCATAATGGTAATACCTCGTGGGTTCAAGCGCCTCTCGGCTCCCCAAAATATTTCAAAACAACTGATCTAAGATCTTGATGCTGCAGCCTTATAATGTTTAGCTGCGGAGAGAAAAGCTACCCTTTCTCCACTTGGCCAAAGCCCAACTCAACAGGGGTAGAGCGACCAAAAATCAGAACCGCCACACGCAAGCGACTCTTTTCATAATTCACCTCTTCTACCACGCCGCTAAAGTCAGCAAATGGCCCCTCGGTAACACGAACGACCTCACCAACCTCAAACAACACCTTCGGCTTGGGCTTCTCAACCCCTTCTTGAATACGCTGCAGAATACTCTCTGCCTCTTTGTCGGATATGGGTACCGGGCGGTCGCCGGTCCCTCCAACAAAACCCATCACTTTCGGCACATCACGCACAAAGTGCCATGTATCGTCGTTCATCTCCAGCTGCATCAACACATAGCCGGGGAAAAACTTACGATCACTCTTACGTTTCTGACCCGCGCGCATCTCCACAACCTCTTCGGTGGGCACTAGAATCTCGCCGAAGTTATCCTGAAGGTCGCTACGCCCGATGCGTTCATTAAGCGAACGCACTACATGATTTTCAAAGCCCGAATAGACATGAACTACATACCATCGCAATGCCATGCGCTCAGACTCCCCGACCCGTGAGTGATTGAACCGTCCACATCAAAAACGAATCAAACCCCCATAAAAAAAGAGCAACAATAATGGTCAACGCCATCACTATCAGCGTAGTTTGCTTGGTCTCTTTGCCGGTCGGCCAGACAACCTTTGCAGCCTCCAGCTTCGCTTCACCGACAAAACCCCACACCCTACGACCAGGAGCTGTCTGAGAGATAATCCCGATGCTAACACCCGTGGCAGCCAACAAGCCAAGCACACGCAGCAGCAGTGATTGCTCACCGAAGTAATAGAATGCGGCAACCCCTACAAAAAAGAGAATAAACGCCAGTGCTATTTTGATTTTGTCAGCCATTCCACCTACCGTAAACCCATGTCTAGACCATAATGGCAGGCCAGGAGGGAATCGAACCCCCAACCTGCGGTTTTGGAGACCGCCGCTCTGCCAATTGAGCTACTGGCCTAGAACAAACTAAGACGAATAAAGAGGAAGGACAAACAGACCGTCCCGCTCTTCTTCATTCGTAATGAATACCACATCAATCAAGAATCTTAGCAACCACACCCGCGCCGACAGTACGACCACCTTCACGAATCGCAAAACGCAGTCCATCTTCCATCGCGATCGGCGCAATCAGGC
>JAADGQ010000140.1 GCA_013152295.1 Gammaproteobacteria bacterium | reverse complement strand
GGGCAACATTCTCGGTTCGCTGGATAATGTGTTAGCCGAGGTAGTTGAGGGTGCGCCGATACTGCACGGTACATCTCCGGTGGTTACCATGGGTTGCGCCGGTTGCCATGGCTCTATCGTACGCGTGGAATCTGACGGTTCGTTAAACTCGGCTACTTGGCCGAACACGGGCATCGGCCGTATCAATCCAGACGGCTCTAAAGGGGCTTGCTCAGCCTGTCACCAGCGCCATAACTTTGATGTCGCTCAGGCGCGTCACCCCAACAACTGTGGGCGTTGTCATCTAGGCCCCGACCATCCGCAGAAAGAGATCTACGAAGAGTCGGTACATGGCATCGCTTTTCGCGCCAACATCGACAAGATGAACCTCGACTCCGCCAAGTGGGTTGCCGGTGAAGATTACAGTGCCGCACCAACCTGTGCGACCTGCCATATGTCTGCGACACCCAACCTGCCTGTGACCCATGATATCGGTGGGCGTATCTCTTGGAATCTGCGCGCCCCGGTCTCGTTCAAAATTGATGCGCCTGCGATCAAAAAGGGTAAAGAGGTGAAACCCTGGTTGGCACGACGCAAAGACATGAAGTCGGTTTGTAGTGCCTGCCACGGTCGTAATATCGTCGATAATTTCTATGAACAGCTGGATGCATTTGTTGAGCTGTTTAACGATAAATTTGCGATCCCTGCGAAAAAGCTGATTGGCGCACTGAAAAAGGGCAAGCTGCTTGACCCGGTTAAATTCAACGAAGAGATCGAGTGGACCTATTTCTATCTTTGGCACCATGAAGGTCGTCGTGCACGCCACGGTGCGGCGATGTTAGCCCCCGATTATGTGCATTGGGAAGGCATGTATGAGGTAGCACACCGCTTCTATTTTGAGATGGTGCCACAAGTTAAGGAGCTGATTGAAGAGGGACGCCATGCGGGCAAGGGTGATGCTGCTGACGCTGTGCAAGCACTGCTGGATGAGACGTTAAACTCCGAAATGCATCGCTGGTTTATCGGTAAAAAGCCGCCAAAATCATGGTCCCCCGAGGATGATGACAACCACGGCTTTAGCAAAAAATAACGGTTAGTGACCGATCATTTTTTGTAAAAATAGCGTCTGGGCTTGAAGTTTCATTCAAGCCCAGACGCCATATCGATTAACGCTCACGCAACTAGCCCTTCGCATGAAAAAAGTCCTATTGTTACCGGCGCTGTTACTAGTGTTGTTACCGGCGCTGACATTGATGTCGGCTACCGCCTTTGGTAAAGAGAGTGAAGAGAGTACACAGAGCGCAGAGACCGATAAAGTCACGGATGCTGACTGCCTCGACTGCCATGGTGTCTCCGGCTATGCCGTGCCCACTGGAAAATACGGCCATGGCCCGAAGCGTTCCCTCGACCTCAACGAAGCGGCGCTACGCAATAGCGTACACGGTGAGCTGAGCTGTACTGACTGCCATACAGATATTACGGAATCCCCTCACAAACGAGGTGATGCACTTGATGTTAAACCCGTCGATTGTGTCACTTGCCATCTTGATCTGCGCGGTAAAGAGCGCAAAACCAAACTCAACATGAGCCGCACTCAGCGGCGCAACTACGTTGATTCCGTTGTCATCCTCAATGCTGAGCGCTACCGCCATTCGGTGCATGCCGACAAGGATAAAAAGAATAACGCGGACTGCGCAATCTGTCATACCGCGCACTATGTATTGCCCTCTGACGATAGCAAATCAACAACCTACCGCGAGAATGCACCCGAGCGCTGCGGTGCCTGCCACACAAAATCACTTGCGGCATACCGCAACTCTATTCATGGTGCAGATTTAAAGCGCGCCTGGAAGGGCGAAAAGAAGAGCGCAAGCTGTGTCGATTGTCACTCGTCGCACCAGATTGAAGATTCAGAGAGGCTCTCTGCAGTGCGCATCGTCACCGAAAATTGTGGTGACTGCCATGAGAAAGAGACCGACAGCTATATGGCAACGACGCATGGCCAGTTGGCCTGGCTGGGCAACAGAGATGTACCCCAGTGTGTCGATTGTCATCGTGGCCATGACACACGCAAAAAAGATGATCCCCTGGCACTGATCAGCGATAAAAATCAGTTAGAGACCTGTCGCGAATGCCATGAAGACGCAGGCGCCGGAATCACCCAGTACTACTCCCACGGCAACACGCAGGACTTTGAAAAATACCCCTTCATGTGGCTGGTCGCCAAAATCATGATCGTGATGGTGATTGTGGTGCTGATCTTTTTCTACAGCCACACACTTTTGTGGTTGCGTAAAGAGTACTCCATGCGCCCGATTATGTGGAAAACGGAAAACTCCCGAACATTCCGCTTCCGCGCCAAGAGAGTGCGCCACAACAGCGGCAAACACTTTCAGCGTTTCGCCTGGCAGTGGCGCGTCAACCACTGGACGTTGGTGTTGTCAGTCATGACGCTGGTGTTAACCGGCATGGCGGTGCTCTACCCGACAACAGATTGGGCAATGGCACTTGTCTCTCTGTTTGGTGGTCCTGACACTTTCGGCACCATTCATCGCACCGCAGGCGTAGTATTTATCGTTGCGGTGTCAGGTCATGCGGTTCTCATCCTCTACAATTTTTTCGTTAAAAAACGAACTTTTGACTGGTTCGGTCCAGATTCGCTGCTGCCGCGCAAAAAGGATTGGGAAGATATGAAGGCCCAGTTCAAGTGGTTCTTTAATAAAGGTGACGAACCCCATTTTGATCGCTGGACCTATTGGGAGAAGTTCGACTACTGGGCGGTCTACTGGGGCGCAATTGTCATTGGCACCTCTGGTTTGATGTTGTGGTTCTCGGAAGAGCTGCTGCTATTTCTGCCCGGCTGGATGTTTAATATTGCCGCTCTTGCACATGGCGTAGAGGCGTTTCTTGCGGTGATGACGCTGTTTGTTGTGCACTTTTTTAATAACCACTTCCGCCCCAGCAAATTTCCGCTGGATACGGTGATGTTCACAGGCAGTTGGGATCTGGAGGCATTTAAAGAGGAGCGTCCGGAGCACTACAAACGCTTGGTTGAGTCGGGCGAGCTGGAGAAACGACTGGTCACGCCACCATCAGACAAGATGAATATCGTCTGGCATGCGCTCGGTTTTACACTGCTGGCCGCTGGTTTGATACTACTGGTGCTGGTGCTGATCGGTTTTAACAAGAATGGGATTGTTTAGCGCCTGATCAATACTCCTGTTGTAGCAGCGGCGCCTCGCCGCGATTCGTGCT
>JAADGQ010000119.1 GCA_013152295.1 Gammaproteobacteria bacterium | reverse complement strand
CCGATAGCGCAGCACTTGATTACACCATTTGTCACAAAACCCGTCACGGCGACCACGATGTTGATGTCCATCTCGGCGATTGTGATCTCGCCGACAAAGATGTGGTCATCATCGATGACATCGCCAGCACCGGACAAACATTGGCGACAGCAGCGCGTAACGCTCAATCGGCGGGTGTTGCCTCGATCAGCTGCATGGTGACCCACTCGCTGCTTGACAGCAAAGGTGAGCAGAGCTTGCGCAACAGCGGCGTTAAACAGATCTGGAGTAGCGACAGCATTAGTCATCCAAGCAATGCTATTCAACTGGCTGAACTATTGGCAACAGCACTCTAACGGCTTGCTAAACGCATCGCCTAGCCCCCTCCTCCCCGACCTCTTAATATCATGACAAAGACAACACTCTCGCCTTCGCGCAAATCGATCCTCATCACCGGTTGCTCAAGCGGCATCGGATTAAGTGCCGCGCAGGTACTGCATAAAAGGGGATACCGTGTCTTTGCCACCGCGCGAAAAGCAGAAGATGTCGCACGACTCGAAGGGCTGGGACTGGAGAGCCAGCAGCTCGATCTGGATGACAGCCGCTCGATTACGGCCGCTGTTGATTGGGCATTGGAGCGTAGCGGAGGAACACTGTTCGCGCTGTTTAATAACGGCGCTTACGGGCAACCGGGAGCGGTAGAAGATTTAAGTCGTGATGTGCTGCGCGCGCAGTTTGAAACCAACCTGTTTGGCACGCAGGAGCTGACAAATTTGATTATTCCGGTGATGCGTCGCCAGGGTTACGGCAGAATTGTCTATAACAGCTCTCTGCTTGGTTTTGTTGCGCTGAGTTACCGTGGCGCCTACAACGCCAGCAAGTTCGCATTGGAGGGGTTGGCGGATACACTGCGCCTTGAGCTGCATGCCACCAATATCCATATATCACTGATCGAACCGGGACCAATCGCCAGCCGATTCCGCGCCAACTCCTACAAAAAATACCTGGAATATATCGATGGTGAAAGCAGCATCCACAAAGAGGCCTATCAGTCGATGGTCGGTCGCCTCACCAAGCAGGGCGCGGCTGTGCCCTTTACGCTACCATCAGAGGCTGTGGTTGATCGGTTGATTCACGCGCTGGAGAGTGATCGCCCCAAAGCACGCTACCACGTGACGTTTCCGACGACGCTGTTTGCCACGCTGAAACGCATATTGCCGCAGCGGTTACTGGACCGGGTTCTATTAAAAGTGTCGGGCAGTTAGCGATCAGGTGGTGCGGGCCGGAGCATGTGGTGTCACCGCAAAGGGTGACGTATGTGTGGCCAGTAACGATCAAAATTAAAATCTGGACTGTGTTTTTGAACATGGCACTGTGCGCACATCTTGGGCGCAGCCCACTCTCTGTTGGCCACGGCGGCTTCTGCGGGGTTCGTCGCGTGAGCCGCCGCCGCGCCGTGACATGATTCACACTGCACACCACTCAACGTGTCGGTCAGATCGATGGAGATAAAGCCACCCGCTTTGCCATATGCGACGGTGTGGCAGCCAATGCAGCCGGGATCAAATGACTTGTTTACCGCTTCAAGGCTTTCATAGGCGCCAGAGTGGTCGCTTTTGCTCCATACCTCGTATTCGTGTTGGTGGCAGCTGCGGCAACTTTCAGCGCCAGCGTAGGCACTTTTTCCCTTGCGCAACGATTTGCGCAGAGCGACCTCGGCAAGGTAGTCCTGCTTGATCCGTTCGTTGTACGCCTGATACCACGTGTGCAGGCGAGGAGCATCTGCGATTGCGTCAGGCAGCTCGATGACTGAATGACGGTGAGCGGTTATCGCGCCGCTCGTATTCAGGGTTAATGTCAGTCGGCCAAGGCGCATGCCACGGGATCCTGGCCTAATAACCAGAGTGTTACCAATTTTCTGCGGCTCTCCATACACTTCGTAGGCGGATTTAACGATCAATATATCGACGTTCTCCAGCGGTAGCAGGCGTGCTGCATCGTCGGCTGACAGTGTTGTAGAGAGCACGGTTAACGCACCCTTGTTATTCGCACGCTTTAGCGATGCGGCAATACCTGTTGTTTGAGTTGTCGTATCTTGGCTGCCCGGTACGCCCTGCAGTGGTGATTGGTGCGGATTCAGCCAGGAAAAAAAGGCCAGTGTTACGCCGTCGCGTACGACTTCGCGATAGCGCGGAAAAGTTGGGTTTGTCGCGAGGGATGCGATAGCCGCGCCGTTTGTCGTTACCCAAGGCAGCGCGTCCTGGTTGATGAAGTCAGCGCCATAGGCCAGATCTTGCCACTGCACACCGATGGCGTCGTAGCTCAGTGCCGCAATCCCTTTGAGAATGTATTCAGCCGTCAGGTGATCATGCACTGAAAAGCTGCTAATCAGACCGCCTGCCGAGATAACAAAAAGCCCTGGTTCCTTTGCACGAAGATCATCCAGCACGGTGGCGCGTCGCAATATGCCGCCCAAATCACTGCCGACAGCACAACCGCAGGGCTCGAGCTCTCCATCCAGGTTGCCTGAATAGATTAGGTCTATTTTCCGGTTTTTTTCGAGTGAAGCGTGAACAACGGAGGTGACAATGAGGGAAAAAAATAGAGCGGCGACCAGCAGCGAAAAGAGTCGCTCCAATCTTTTTTTCATATCAACGGCTCCTGATGTAAATAATGAGGGAGAGTGGATAAGCGAGAGGAGTGAACAGAGCGGCTCGTCCCCCCCTCCGTTTAAAGTAAGGGGGGAGGACGAGCCTGGATTGGAGGCTGACGCTTTAGGCAAAAATTCTCAAAAATTCACGCAGCTCTTTGTACTCCGCTTCGTCAGAGAACTGACCGCGCAAGAAAATATATTGTTGCTTTTTCCCCGCCAGATCCATGCCGGTAAGACCGAAACTTTTTCCAGAAAAGTCAGGGAAATAGCGTACATTTTTGACTAAATCTACTTTGCTGCCGCCGGACAACTCAAGGCGCACCCGGTGTTTATTTGCGCCGATGGCGATCGGTGACGACGAGAGCAGCAGCAACCGTGACTTGAAAATTCTATTGGCACCGACCAGAAAAAAGAAAGTTGCTGCGAAAACCAGCAAATAGGACCAGTTTTGGCTCGGTGTGTACCAGAGCTGAAAAGCGATAGACAGCAGAAAAATAACAGTTGGTACATACAGCGCGATATCCCACCACACCCCTTTTTTATCTGGGCGCAGTACACAGCGCTTTTCTTGGTTACTCTTACTCATGTTTTACAGCCCTATATCGATTGCTTAACCCACGACTTTTTTAAGAACGGCATCGAGTTCGCCGTAGAGTACGCGCCCAGGGCGCTTGTAGCGCACCGTTCCTTCGCGGTCGATG
>JAADGQ010000060.1 GCA_013152295.1 Gammaproteobacteria bacterium | reverse complement strand
CCAAAGAGAAAAAGAATCTGATTGTGGATTCGTTTGTGAAATGGCGGATCTCTGATGTGGCGCTCTACTACACTGCGATGGGTGGTGATGAATTTCGCGCGACAGCACGTCTGTCACAGATTATTCGCAATGGTTTGCGTGAGGAGTTTGGTAAGCGGACCATTCAGGAGGTCGTCTCCGGCGAGCGCCAAGAGATCATGGATAATCTGACGTTATCAGCTAACAAGGGTGTTGAAGCATTTGGTCTCACCGTTGTCGATGTGCGTATCAAACGCGTTGATCTGCCGGACGAGGTGAGTGTCTCGGTCTATCGCCGGATGGAAGCGGAGCGTGCGCGTGTGGCTAAAGACCTGCGTTCAAGGGGGGCTGAGGCGGCTGAACGGATTCGCGCTGATGCGGACCGTCAGCGTACTGTGATCTTAGCTGAAGCTTACCGCGATGCAGAGCGTATCCGCGGTGAAGGTGACGCAACGGCTTCTGCTACTTATGCGGCCAGCTACTCGAAAGATCCAGAGTTTTACTCATTTTATCGCAGTATCAATGCCTATAAGTCGGCATACCAAGGTGTCAATGACATCATGCTGCTTGAGCCCGATTCGGACTTTTTTAAATATTTTAAAAGCTCGCAAGGCACCTCAGCACAGAGCAGCGGGAACTGAGATTAACGTTGCTGTGATAGCGGTAGCGTCCGCCTTTTTTTATGGCGCAGCCATTGAACGGACGATAGCCGACACTCAATCGCTCGATGTGGTCTGAGCTGTTTATCGCGTTGGCCCTGCTACTGGTTATTGAAGGGGTTACCCCTTTTATTAGCCCGGCGGGCCTGCGCCGTACGCTCTCTATGGTGATGCAGATGAGCGACCATTCGCTGCGCATGGCCGGTTTGGCTAGCATGCTTTCAGGCCTGTTTCTGCTCTATTTGGTAAGATGACCGCTTCTCTTTTTGTCCATTCTGGCGTTACGATTTCCGTAGGTTTGACATAAATGGCTGAATTTCCACCCGGTGACGACTACTGGTTGTTGCCGGAAGGCGTCGAAGAGACGCTTCCCCTTCAGGCCGAGCATCTGGAAACACTGCGTCGCCGACTGCTGGATCTGTTTTATAGCTGGGGCTATGAGTTGGTAGCTCCGCCGCTGATCGAGTATCTGGACTCCTTGCTGACCGGTACGGGCAAAGATCTAGAGCTGCGCACGTTCACACTGGTCGATCAGTTGAGCGGCAGGATGCTTGGTGTGCGCGCCGATATGACTCCGCAGGTGGCACGTATTGATGCTCACCATCTCAAAAGCGACGTGCCGGTGCGGCTCTGTTATTTAGGCGAAGTGTTGCACACGCGCCCGGATAGCGCGATGGCGACACGCAGTCCACTGCAGGTGGGGGCCGAGCTTTTCGGTCATGACGGTGTGGAGAGCGACGCCGAAATTCTGCGCTTGATGGTTGCGACGCTCTGTGCTGCGGGGCTGGACCGTATTCACATTGATCTTGGCCATGTTGGAATTTTTCGGTCTCTGGCACGCGCGGCGCAGCTCAGTGATGTGCAGGAGAAGATACTTTTCGAGGCACTGCAGCGTAAAGCGATACCGGAAATAGAGCGCTTTCTCGACGCACTCCCCATCGACGACGCGTTAAGCGAAATGCTGGCCGGGCTCGCCAATCTCAATGGTGGCAAGGTCGTGCTGGAGCAAGCGCGTAGTCTGTTAAAAGAGGCTGACGCGAGCGTTCACGATGCGCTGGACAGCTTGCAGCAGATCGCAGCGATCATGCGCGATAGCGCTCCGGGGGTGACGCTGCACTTTGATCTGGCTGAGCTGCGTGGGTATCGCTATCAGACCGGGCTTGTATTCGCTGCGTTTGTTCCTGGCCATGGGCAGGAGATTGCCCGTGGTGGGCGTTACAACCAGATTGGCAAAGTGTTTGGTCGTGCACGGCCAGCTACCGGCTTTAGTACCGACCTGAAAACGTTGGTGGCGTTGAGCCCGTCCGAGGCGGTGCATTCGATGATGATTTTTGCACCTGCCGTCGATGATGCAGCGCTGCATAAAGTCATACAGCAGCTGCGTGAGCAGGGCGAGCGAGTAGTCGTTGAGCTGCCGGGGCAGGTTGATGGGCATCAGCAGATGAGGTGCAATCGGATGCTGGTGCAGTCCGATCAGGGCTGGCAAGTCAAGCCGTTCGGTTGACTGTGCGGCAGTTCGATGCAAAAGCAGTTCGTTTCGTTAACAGACGTTTATTGAAGATATATCAGGCAAATGGGTAAAAGTATCGTTGTGATCGGCACCCAATGGGGTGACGAAGGTAAAGGCAAGATCGTTGATCTGCTGACCGAAGGCGTGAGTGCGGTGGTGCGTTTTCAAGGCGGCCATAATGCCGGTCATACTTTGGTTATTGATGGGAAAAAAACGGTACTGCACCTGATTCCATCCGGCATTTTGCAGGATGGGGTCTCCTGCTACATCGGTAACGGCGTGGTGATCTCCCCGGCGGCGCTGTTTGAAGAGGTAGCGATGTTGGAGGGGCGCGGCGTTCCAGCGCGGCAGCGTTTGAAAATTAGCGCAGCGTGTCCGTTGGTACTCTCATCTCATGTTGCATTGGATCATGCCCGCGAGCGCGAGCGCGGCAAATCCGCCATTGGCACCACGGGAAGAGGCATCGGCCCTGCCTATGAAGACAAGATCTCCCGTCGCGGATTGCGCGTCGGCGATCTCTACGACAGCGCCCATTTTGCTACGCTGATGGAGCCGGTGCTGGACTATCATAATTTTATGCTGCAGCGCTATTACAGCTGCGAGCCACTGGATGCGCAGCAGGTCATTGACGAAAACCTTGCGTTTCGTGATGAGCTGTTAGCGCTGGTTGCGGATATACCCGAGCTGATTCATGGTCACTCAACGCAGGGTGATAACCTGTTGTTTGAAGGCGCACAGGGCGCAATGCTCGATATTGATCATGGCACCTACCCGTATGTGACCTCCTCCAACACCACCGCTGGTGGCGCTTCCACCGGCTCGGGTATGGGGCTGACTGGCTTTGATTACGTGCTGGGTATCACCAAGGCGTATACCACCCGGGTTGGTGCGGGGCCATTTCCAACGGAGTTGATGGATGAGACGGGTCAATACCTCGCTGAAAAGGGTCACGAATTTGGTGCCACCACGGGCCGTCCGCGTCGCTGCGGTTGGTTTGATGCGGTGGCATTGCGTCGCTCCAATATGATCAACGGCGTCACCGGGCTCTGCATCACCAAGCTTGATGTGCTCGACGGTCTTGAGACGATTTCGCTTGTGTGTCGGCTACAAAAGTCGCAATGGTCACGAGGCGTCTCTACCCGTTGGTGCTAACGCACTGTCCGCTTGTGAACCGGTGTATGTTGAGATGCCGGGCTGGAGTGAATCGACCCAGGGCATTCGTCGTTATGAGGATTTGCCGCAGCGTGCTCGCGACTACCTCAAGCGTATCGAGGAGGTGGTGGAGGCTAAAATTGCCATTATTTCGACGGGGCCCGATCGCGTCGATACGATCACGTTAGACAATCCGTTTAGTTCTTGATGCAGCGTTGCGTGCCCTCTGCGCGGCGAATGGCTGCTACGGCCATCGTACGAGTCGTTAAATTCGCCGCCACTGACGTGTCTCTTGCCTGCTGCTGTCTCCCTCCCCTTTGATCTTGTCTCCCACGTAGCGTAAAAAAACGCTGATTTTAACGCTGCCATCCATTTGAAGCAGCGGGGAACCGGAAAAAGCGGGTATAATTCCGCGCCATTATGGAAGAACTCAACTATATCCAGCGTATTTCAATCGGCTTGCTGCCGATTCTGTTTGCTATCACGGTGCACGA
>JAADGQ010000039.1 GCA_013152295.1 Gammaproteobacteria bacterium | reverse complement strand
AAATTAAGTATGATGAAGCAGCGCAATATCCACGTATTCATTTCTTCTCCGCAAGGACGCGATTTTTATCGCGATGTTTTTTCGTAAAACTGTGTGAATTTAAAGGGCGGCAACTAGAGGGGTGTCTGTGCTTTCGTTATTGCGCCAAGCGTTGCTTATTCCGCTGCAAATACCGAGATACCTTCAAAGTAATGGTTGATTTCGGCATTTAGTGACTGCTCTTCTCGAATGAAGAATTCTGTGTCGTTGGCACTTTCACTCGCCACACCCACCGTTGCCGGGTCGATTCCATTCGTGGTGCTCATGTCGCCTAAGACAGTGACAAAACGGCGTCTGAAGCTCTGGCTGTAACTGAGCAGTGTGGTGTTGTGGCTGGTGCTGGTATCCGTCACTTCGAATCGACGCTCATCTTTTGATGTGCCAGTGCCTTTTTCGATGGCGATCCAGCCTAGTGTTTCTGTGCCGTGGCCGTCGCTCAGCGACTCCTGCTCTTGCATCGCTATACTAAATCCGTTTGCGCCCAGGTTTTGGGTCCGAGTGGTCACCGCCTGCGCTCCTGTGTGTGTCATCACCGAGGTAAACAGTGCGGGTGGCAAGCCAAAGGGTTGAGTCAGGCCAACCCAGCGGAAGCCGTCATTGACCACCTTGTTTGTTTTCAATGTACCCGCCTCAACTTTGAGCCCGCCCAAAGTGCTGCTGCCTGCTTCGGCCACCAAGTAGTGAACGCGCTCGCCGAGGTGTGTGCCATCCAGATAATCCCACTCCTGGTAGCGTAGCTGGAAAGCGTCGGCCCCCGCGTTGCGAATGCGAATCACACCTGGGGTGCTGTCGTTTTGTCTGCCCGTTCGGGCCACTACGACAGGGTTTTTGTAGCTCTTGCCCAGAGGAATGGTCACCCATTGTTCTGTAACACTGTTGATGGCACCCCACTCTAGCGGACCCCATGTGATGACGGGCTGCTGGCGTAGCGCTATTGTGTCTTTACGTCGGGTGCTGACATCTTGGGCAAAGAGCTGTTTGCCCAAGCCGAGAATATCCAGGGCCTCTTCGGCATGCGTAACTTCGTCATCCTGAGATTCTTCTTCTTCAGCTTTGAGTGCGCTGCTCAAGATCGGTGTCCATAGGTGGTTAACATTTTGTTGTTGCAGAACATAGGGCAGCTCTTCACCGTTGATGTTGACTCGACCGGAGCCCGTCGGGCTGTGGATTGCCAGGTAGCCCACTGTCTCAGTGGGGTGGGCGTTCATCAGGGATTGCTGCTCAAACAGGGCGGCTTTAAAGCCATTGGTTTTGATGGCTTTGGCTCGGACGGTGACTGCTTGGTTGCTGTTATAAGTCTGCAGGGTGAGAAATAGTCGCGGGGCTTCAGGGAAATTCGCCTGAAAACCGTTCCACTGCCATTTGGCGGTGCCATTGACATTGAAGCGACCGACCTCCCAGATGCTGCCATCCGGCATCGTTTTGATACCTTCTTCCAACAGCAGGAGAGGGGCCTTTTCAGTGGCATGTATGCCATCGAGGTAGTTCCACTCCTGAAAACGGATCTCGAAGTTGCTACCGCCCACGTTGCGTAGACGCATCACCCCTGGCTGGTTATCTTTAAAGCTGGGTGGTCCAAGAATGGCTACTGGCTGATCGAAACGGCCATTCAAATTGACTCTTTTCCATTTTTCGTCAGCGCCTTTTCGACCGATCGCCGAGCCGCGATAAGCAGCGTTGAGGGGGCGGCTGTCCAGATTGTCCGGTACGCCATCGTTGTCGTCATCGGGATCCAGGTAGTTGAGAATGTTGTCGCCATCGGTGTCGATGTTAGCCTCGAATGTTGCCAATACGCTGGTACTGGCGTCCATTGTTAGTTGGCATCTGCCTGCGCCATTGCATCCCCCGCCTGACCAGCCGGTGAAAATCGAGCCCGCATCAACTCTGGCGATGAGCGTTACCGTCGCGCCCGACAGATAGTCTGCAGCGCAATCTACTCCGCACGCTATTCCAGCCGGGTTACTGGTTATTGTGCCGGAGCCGCCGCCGGCTTTGCTGACTATCAGTGGATAGGTTCTTGATACGGTGACTTGTAGTCGGGTTGAGCAGGTACTGTTGGTGTCTGGTGCAGCAGCACAAGCACCCATTTGATAAGTCGCTGTTGACTGTAGTGCGCTCACAACGAGGCTCTCTGGCGATATTCCGCCTGCGGTCAGGGTTGTCACCAAGCCGATCTTTTGTAGCTTCTCTTCGGTTGATAAAGCCGAGTCGGTGGATTCGTAATAGTGCAGCGTCGGTCCCGCCGGGTTCGCAGCGCTCTGGTTTTTGACCGTAATTGATATTTTGAAACCTTGATCCGGTGTCAATGCTGCACCGACCGCCCCCGGCAGTACTGGTAACAATAATAGACCCAGCAACCACTTTTTTGGATGGCTGGTTCGTGCTTTCGGCAGCATGGTTTTCTCTTCTTTCGTGTTAAATCGTTTTAAAATCAATAAGCTTGGCGTCGAAAACATATGGTGGAAATAAGCTGGAGGAGAGCTGAAAAGAGGCTGTAAAGGGCCGGCCTGAGGCAGCTGCATGCGGAGAGTTCCGGCGCTGAGCAGCCACGCGAAGGGGTTTAGGTGCTACTGTAAAGTTGACGACGTTAAGCTGGGTAACAATGAAAGCTCGCTGCCAGGCGAGCTTTCCAACGGGTGGGATGATAAAAGAGCTACTCTTAGAAGTCCACGCTCATTGAGTAGCCATTGCGTCCGCCGTAGTCTGCGTGTGTGGCGAGAATGGCTATTTAAAATCCATTCAGGGACCAGTCGTAATCGATGTCTGCCTCAATATCTGCGTTTCGGGGTAGGTCGTTTCGGTAGCGACGAATAAAGTTCTCAACGCCACCGGCGACTGCAAAGTCCTCTTCAAACCAGCCAAAGATTTTCGACACCTCGATATCGCCGTCACGCTGGCGCAGCCCCTTGCCGCTGTTATTTAGAAACTTGACCACCTGCTCATCGAACTGCGCATCCAATCGCTCTGCTACGTAGGGTTCACTCCTCAAGTCAGGGCAGCTCACCGATGCACAGACGATTGCCATGTGCATTCGCGGATCACCCATCGGCCTCATGATCTCGTGTTCCACTTCGTTCAGCGTGACTGTTTTGCCGCCAATTTTTCCCACATCGATATTCCACACCTGAGTGAACAGTGAGCCAGCATCTTTGATGCTCTGCAGCGGCCAGTGGTCGAGTACCATTTTGATCGCCAAGATGTTGTAGGCATTGCTGTAAAAAGCGAGCCGTTCGGTTTTTGAGCTGAGTTGGGATGGCGCGAATTGGGCTAGCTCTGCGACCGTTTTCGACCAGAGCGGGTCGCGCTTGATTGCGGCGTAATCAACACGCGCCAGTGCCACCC
>JAADGQ010000067.1 GCA_013152295.1 Gammaproteobacteria bacterium | reverse complement strand
TCGGGCGTAATCTCGCATCCGGGCAGGCGCAGCCCGTAGTGGCTGTGCTGGTCATGGGCGTCGAGCACGCCACGGCATAGCTGGCTCAAGCGTGCTTCGGTGTGCAGTTGCGGGTAGTGGTCCCAATTCAGCCATAAATGGGGACTCTGTTGCTGCGCAAACTGTTTGGTGAGCAGGCCTTGTTCGCGCGCCAGCGCCTTCCAGTGGAGATGGCGCAGTGAGTCCCCTGGTGTGTAACTGCGCAGGCCGTGAAAATCGTCGTGACCGGGCGCGTAGTGTTGGTTCTGTTGCGTGCCTGCATCGCTATCGCGCGTTTGCGTCTCGCTGGTCGCTGCCGCTTTGGGGTAGATCAAGCAGCGGCTGTCGAGCATGGCATAAGACCACGCGCGGAACAGTCCCAACGGGTAGCAACTGCTGACTTTGATGCGCGCAATGGGCAGCAGGCCACGCGCATCAGCAGATTGGTTCAGTGTGACGGCTGTGGATGCGCGCGCTGCGATGTGCACGGCTGTCTCAGTCTGTTTCGTGTGCTTCGATGGCTGCTTGGGTATGGGTAAGAGTTGTAACACGATCGACTGCCGGGCTGTGGCGTGTGGGTTATCCACAAACAGTTCGAAACCCGCCTCTTCAGTGGCGAAAGCCGGGACTGTTTTTCCGCTGCGCAGGGTGAGCTGCACCATGTTGCGGTAGGTGTGCAGAATTGATACGAGGCTGAGTGCTACGAGCAGGAACGTGAGCATCAGGCCGAGGCTGTTGTTGTAGTTCAGGGAGCCAAGCAGCATCACCAGCAGCAGAACGGCAAACTGTATGCCTTGCCCGGTGGGTAAAATATAGATGTTGCTGCGCGTCAGTGTTGTTGCTGCACTGCGTGCTTCGCAGCGTCCCGTCACACGCTTCCAGAAGCTGGCGGGGGCGGGCGCTTTTACCATCAGGGGATGGCGACGCAGTGCAGTGGTTCGAGTAACGTTTCGATGCTGGGTTGTGCCTGTTCATCAATACCGTGCAGGCGATGCGCGGCAACGCTGGGTAGCACCATCTGGATATCTTCGGGGATCACATGGTTGCGCCCTTCAAGCATGGCCCAGCTCTGGGCGCTGCGCAGAATGGCCAGGCCAGCCCGTGGCGAGAGGCCTGTTTTGTAGTGGCTGGATTGGCGGCTCAGCTGCAATATGTCTTGCAGGTAGTCGAGCAGTGCATCGCTAACGTGAATGGTGGGTACCCGCGCTTGCATGGTGCGCAGTGCTTTTGACTCCAGGCATGGCTCCAGGTTATGCAGCAGATCGCGCCGCTCGCGCCCCTTGAGCAGTGCCCGCTCCGCCTGGCGGTCAGGATAGCCCATGGAGACCCGCATCATAAAGCGATCCAGCTGGGACTCCGGCAGTGCAAAGGTGCCAATCTGGTGGGCCGGGTTTTGGGTGGCGATGACAAAAAAGGGGGAGGGCAGCGGGTGGCTCTCTCCTTCGATCGTGACCTGCTGCTCCTCCATCGCTTCCAGCAGAGCGCTCTGGGTTTTGGGTGTCGCGCGGTTGATCTCATCGGCGAGCAGCATCTGGCTGAAAATCGGACCGGGGCGGAACTTGAACTCACCGCTGTCGCGCAGGTAGATCGATGCTCCGCTGATATCGCTCGGTAGCAGGTCGCTGGTGAACTGGATGCGCTGAAAGTCGAGCCCAAGGGTGCGCGCCAGCACATGGGCCAGCGTTGTTTTGCCAACGCCGGGCAGATCTTCAATCAGCAGATGGCCTCTGGCCAATATGCAGGTCAGCGCCAGTCGCAGCGTCTGCTCTTTGCCAAGAATGATACGGCTGGCACGGTTGATGATCTTGTCCAGTGTTAACTTCACCGCCTGTGAGCTGTCTGACATTAGCTGCGCATCTTGATGGTCATTTGGTTCTCAATCCCTAATGAATAGTCTAGTGAATAGCGCCCTTTACGAGTGCTTAGCGGCGAGTCCACGCGAGCGGATTTTGCCGTGCGAGGCATAGCCTCACTGTGTGGGCGGATCACTGAAACTCAACGGCAGTGGGTGAGTAAACTTTATGCAGCGTACGCACTTCAAACTGTTAACTATTCTTTAACAATCGGACGATACCCCGGTAAGTAATGCATTTCGAATGTCGTTCGCTGCGGCGCGAATGGGGATAAAAGGGTTTACGTTATGAATGAGGACAGGCGTAGTCACGAGCGCAGAAAGTTTCGTATGGCCGAGTGCGACGGGCCATTTTTCCTGCTCACCATCGGCATGGCTTATGAGATTCAGACCGTCCGTGATGTCTCCACATCAGGGCTGGGAATCCGTTTGGCAGCAGCGTTCAAGAGCGGTGACAGCGTCACTGTTGCCTACGAGACGCAAGAGCAGATGTACCATGTTAAAAGCACGGTCGAGTGGTGTCGGCAGACCGCAGATGGCAGTGCTTATGATGTTGGTATTCAGCTTCATGGCGATGATGATGGCAGTAAAGATAACCTGCTCTGTGCGCTGGGCATCTATCATGCGCCGTTTGAACAGAACGTCTTTGATGATCGCCGCCAACTAGCGCGTACGCGCTTTCGCATGGTGGGGTGTGAAGGGCCGTTTTTTCTACTGGCCATGGGCAAGGCGTATGAAATTAATACGGTATCGGATATCTCTTTGACCGGGATCGGTTTGATCATGCCGCGCTGCATCGAAGTGCAGGACGACGTGGTGATCGCCTACGAAACCCAGGATCAGATGTATCACGTCAAAGGGATGATCCAGTGGTGTTTTTCTACACCGGGAGAGGATAATGCCCATTTTGGGGTGAAGTTTGATCATGCCGATATAGAGAGCCGACAGATGTTGTTGGCGGCGTTGAAAAGCCACTTCGATGCGCTGGATAGCAACCCTCTGGTCGAGGTGGCCAAAGAGCAGCGCCACTACGAGCGTAAACGCTACTTTGTGACGGACTGTTCGGGGCCATTTTTTCTCGAGGTGGATGGCAAGCAGTACCCCATCGACACCATCCATGATGTCTCCGTTGCTGGCATCGGTCTGGAGATGCCGCACCGGCTTAATGTCGGGCAGCCGGTGGAGGTGATCTACGACGGTATGGACAAGCGTCTGGTGGCAATCGGTGCTGTTATGTGGTGCAATACCGGCTCTTCCGGTTTCTACCGGATAGGGATCTGGTTTGACAGCCAGAAAGTTGCCGCTAACAGTGTGTTGTATCTGGCTTTGCGCGACTGTATGGATGCTGTCAATGAGCAGTTGCTTGATGCCACCAGCTTGTGATGCCTCTGTCTGAAGCGGCTGTTTGGTTGGAAGGCGTGCTGACTATCAGGTTGTCATTAGCCATTCATTTGTAGTTCTGGATTTCATGTTTGATGTGATCGTTGTCGGGGGCGGGCACGCGGGTACCGAGGCGGCTTTGGCGGCTGCCCGATTGGGTGCTCGCACGCTGTTGCTGACCCACAATATCGAGACCCTTGGCCAGATGAGCTGTAATCCTGCCATTGGTGGGATCGGCAAGGGACATCTGGTCAAAGAGGTCGATGCCCTGGGTGGTGTGATGGCCCGTGCCATCGATCAGGCTGGTATCCATTTCCGTATACTTAACTCGCGCAAGGGTGCCGCAGTACAGGCAACCCGAGCCCAGGCGGATCGCATTCTCTACAAGCAGGCCATTCGCGGCATGCTCGAAGCGGAGCCACGACTGACCATTCAGCAGCAGGTGGTCGATGATCTGGTGGTCGAAAATGGGCGCGTCGTCGGCGTCATCACCCAGATGGGGCTGCGTTTTGACAGTCGCTGTGTGGTGCTGACAGTGGGCACTTTTCTCGCGGGCCGTATTCACATTGGTGAGACGAATCACGAAGGTGGGCGTGCGGGTGATCCGTCGGCATCGGCGCTGGCGCAGCGCCTTCGGGAGCTGCCATTCCGCGTGGCGCGCCTGAAAACGGGCACGCCTCCTCGTCTCGATGGGCGCACCATCGACTACAGCAAACTTGCCGAGCAGCCGGGTGACTCACCGCTGCCGGTGTTCTCCTACCTTGGCAGCGTCGATGAGCACCCAGCGCAGGTCTCTTGTCACATCACTCAGACCAACGAACGCACGCACGACATTATTCGCCAGGGGTTGTCCCGTTCACCACTTTACAGTGGGATGATCGAAGGGGTCGGTCCCCGCTACTGTCCTTCGATTGAAGACAAAGTGGTGCGCTTTGCGGATAAAAACTCCCATCAACTGTTTGTCGAACCGGAGGGTCTGCACACCTTTGAGGTCTATCCCAACGGCATCTCTACCAGCTTGCCTTACGATGTACAGGTGGCGATGGTGCAGTCTATCGCAGGCTTTGAGCGCGCCGAGATCATGCGTCCGGGCTACGCGATCGAGTACGATTTTTTTGACCCTCGTGACCTGAAATATTCGCTGGAGACAAAGATGGTGTCGGGGCTCTTTTTTGCCGGGCAGATCAACGGCACCACTGGCTATGAAGAGGCTGCCGCTCAAGGGCTTATTGCCGGGCTCAATGCGGCTTTGCAGGTCTTTGATCGGGAGCCGTGGTGTCCGCGTCGTGATGAGGCTTATATTGGCGTGCTGATCGATGACCTGATCACCCGTGGTACTCAGGAGCCCTATCGCATGTTCACCAGTCGTGCCGAGTTCAGGCTGCTGCTGCGTGAAGATAACGCTGATCTGAGACTGACCACAAAAGCGCGTGAGCTCGGTCTGATTGATGATGAGCGCTGGCGTGTTTTTGAGCGCCGCCGCGATGCAATCGACAACACCCAACAGCGCTTGCGACAGACATGGCTGCGGCCTGGCAATGTGTCACAGCACGAAACAGAGCGGGTGTTTGGCGGTGAGCTGACCCGTGAATACAGCTTGCTGGAGCTATTGCGTCGTCCTGAGGTGAGCTATGAGGCGTTGATGAGCCTTGATGGCGTTACTGATGATGAACCGGCGGAGGCTAGCGTTGCGTTTCAGGTTGAGGTGCAAGCCAAGTACTCGGGTTATATCGAACGCCAACAGGATGAGGTGGCGCGCTTTCGTCGCAACGAGGCGCTGCGGCTGCCGGAGCAGATCGATTACGACGATGTGCGCGGTCTCTCTACTGAAGTTTGTCAAAAGCTAAAGGCTGCTCGTCCGGAGACATTAGGGCGAGCTGCACGCATTCCGGGGGTGACACCGGCGGCGATCTCACTGCTGCTGGTCTACCTGAAAAAAAGCCCGACCGTGGATAGCAAGGCGTCATAGCGTTGCAGCAGCAACGCTTGTTTATCAGCGGTCCTGCGGGTCGGCTGCAATCCCTCTATGTTGCGGGCGAACCTGCTCGCCCTGCCGTTGTGATCTGCCATCCCCATCCACAATATGGCGGCACCATGCGCAATAAAGTCGTGCACTGGATGGCGCAGGCTTTTGCTGAGCAGGGCTGCGCGGTGTTGCGTTTTAACTTTCGTGGCGTTGAAGAGAGCGAAGGCGAGTGGGGGGATGGTGTTGGTGAAAGTGCCGATGCAGCTGCGGCGCTCGATTGGCTGCATGAGCGTTGCCCGGATGCGCCGCTGTGGTTGGCAGGTTTCTCTTTTGGGTGTTACGCGGGCCTACGTGCTGCGCGCGATAATCCTGACGTAAAGCGTCTGTTTGCTGTGGCCCCGGCGGTGAATCTGTATGACTTCTCTTTTATCGATGGCGACGCGCGACCGCTGACCGTAGTACACGGCGATGCAGATGAGGTTGTGCCTTATGATGCTTCCTGTCAGTGGGCAGAGCAGCATTCGCAGGTTATCTTTCACACCATCGGTGGCGCAGGTCATTTTTTCCCCAAGCACGCCAGCGCATTGGCACAAGCGTTGTTGGCGGATGCTTTTTAATTCGACGCTTTAACTTCCAGCTTGCTCCGTCTGTCGGTGCTGACTCCGGCATAGAGCCCAGCTTCTGTTCTCTCTGTTTAGCGGGCTACCGAGTCGGCTTTTATAGATCCATCGTGATTGTCCCAGGTGTTCATGCGGTGTTGATAGATATAATCCGCCCCCTGATAGTAGGCCAGATCGCGGCGCATGAGAGGATCTTCTGCGTCAGCTTCTGTCATGTCAGCGTCGGGACTCTCGGGGTCGCGTTGCTGGCTCAACTGTCGCCGTGGGCTGATCACCGATAATAGTCCGGGTGTGTAGAGACCCAAGTGTTGGTAGTTGCCGATCAACGCCCGTTCATCTTTAGCGGTCATGCGCAATATGTCTTTGCCAAAAGCCGACGACTCATAACTCATGTTCAACATACCTAGAAGCGTCGGAGCAAGATCGATCTGGCTGGCAAGTTTGTCGATCCGTTGTGGTGCAAGGTGAGCAGGGCTGTAGATCAGCATGGGGATGTGGTAACCGCGAACCGGCAAGGCGGTTTTACCCGCACTGCCGGCAGTGTGATCAGCGACAAAAACAAACAAGGTGTCGTCAAACCAGGGTTTTTCCTTTACTCGCGCAAGAAAGTCTCCAATGGCCCAGTCAGTATATTTGACCGCACCGTAACGGCCATCGCCGGAGGGGATATCGATGCGGTCGTCGGGATAGGTGTAGGGGCGGTGGTTGGAGGTGGTCATCAAGTGAAAGAAAAAAGTTTTTCTCCGTTCATAGTCATCGTCGGCTAATTTGATCGCCTGTGTGTAGAGATCCTCATCAGCCATGCCCCAGGCATTTGTAAAACCGAGTTCCTCATCCGCTACGCTGGATTGGTCGACGACCTGATATCCATTGCCGGAGAAAAAGGCATTCATATTGTCGAAGTAACCCCGTCCACCGTAGATATAACGGGTGTCATAACCCTTGGATTTTAATACATTACCCAGTGACCACATCCTCGATTCATGCCCCAGGCGCTTGACGATAGAGCGCCCCGGTGTCGGTGGAATGGAGAGTGTCACCGCTTCCAGACCGCGCGTGGTGCGGGTGCCGGTGGCGTAGAAGCGGCTGAATAACAGCGCGCTGTCGGCTAGCTTGTCGAGGTTGGGGGTTAACCCCGCCTCATTGCCGAAAATGCCAAGATACTTGGCAGAGAGGCTCTCGATCATCACCAGCATGATATTGAGCCGTTGCTCTTCGCCCTCAGCGCTGATGCGGCGACGGATGTCATAGAGATCATCATCGACAAACGCGCTGTTGGGCTCTTGCACCTCGCGCCGTAAGGTGCTGGAGGCGAGTTCATCATCGATGGTGGTGTAGAAACGACGGTAATCCAGCTCGTTATTGCGGAAGGCGGCAAAGAACTGATAGGGGCCGTCGCACGCTAGCTCGTTTTGGTAGGCATTTTGGGAAAAATGCATCAAACGTTGATCAAGTCCAGCGTAGGCCCCCATAGGCAGTAGCAGCAGCGCTAGCCCTACCAGTGCCCGGCGGCGAAAACTCTCTTGCCGGTTCAGCGCGTACTGGACATGAATTGCCAGTCGCCAATAGATCAGTGCCGTCAGCAAAAAAATACCTGTCAAAATTAGCGCAACAGGATAAGACTGGACGATATTATCCGTGACCTCGCGGCGATAGACCAGATAGTCCACCGAGATAAAATTGAAGCGCACCTGAAACTCAAGCCAAAAGAGGATCTCCGCCACGACGATGAACAGCAGCCCGTAAATAGTCGCAAAACAGGCCAGATGAACCCAGGCTTTGTTGATACGGGAGCGCCACAACCGGTTGGGCATCAGCAACAGATAGAGGCTGACCGGAATCAGGGCGTAGGCGAAGAAGGCTATGTCGTAGAGTGCGCCGATGCCATAGGTTTCCAGCAGCGAGCCTATGGAGAGCTCCGCCTGGTCAGGAGCGAGCACGGCTAAAATGGTGCGAGTTGTGGCAAATGTCACCATGGCGACGGCAAAGATGATCGCGATAACGAAATAGCGGGATTGGCGGATAGTGGTTAGTGTGAGCATGTTTGGCCTGTCGTTGAATTTTCGTCCCCGATAGTAGTTATTCCGTATTAAGGAATTATTAAGAGGAGGGCAGCTGCTGAATTGGGAGACACTGGCAGAAATTTTTGCACGAAAATGTCGAATGAAATTCGTCGATGGTGCAGTTGCTACTTGAACGCAGCCCTCGCTGGAGCAGGAGTTCATTCACTCGGTTTACGGTGTGGGTTACAAATATGAAGAGTAGGGGGCGTATGTTATTCTGGAGAATATCTGCGGTTACTTGAAATGAGTAGGGCATGGATAAATCAATTAAGAAGCTTTTGGCTGAGCACAAAAATCTCGTTCACTCAGAAAAACGAAAAGTCACTTCTCACGTTCAGCGCCGAGATGGTGAGTGGTATGTCAATACGCTCATGACCGAAGGCTGCGACGCACCTTTCAAATACAGACGCCAGAAACAATACAAAAGCCTAAATGGGAAGTACGTCAATCTCACCTACTACCCCGCGAGTGAAAATGTGGCGGGTTTTGAAATAGAGATCATGAAAGTGGTGAGAGTGAGAATTTCGTAAGAGAGTTTCATAAAGCAGCCCGGAGCAGATACTCACAGGCTAGTTTTTATTCGTTCCCAAATAGCGCTTTGCTGTTAAATTTTCTGCTTCAGTGAACGTGCGCGCTCCTAATGCTTGTATCTTGATGCACCGTTACGCAGCATGCGCTTGCTGAAATCTCTGTCGGTGAGGCCGCTGTTGATACGAATGTCGGAGAGCTCAATCACTGTTTTATGGCCGGGATGGGCGATGCTCTCACCGGTGACTTTTGTCCATACCCAAGCATCTTTGATTTTTTTCCACTGGCGGGTAACGCGCAGCTGAAGCTCATTTTCAGGGTTGTAGTAGTCGGCGCGGGTATTTAGTAGGTTGTCGACGCTGATCCAATGGATCACTTTTGCGTAAGGGTATTCTTTAGTGTCATTTTTTGGGGTGCTCTCAATAACGTAAAAACTTTGTCCGTTATTCGTCTCTTTTCTGAGTAGCGTATGTTGGTCAAGGGACGCACTGCGGATGGTTAGGTTGGGGCGATGCAGCAGCGATTTTGAGAACGCATCTTTGTTATCATCTTCGCTATTGCCATCACCACCACCGTGATGATGATGGTGACCCGCGTTGCGGTTCAGTTTGCGAATGGTTCGGGTCTCGAGCATGTAGATCCACTCCTGGTTTTTTTGCTGACTTGCCGAGTTGGCGAGCCAGCCCAGGTATGCAGCACCCTTGAACGCGGCTGGGATCTCTTGAAAAAAGAGTACTTTTTCTTTGAAGTCACTGCCCTTTTTATACTGCTTCCAGAGCATCGTAAAAGCCATTTTTCTGTCGCCACCCCGGTGCCCATCGCTGAATGTGAATGCGATCGTCGAGATCGAGTCATCGCCGCGATAGAGCGTATTGGATTGCTGCATAATCTGCTCCGCCGAAAGATCGCCCGCTTGTCCAGAAGCTGCCATTGTCAGGGTGGTGAACAGTAGTAGCAGTCTCGCTGTTAAACGCAATGTCATGAGTCATCTCCTGGTCAAGTGATAGGGGGTAAGTCGGTTACTCTTCGATTTACTAACACTTTATAAGTCTTTCGTTGTCGCAGGTTGTATCACGTATTTTGGTGTCGCTCATCTTGTACCAAGAGGCGCGAATTGACCAGCCCCTTCCTCCTCTTTGGTTTGGCACCCTGAAAAGCAGCAGGCAGAAGGGGAGTGTTGCGTGCTTCAGTTGATCCACTCTACGGTTTGCTCTTCGATCTCATCGGGGTGGACGTAGGCCTCTGAGATGACGCGGCCGGCGGCGGATATGCCTGCTTCACGGACCGTTTCGGGGTCGCCTGAGAGTAGCGGGTGCCACCACTCAAGGTCTGATCCCTCTGACAGTTGACGGTAGGCGCAGCTGCGCGGAAGCCATGAGTAGTCGGCGACGGTGGTTGCAGTGAGCACCACGCAATCAGCGACTTGTTGCGTGCGGTTGGGGTAGTCAGAGCAGCTGCCGCTCTCGGTGTCGAGCAGTCGGCAGGCGACACGAGTGTAGGTGATTGCGCCGCTCTCTGCATCGAAGAACTTACACAGACAGCAGCGACCGCAGCCATCGCAGAGTGACTCCCACTCTTCGGGAGTCATCTGCGCTAATGACTTTTTGCGCCAAAAAGCAGTGGCTGTTTCAGCGTTACGCTTGGCCATGGTTGTCGCTATCGGTCACGCTGCTTTTATTTAGCTTTAGCTCTTCGCTATTTAAAGTCGAGCAACTCGACATCAAATACCAATGTGGCTTTGGATGGAATGACCGGCGGGAAGCCGCGCTCTCCATAGGCCAGTTGATAGGGGATAATCAGTGTACGTTTTTCGCCCTTGCGCATATCGATAAAGGCTTCATCCCAGCCTTTGATAACGCGCCCACGGCCTACCGGGAATTTGAACGGTGTGCCGCGGTCGATTGAGCTGTCGAACTTTTTACCGCTCTTCAGCAGCGTGCCTACGTAGTGTGCGGTGACGGTTTGGCCTGCCTTGGGTTTGTCGCCACTACCTTCTTTTTTCACTACATACATCAGCCCCGACGGAGTCGTTTTGGCATCGGGCCACCGTTTGTGGATCTGTTTGGCCAGCACTCTCTGTGCTGCTTGCGCCTTTTTCTGATTACTGCTCTGTTGTTCTGCTAGCAATTTGCTGAAGCTCGCTTGATCGGCGACAAATGCTTTGGCTTTTTCGCCGACGCGGATGATGCGTACTGTATTCATCACGTCGTTTCTTTTGATTTTGTTAACGACATCCATGCCTTCAACAACTTCGCCGAAAACGGCATGTTTGCCATCAAGGTGAGGGGTCGGCACATGAGTAATGAAAAATTGGCTGCCATTGGTGTTGGGTCCGGCGTTGGCCATGGACAAAATACCGGGCTTGTCGTGCCTGAGCGAGGCGTCGATTTCGTCAGGGAAGCGGTAACCCGGTCCGCCGCGTCCAGTACCTTCAGGGTCGCCACTTTGAATCATGAACTCTTTGATGACGCGATGAAATTTGATGCCGTCATAAAAGGGAGTTCCTTCACTTTTGTTCGATTTGATTTTTCCTTCCGCCAGCCCAACGAAGTTGGTAACGGTGAGCGGTACTTTTTGGTAAAAGAGGCGCAGCACAATATCCCCTTTGTTGGTGGATATTTTGGCGTAAACGCCGTCATCGAGTGCTTTGTCTGCGCTGATGCCTGTGGTAGCAAACGCCATGAGTAGCAGGCCTAGTGCCGCAGTAAACAGTGGCTTAAGGTTGAGGTGCATCGATAGACTCCTTTGTTGGTGATTTAATAAAAAAGGGCTAATTCTACTTGGACACATTTGATAAATGCATCTACTGTAGGAGCGGCGCCTCGCCGCGACTAGGCTTGGTAGCGAGATTCGTCGCGGTGAGGTGCCGCTCCTACAGTAGAATAGTGGACGGCGCTAGTGCAGATCCTGTGTCTCATCCGCAACTTTGTAATGTTTCATCCAATACTCTGTTGCCATCTCTGTTGCTGCGTCGATCTCTTGCTGTTTCATTAATGTACTGAGACGCACGCGCGGGTCGTCTGTCATCAGTGCTTGATCTTCCCAGACCGCGCTGATGCTGTACCACATGTATGCTTTTTTGTAATCTTTTTCAACACCGAGCCCCTTTTCATAGAGCGAAGCGAGTTGTTGTTGGGCGTTAGAGTGATTCTGTTCAGCAGCGATCAGATACCAACGGGCGGCCTCGGCGTAGTCTTGCGGTGTGCCAAGCCCTTTTTCATACATCAGTCCGAGATTGGCCTGCGCGTAAACATCGCCGTGGTCAGCGGCTTTGCGTAACCATTTAAGTGCTTTGTCATAGTCTTGCGTAACGCCCTTGCCCTGTTTGTAGAGAAAACCCAGTTTACTCTGTGCTATGGGGTGCCCCTGGTTGGCGGCCTTTTCATACCACGCGATGCTGGTGGCGCTGTTCTGTTTGACGCCGAGTCCGAGGCTGTACATGTGGCCCAACGCAGTTTGCGCGATGGGGTCATTTTTTTCAGCAGACGCGGACAGAAAATGGAGCGCTAATTCGTAGTTAAGTTCCGCAACCTTGCCAAACAGATGGGCGATGCCCAGGTCGGTTTGTGCTTTGATATTGCCTGCTTGGGTCTGCTGTTGCAGGGCTCTGACAATTTTTTGTCGCTCGATGACCACAGGGTCTTCTGTCGCGTCAGCGGCCTCTTTGGCGCAGAGTGTTAGCGGCGTGGTGGCGAATAACAGATAGAGGCAGAATAAGCAGATGGAGCGTGTTTTCATCAATATTGGTCCAGAGTTGTCAGTTTTTTATGGTGCTGTAGAGCAGTCGGTTACTGTTATCCGTCGCCGGGGTATCTCGCGGTGTCTGAGCTGAAAGTCTATGCGCGTTTTGTGGGTGTCAGCAGTCTGAGTTGTTGTTACACATCTGTCAGGCGAGGCTTTTAAGGGCGATTTCGTAGACGTCTTTAGAGAGGTCGGGGGCTTTGAGCACGCGTTCCAGTTGCGCTTTCATTAGCGACTGTCGTTTTTCGTCGAAGCGTCGCCAGTTGCTGAGTGCTCCCAGCAGGCGTGCTGCAATTTGCGGATTCAGTGTGTTGAGCGCCAACACCTGCTCACCCAGAAGTTGGTAGCCGCTACCACTCGGATCATGAAAATGGATGAGATTGCCGCGGCAGAAGGCACCGATCAGTGCGCGGACTTTGTTAGGGTTTTTGATATCGAATGCGCTGTGCTCCATCAGCTGTTTGACCGCGCTCAGGGTGTCTGGCAGTCGCGATGTGGCTTGTATGGCGAACCATTTGTCGACGACCAGCGCTTCGTCTTGCCATTTGTCGTAGAACGTTGCGAGTGCCTGCTTGCGCTCGGTGCAATCATTATTGGCGAGCAGTGCCAGTGCTGCAATAACGTCGGTCATGTTGTCTGCCTGCTCGAGCTGCACGCAGCACAGCTGTACGATATGGGCGTTGTCGGTGAATGTGTCCAGTCGTATCAGGTAATCGAGCGTGATGTTTTTCAGCTTGCGTTTGGCGACCGATGAGGCGTCGTTGCTGTACGGCTCACTGCTGCAGTTGGCTTCGTGCAGGGCAAGAAATGCAGGTTTGAGCGTTTGCGCCAATGTCTGCATAACAAAGTGACGTACGTGGTGAATCGCCTCCACGTCGATGATATCCATCTGCTCGCCCAGATAGGTCTCTGATGGCAGTGTTAAAATTTCTGCCGTCAGGGCGCTATCCAGATCGGAGTCGCCGATGACATTGGCGATGGCTTCGATGTAGAGCGGGTCGAGAACCAGCGCTGTATCGGCTCGGTAGTCTTCGATCAGGCGCAGAATGATATTGACGGCCAGCCGTTGACCTGCTTCCCAGCGGTTAAACTCATCGCTGTCGTGAGCGAGCAAGAAGGCGAGGTCTTCGTCAGTGTGGTGGAAGGGGTATTTGACTGGCGCGGAGAAGCCACGAAACAGTGATGGCACCGGATCGTGAGGGATGCCGACAAAGTGGAAAATCTCAACCTCTTCGCGCAGCTCCAATACTCGTGTTGTTGCCCAGGGTTCTGCTTCACCCTCCAGGCGCAGCGGCATGTCTTTGCCGTTTTTATCCAATAGGCCGAGCGCCATCGGAATGTGCATCGGCAGGCGCTTGCCGCTGTCCGCATCGGGTAGGCCATGCTGTTTGATGCTGAGGGTAAAGGTGTTGGCTTCGCGTACGTAAGAGGTGTTGATGGTCAGTTGCGGTGTACCAGCGAGGGTGTACCAGCGTTTGAACTGTTGCAAGTCGGCAGCGTTAGCATCTTCCATTGCTTTAACAAAATCGTCGGTGGTGACAGCTTGTCCGTCGTGGCGTTCGAAATAGAGGTCGATCCCTTTGCGAAAGCCTAGCGGTCCGAGCAGGGTGTGAATCATGCGGATCACTTCTGCGCCCTTTTCGTAGATGGTAACCGTGTAGAAGTTGCTGATCTCGATATATGAAGCGGGGCGTACAGGGTGGGCCATGGGGCCGGCATCTTCGACAAATTGGGTCACCCGTAACATGCGCACGTCGTTGATGCGCTTGACTGAGCGCGAGGTCATATCCGCTGAAAACTGCTGATCGCGAAAGACGGTCAGCCCCTCTTTGAGGCTCAACTGAAACCAGTCACGACAGGTGACACGGTTGCCGCTCCAGTTGTGAAAGTATTCGTGGCCGATGACGCCTTCGATGCCGTGGTAATCTGCATCGGTGGCGGTCTCCGGGCTGGCCAGCACATATTTGGTGTTAAAGATGTTCAGCCCTTTGTTCTCCATTGCGCCCATGTTGAAGTCACCGACGGCGACGATCATGTAGATGTCGAGGTCGTACTCCAGGCCGAACACCTCTTCGTCCCACTTCATGGCGTTTTTCAGTGACTGCATGGCGTGGTCACATTTGTCAGCGTCGTGGGCTTCGACGTAGATATGCAGGTCGACGCTGCGCACTGATGCGGTGATGAACTGATCCGCAATATTGACTAAATCACCGGCAACCAGCGCGAACAGGTAGCTTGGTTTGCGAAAGGGGTCTTGCCACGTGGCGCGATGGCGACCGTTGTCGAGGTCAACGGCCTCCAGCAGATTGCCGTTGGAGAGCAGCACGGGGTAGCGTGCTTTGTCCGCTTCAATGGTGGTTGTAAAACGTGCCATTACATCGGGGCGGTCGAGATAGTAGGTGATTTTGCGGAAACCTTCGGCTTCGCACTGGGTGCAGAACATCGCGCTCGATTTATAGAGTCCCTCCAGCGCGGTGTTGTCTTGCGGTTTGATGCGAGTTTCAATCTCCAGCACGAAACAGTCGGGCAGATTGAACAGCGTCAGCGACTCGTCATCCTGACGGTATTCCTGTTTGCCAAGGGGACGACCATCAACCGCGATGTGGCGCAACTCCAGCGCCTGGCCGTCGAGCACCAACGGTTCTGTTTGACTGTGACGCTCCATTTCGAGGCGGGTGTTAACGCGGGTGTGCGTTTCATGCAGGTCAAAATTGAGTTCTACCGAGTGAATGGCAAAAGCGGGCGCCGTGTAATCTTTGAGATAGACAGTGGCCGGTGCATTCTGTTGCTCATTTTCGAGATTGTCTGGCATTGTTTTTTTACAGTGTCCTTGCTGCGATTTTTAAAATTTTACACCATCATTTTGGGGCATACAGCAACATCGTGTTAAAGGCTCCGCTGTATTATCTACCCAACGGTGGTTTGGGAGCAGAATTCCCTCTGCAGATTCATTGATATTAAAGATGCGTGTAGTATTATGCCGATACTGATAGCTGCTTGGCCACACCTCGCCGCGCTAACTCGCTGATTTATAGAAGGGCTGCGGTCTTTAAATTTTGCTATCACGATTTTTGAAAATACCATGAAAGACAGAATCACGATTACAGTTACTGATGCATCCGGTGCCCGGCATTATACGACCCATAAACGATTTAGGCTGTATCTATTGTATGCGGCGGCCGCAGTGATTGTTTTTGCGGTGGGTAGCTTCAGTACTATCGCCATGTTATCGATGGAGATGTTTCACCTCGATTCATACAATGGAGAGCTAAAGAAAAAATTCAATGGCCTATATGATGAGAATACGCATCTTAAAGCGGATATTTCGCACAAGATAGAGGAGCTGGACGATATTGCCGTCAAACTGGAGGATATTGAAGAAATTGTTGGCTTGAAGCCCCAGGAGAACAGCGATATTCAGGATCGGCTCAAACTGGTGACGTTGACATCAGCCCAGAAGAACTTCATCTTTCAAAATATCCCCAGCGGGGCGCCGGTGAGTGATGTCACGATTACTGACCGCTATGGTTTGCGTGTGCACCCTATCACTGGGAAAAAGAAAGCCCATCTTGGGATCGATCTCCGCGCTAAAATGAAAACGCCTGTCTATGCTACTGCTGACGGCGTGGTGGAGTATTCGGGCTATCATAAGAATAGTGGTTATGGCAACTTGTTGATTATTAGCCACAACTACGGGTTCAAGACACTATATGGGCACCTTAAGAAGTTTGTTGTTCGCCATGGCACCTTTGTCAGAAAGGGGGATTTGGTCGCCTACTCAGGCAACAGCGGCTTGAGCAATGGCCCGCATTTGCACTATGAGTTACGCTATTTGCAGAAAGCGTTGGACCCGCTGAACTTCATACGTTGGAATATGCAAAAATACGAAGACATCTTTAAAGCGGAGAAAAAGGTAAAATGGGACTATTTAATTCAAGCAGTCACGCATCAAATGTCTCTTTCGCCACCACAGTTATTGCAAACGGCACAAAAATAACGGGCGAAATTGAGATCGAGTGTAATCTCCATATTGATGGCAAGTTTGATGGCATCATTCATGCGGATAGCGCCATCACCATTGGTAAAACCGGTGTTGCTACCGGGGATTTCTATGCCAAACACATCACTGTAAGCGGCCATTGCGATGGTGGTTTGCATGGTGACATCATTGAGGTGCTGCCCGGTGGTAAGGTCACCGGTAAAGTGACCGCGAAAGAGCTAGTTATTGAGCGCAACGGTATTTTCGAGGGAGAGTCAAAGCTTAAGTCCGAGCAGCCGTTGCTGGAGGTAAACCCAGCCAAGAAAGAGTTAGGCAAACCGGCGGTAGTGGTTGAAAAACAGTCAGCGAAATCGGATAAAAAGGGAGTTTCCGGCCAGTTTCAAGACGACCTGAAAGAGCTGAAAGCCGTCAAGTAAACACTGCGCAGCCGCGCTGCATCCAAACGGCACCACTTCTGATTCAAACCACCCGCACATCTGGATGTGCGGGTGGTTTTTGCATTATGCTCCCCGCGTTCGTCTTCGGTGTTCCCCATTTTAGCGGGATTGGGCAGTGAACTTTTTGCCAGAGGCGAGTGTCTTTTTCAAACGTATGGATTTCGATAGACGCTAAAAACAATGCCTGAGCAACACGCTTTTTCACAGTTAAAAAATCACCTTAATCAACAAATTATCGGTCAGGAGTCATTGGTCAACAGCCTGTTGATCGCCCTGCTGGCTGATGGTCATCTGCTGGTGGAGGGTGCGCCGGGGTTGGCTAAAACCACCGCGATCAAGGCGTTGGCCAGTGCTATTGAGGGTGATTTTCATCGCGTTCAATTCACCCCTGATCTGCTGCCTGCCGATCTGACCGGTACCGAGATTTACCGCCCCCAAGATGGCTCCTTTAATTTTCAGCAGGGGCCGATTTTTCATAACCTGTTGCTGGCGGACGAGATCAACCGCGCTCCGGCGAAGGTGCAGTCAGCACTGCTGGAAGCGATGGGCGAGCGGCAGGTGACAGTGGGGCGTGTCACCTACCCGCTGCCACATCTGTTTTTGGTGATGGCGACACAGAACCCCATCGAGCAGGAGGGCACCTATCCGCTGCCCGAGGCGCAGCTTGACCGTTTTCTCATGCACATCAAGGTGGACTATCCGGATCTGCATGCGGAGCAGGCGATTCTGCATCTGGTGCGCGAAGAGGCCCGCACCGTCGATGGGCGTACCAGTGAACGGCAGGTGGAGCCGCTCGATCAGCAGGTGGTTTTCTCTGCACGCCAGCAGGTGTTGAATCAACACCTCTCCGAGCCGTTGGAGCAGTATCTGTTGCAGCTCATCATGGCGACGCGTCATGCGGCTGATTACGGTGATGACCTCGCTTTGTGGCTGCGTTACGGTGCTAGCCCGCGCGCGACTATTGCGATGGACCGTTGTGCCCGCGCTCATGCGTGGCTGGATGGACGCGATTATGTCTCGCCTGAAGATGTGCACGCCGTTGCTCACGAGGTGTTGCGCCATCGTATTCTGCTCTCTTTTGAGGCGGAGGCCGAAGGCATCAGCGCAGATCACGTTATCTCGACGCTGCTGGAGCGTGTTCCGCTGCCATAACCTCTCTTTCCGGAGCTGCCCATGAGCGTCGCGAAGCCGATCTCTTCCCCTTTTTTGCAGCCGAGTCTGTCGGC
>JAADGQ010000018.1 GCA_013152295.1 Gammaproteobacteria bacterium | reverse complement strand
TGGTCTACGTCGAGGCAGGTGTCGCCTGTCCCAAACTGGCGCGTTTTTGTGCGCGCAATCAATTGACCGGCGCAGAGTTTTTAGCGGGAATTCCCGGCACGCTTGGCGGCGCTCTGGCGATGAATGCAGGTGCCTTTGGCGGCGAGATTTGGCCGTTGGTGAGAACGGTGGAGACCATTGACGAGTCGGGCACGCGCCGCCGTCGCGCGCCCGAAGATTATCGTATTGCCTACCGCAGTGTGCAGGGTCCGCAGCGGGAGTGGTTTGTGGCCGCCCAGATCGAGCTGCAACGCAGCAGTGACAGTAGCGCGACGGTGCGCATCAAAGAGATGCTGGAGAGGCGCGCGGCAACGCAACCGATGGGTGAAGCGAGCTGCGGTTCGGTGTTCCGCAATCCGCCTGGTGACTACGCCGGACGCCTGATTGAAGCGTGTGGTTTAAAGGGCTACTGCATTGGTGGTGCCTGCGTGTCGAGCAAACACGCCAACTTTATCGTGACTCGTGGGGCATCCGCGACGGCAGGTGATATCGAAGCGTTGATCGAGTTTGTGGCGCAAGCCGTATTCGAGCAGCACGGTGTTCGCCTCAAAACAGAGGTGTGCATCGTCGGTCACAAGCTGGGTGAGCGCTCGTGAGCCTGCTTGAAAAAAGGGCTGTGGAAAAGTTGGCAGAAAAAACGGCAGTTGAGCCAGTGCAATTTGGCAAAGTTGCGGTGCTGTGTGGCGGTTGCTCTGCCGAGCGCGAGATATCGCTGAATAGCGGGCGCGATGTTGCCGCAGCGCTGTGCCGCAGCGCAGTTGATGCGCATGTGGTTGATAGCGCCCAGCCTGTTATTGCGCAGCTGCAGCGCGCAGGGTTTGATCGTGCCTTTATCATGTTGCACGGGCGTGGCGGCGAAGATGGTGTGATTCAGGGGGCGCTGCAGACACTGGGCCTGCCTTACACCGGCAGCGCCGTGTTGGGCTCCGCACTGAGTATGGATAAGCCGCGCTGCAAAGCGTTATGGATGGGCATGGGTGTGCCCACGCCACGCTGGTTGTCATTGCACGAGGCGAGTGATAGCGAGGCGGTTGTGCGTGACCTGGGGTTGCCCATTATCGTCAAACCGGCCCAGGAGGGGTCGAGCCTGGGGATGAGCAAAGTAACCGCAGCGAATCAGCTCGCCAGCGCGTGGCGAGCGGCGCGGCACTACGACGAAGGCGTTATTGCCGAGCAGTGGATTGAGGGTAAAGAGTACACCGCAGCCGTGCTGGTCGGTCGTGTACTGCCGCTGATTCGCATCGAAACAGCGCGGGATTTTTACGATTACGATGCCAAATATGTTGCCGAAGATACGCGTTTTTACTGCCCGAGCGGACTTTCGGACGAGCAGGAGCAGCGTCTGCAAGCAGTGGCACTGCGCGCCTTTGAAACGACCGGCGCAAAGGGTTGGGGGCGTGTTGATTTTATCTGCGATGCACACGGCGCGCCCTGGTTTATTGAGGTCAATACCGTGCCGGGTATGACCGATCACAGCCTGGTGCCGATGGCGGCCAAGGCGGCAGGTATTGGGTTTGACGAGCTGGTGATGAGGATTTTGGCAACCACGTTGTGAGTGCCAGTGACGGTAAAAAATTTATGTGGCGCAGAGAGAGAAAAAAGACAAATCGTAAGATTCCTGAGGCGAGCACCCAGCGCCACATAGATGCGCGGCAGCTGATCGTTGGATTGGTGGCAGCACTGCTGCTGGCAGCCGTTGCCTGGGCCGGTATGCGCCTCGCCGACCCGCGCACCATGCCGTTGACCACGGTGCACGTGGATGGTGAGTTTCATCGTGTGCCCGCCGCGCAGGTTCGGGCGGTGGTGGCAGAGCATACGCAGTCCGGTTTTTTGGCATTGGATGTGGATGCCGTGTACGCCGATCTGCTTGCACTGCCGTGGGTGCGTTCGGTGTCGGTGCGCCGGGTGTGGCCAGATGCGCTGCACGTCGCACTGACAGAAAATAGTGCGTTTGTGCGTTGGGGCGAGAGTGCTCTGCTTAACGACTACGGCGAACCGTTTGCGCCGCTGCAATTGTCAGACGCGCTGCGCCAGTTGCCGCGCATTGAGGGGCCTGATAACAGCGAGCTGCAGATGGTGGAGAGCTACCGAAAAATGACCCAGCTGCTAGCGCCGCTGGCGTTGAAGATCGTTCGCCTGGTACAGGATGCGCGACGCTCGTGGCGTGTCGAGCTGAATAATGGCATTACGTTGATGTTGGGGCGGCTGGATAGCGAGCAGCGAGTGCAGCGGTTTGTGCGTTTTTACCCCCAAGTGTTGGCACGACGGGCGGTGCGGATCGAACGGATCGATCTGCGTTATAGCAGCGGTTTCTCTGTGCGTTGGAGCGACTCCGCAGATCAAGAGCTTCTATTGAACGGGATTGGATGAAAGGCATGTCAAAGCGAACTGAAAAAGATCTGATAGTCGGCCTCGATATCGGCACCTCAAAGGTGGTCGCCATTGTCTGCGAAGTGGGTCCGGAGGGTACGCTGGATGTGTTGGGTATCGGCTCCCACCCGTCACGGGGGTTGAAGCGCGGCGTCGTGGTCAACCTCGGTTCTACCGTGCAATCGATTCAGCGTGCGGTGGAGGAGGCGGAGCTGATGGCTGGTTGCCAGATCCACTCCGTTTTTGCCGGTATTGCCGGCAGCCACATTCGCAGCCTCAACTCCCACGGTATCGTTGCCATTCGTGACAAGGAGGTGACCGTGAATGACGTTGATCGAGTGATTGATGCGGCGCGGGCGGTGGCGGTACCAGCTGATCAGAAGATATTTCACGTCTTGCCACAGGAGTTCATCATCGATGAGCAAGATGGCATTCGCGAGCCGGTGGGGATGTCCGGCGTGCGCCTGGAGGCCAAGGTGCATCTGGTGACGGGCGCGGCGAGTGCTGCGCAAAACATTATTAAATGCGTGCGTCGTTGTGGGCTCGAAGTGGACGACATCATCCTCGAACAGTTGGCGTCGAGCAAAGCGGTGCTGACTGAAGATGAGCGAGAGCTGGGCGTCTGCCTTGTCGATATCGGCGGTGGTACCACCGATATCGCGGTGTTCACCGACGGCGCGATACGCCATACCGCAGTGATCCCCATCGCTGGTGATCAGGTGACCAACGATATTGCTGTGGCGCTGCGCACGCCGACCAAACACGCTGAAGAGATCAAGATCAAATATGGCTGTGCGCTGACCCAGTTGGCCAATGTTGAGGAGACTATCGAAGTGCCCAGCATTGGCGAGCGTCCACCACGCCGTCTTGCTCGCCACACGCTGGCTGAGGTGATTGAGCCGCGCTACGAAGAGTTGATGATGCTGATTCAGGCAGAGCTGCGGCGCAGTGGTTTCGAAGAGTTGGTGACGGCTGGCATCGTGCTCACCGGCGGCAGTTCAAAGGTTGAAGGTGCCGTGGAGTTGGCGGAAGAGGTGTTTCACATGCCGGTTCGTTTAGGTGTGCCTCAACACGTGCATGGTTTGGTTGATGTGGTGCGCAGTCCGATCTATGCCACGGGTGTGGGTCTGCTGATGTTTGGTCATCAGCACCGGAATGAATCAACAACTGAGGTTAGAGCATCGGGAGGCTCGAAGGGAATCTGGGAGCGAATGAAAAGCTGGTTTCAGGGTAATTTTTGACAGGACCGGGCGTGCGCATTCAGCGCGCCTAGCGGGACGGAGTGGTGATTTTCTGCAATGCGGGTTTGTTGGGACATTAAATTTAAGTGAGGAGTGAGTCATGTTTGAATTGATAGATAACGGTCAGAGTGCGGTCATCAAGGTTATCGGTGTCGGTGGTGGTGGTGGTAACGCGGTCGATCATATGGTCGCGGCGGAACTCGATGGCGTGGAGTTCGTGACCGCCAATACGGATGCCCAGGCATTGGCCAAATCCTGCGCAGGTACAGTGTTGCAGCTGGGCGGTAAAATCACCAATGGCTTGGGTGCCGGGGCTGACCCTGAAATTGGCCGTGACTCTGCGCTGGAAGACCGTGAGCGCATCAGCGAACTTCTTGAAGGCGTGGATATGGTGTTCATCACCGCTGGCATGGGTGGCGGTACGGGTACCGGGGGAGCGCCAGTCGTAGCTCAGACTGCCAAAGAGATGGGCATTCTGACCGTGGCTGTCGTGACCAAGCCGTTCCCGTTTGAGGGTAAAAAGCGCGCGTTGGTTGCAGAGCAAGGTATTGAAGAGCTCTCTAAATATGTCGATTCGCTGATCACCATTCCCAACGACAAACTGTTGAGTGTCTTGGGTAAAAACATGTCGTTGCTGGATGCTTTTAAAGCGGCCAACGATGTGTTGTTAGGCGCGGTGCAGGGTATCTCAGAGTTGATCACTCGCCCTGGTTTGATTAACGTGGATTTCGCGGATGTACGTGCCGTGATGTCTGAAATGGGTTTGGCGATGATGGGTACCGGTGCTGCCACAGGCGATGATCGTGCGCGGGAAGCGGCTGAAGGTGCAGTATCCAGCCCGCTGCTCGAAGATGTGAATCTGTCTGGCGCGCAGGGTATTTTGGTTAACGTTACTGCGGGTATGGATCTGGGTATCGGCGAGTTCGAAGAGGTGGGCAATACCATCAAAGCATTTGCTTCAGAAGATGCTACCGTGGTTGTCGGTACTGTGATTGAGCCGGATATGACCGATGAGTTGCGTGTGACGGTGGTGGCGACCGGGTTGAGTCAGGCTCTGAAACAGAGTGCCTCTTCGCCTAAAGTGAAAATGATGCACCGCACCAAAAACGGTGAAGTTGACTACGAGAAATATGAGCTGCCCATTGTTAATCGCAATGTTGCGGAGCAAAGCCAGAAGATGGGCGCGCGAATGAGCCCAGGCCAGACACCGCTCGCTGCCCGTGCAGCAGTACCGTTGCAGGATGCAGACATTGATTACCTTGAAATTCCAGCATTTTTACGCCGACAGGCCGACTGATTGCTGGTAACGCAAGGGTCAGGGCTGTGAGGTTGATCTGCTGAGTTGGGAGCAGGTCAACCGCGCTTTGTCTGTGCGGGGTTCGCTATGCCTCCCTCCCTCGGCTGTGCTAATATCTTGCGCATTTTTTGGCTGAAGTCAATTCAAGCAGACAAGCAGAGGTGAGTTCGCTGATGATTAAACAACGGACACTGAAAAATGTGATAAGGGCGACCGGGATCGGTTTGCACTCGGCGGAGAAGATCTATTTGACGCTGCGCCCGGCGCCGATTGATGCGGGTATTATTTTCCGGCGGGTTGATCTGGCAGAGCCGGTGGAGATACCGGCCCGTCCGGAAAATGTCAGTGACACGCGGTTGTCAACAGCGTTGGAGGTGGATGGCGTTGGTGTCTCTACCGTTGAGCATCTGCTTTCGGCATTTGCTGGCTTGGGCGTCGATAACGCCTATGTTGATCTGACTGCGCCTGAAGTTCCTATCATGGATGGCAGTGCCGGGCCTTTTGTCTTTCTTATTCAGTCCGCTGGTATTGAAGAGCAGGAGGCTGCGAAATGCTTTATTCGTATCAAGAAACCGATTGTGGTCAGTGATGGGGATAAGTGGGCGAAATTTGAGCCATTTGATGGCTTTAAGGTGTCGTTTACCATCGACTTCGATCACCCCGCGTTCGAGGGGTGTACCCAGCAGGCCGTAGTGGATTTTTCATCGACTTCATTTGTGAAGGAGGTTAGCCGGGCGCGGACATTTGGTTTTATGCGTGATGTTGAAATGTTGCGTGAAAAGAAGCTGGCGTTGGGCGCCAGTTTTGATAATGCCGTGGTAGTCGGCGAGCAGTGCGTTGTTAACGAAGATGGTCTGCGTTACGAGGATGAGTTTGTTAAGCACAAGATGCTTGATGCGATCGGCGACCTCTACCTGTTGGGGCGTAGCTTGATCGGTGCGTTCAGTGGGCATAAATCAGGGCACGAGTTGAATAACCGTCTATTGCGCGCGCTGATGGCCGATGAGGCCTCATGGGAGATGGTTACTTTCGAGGATGATGAGCCGGCACCGATTCTATTCGTACAAGCTGCGGAGCTGGCTGAAGCTGTCTAAGTGAAGCACCTGCTGTTTGTTCTTTAATAGCCCGCTTGAAGGGACTGCCTTTGGAGAGACTAGCGCCGGCTTGTTGCGGCGCAGCTTACCCGTTCAGCCAGGCGCAGTAGCGCCGTTCTCAGTGCTTCATCGTGAATGCTCTGTGCGCCGCGGCTGATGATGCGGCTGGTTGCTACTGAGCAGCGAGCTCTCCTTAGTCGTTGACGAACAGGCAGCGGTGTTTGCCGTGGTCTGGTTTTGATGCGCACCGATTGCAGGCCGCGCAGCTGCTGTCTCATGTGCTTGAGTATGACGGGTGAGTGGTAGCGTATTTTGCTTGTCCACGCGGGTGTGTCGCAGAGTAGAATCAGCGTTCTTTTCTGATAGTTGGCGGCGACGCAGTGGGCATGTGCCGGGGTTGGCAGGCACAGGTGCAGTGCTTCGGTCATCTGTTGTAATGATTGGGCGCGCTGGATGAGCGTGTTGAGCGTGCCGGAGCGATCTGACATTAGACTTTTAAGGGATTTGGGGTAGTTCTTTTTCATGCGGGGCTCCCCGTTTTATGTGACCGCGCTTGAACTGGATCGGTAGAGTCAGGTTTGGCGGTGGCGCAATGATACAGTTAGACCGCACGCCTGCGTAGCGGTTTTTTCTGTTTAATTTTGATTACTTTTGCCGAGTTGTAGCTAATTTTATGGCCAGTGGATTTTTCAGCAAGATTTTTGGTAGCCGCAATGAGCGCTCTCTGAAGCGGTTGAACAAGGTTGTTACACAGATTAGTGAGTTGGAAGCCAACTATGCTGAGCTGAGCGACGCGGAGCTGCGTGCAAAAACCGATGAGTTTCGGCAACGGCTGAAGCAGGACGACTCACTGGAGACGCTGCTGCCAGAAGCTTTTGCAGTGGTTCGTGAGGCAGGTAAACGCGTCATGGGGATGCGCCATTACGATGTGCAGTTGATTGGCGCAATGGTGCTCAATGACGGCAAGATCGCCGAGATGCGCACCGGTGAAGGGAAGACGCTGATGGCGACTCTTGCAGCCTACGTTAACGCACTGGCTGGCCGAGGCACGCATGTGGTGACGGTCAACGACTACCTGGCTGAGCGTGATGCCAACTGGATGAAGCCACTCTATGAATTTTTGGATATGCGTGTCGGGGTGATTTTATCCGGGCAGGACCATGCGGCGAAGAAGGACGCTTATGCTGCGGACATTACCTACGGAACCAACAATGAGTTTGGCTTCGACTACCTGCGCGACAATATGGCATTTAGCAGCGAAGACCGGGTGCAGCGTGACCTCTGTTTCGCGATCATCGATGAAGTGGACTCGATCCTGATTGATGAGGCGCGCACGCCGCTGATTATCTCCGGGCCTGCGGAAGACAGTTCTGAGTTGTATCGCAAGGTGGATAAGCTGATTCCCAAGCTGGTGCAACAGGAGCAGGGACCGGAGGATGAAGAGGGCGAAGGTCCGGGTGACTACAGTGTGGATGAGAAGGCGCGCCAGGCCCATCTGACCGAGCAGGGCCACCAGAGTGTGGAGCAGCTGTTGGTGGACGCAGGCATTATGGTCGAGGGCGAAAGCCTGTACGACACAGCCAACATCAGCAAGATGCATCACCTCAATGCGGCGCTACGTGCACACACGCTATATCAGCGCGATGTGCACTACCTGGTTCAGAATAACGAGATCGTGATTGTTGATGAGTTTACGGGGCGCTCGATGCCAGGGCGGCGCTGGTCGGAAGGCTTGCATCAAGCGGTGGAAGCCAAAGAGGGGGTGGAGATCAAAAATGAGAACCAGACGCTCGCTTCCATCACCTTCCAAAACTACTTCAGGTTGTATGAAAAACTGTCGGGGATGACTGGCACCGCAGATACTGAGGCGTATGAATTTCAGCAGATTTATGGTCTTGAAGTGTTGGTGATTCCAACCAATATGCCGATGGTTCGTGAAGATTTTGCTGACTCCATCTACCTGACGGCTCGCGAAAAATTTGATGCCATCGTGATAGATATCACGGATTGTCAGAAGCGCGGTCAGCCGGTGCTGGTGGGTACTGCATCCATCGAGAGTTCCGAGCATCTGTCCGGGTTACTGAAGAAAGTTGGTATTAAGCATCAGGTGTTAAATGCCAAGCACCATCAGCGCGAGGCCCAGGTGGTGGCGCAGGCGGGCTGTCCGGGCACGGTGACGATTGCGACCAATATGGCTGGTCGTGGCACGGACATTGTTCTCGGAGGCAATCTCGAAGTGGAGCTGGCCGCGCTAAAAAATGTCAGTGAAGAGAAGGCTGCTCGCACTAAAGAGGCATGGCAGGCGCGTCACGATCAGGTTATTAGCGTTGGTGGGTTGCACATCATTGGTACCGAGCGCAATGAGTCGCGGCGCATCGATAACCAGTTACGTGGCCGCTCTGGTCGCCAGGGTGACCCTGGTTCCAGTCGTTTCTATCTCTCTCTTGAAGATAGCTTGATGCGTATCTTCGCATCGGAGCGTGTTGGCTCCCTGATGCAGAAACTGGGCCTTGAAGAGGGTGAGGCCATTGAGCATCCGTGGGTCAGCAAAGCGATCGAAAATGCCCAGCGCAAAGTTGAGGGGCACAACTTTGATATTCGCAAGAATTTGCTTGAATTTGACGATGTGGCCAACGATCAACGCAAAGTTATCTACGAGCAACGCAATGAGTTGATGGCCAGCGACGACATCACCGATATCATCGAGTCGATGCGCAATGACACATTGACCGCGCTGATCGATGAGCATATCCCGCCGCAGAGCCTTGACGAGCTGTGGGATGTGCCTGGTCTGCAGAAGGCGCTGGAGCACGAGTTCGGTTTGTCGCTTGATGTCGCCGGCTGGCTGGAGGCCGATGATGATCTGCACGAAGAGACGCTACGTGAGCGTATACATAGTGAAGTGGATGCGGCCTATAAGGCGAAGGAGGTCGCTGCTGGCAGCGAGGTGATGCGCCATTTCGAGAAGGCGATTATGTTGCAGGTGCTGGACTCACTCTGGAAGGACCACTTGGCGGCCATGGACCACCTGCGCCAGGGTATTCATCTGCGCGGTTATGCCCAGAAAAACCCCAAGCAAGAGTACAAGCGTGAATCCTATGAGATGTTTGTGATGCTGCTCGACCGGATCAAGCGAGAGGTTGTTGGCATTCTCTCCAAGGTGCAGGTGCGTGCGCAGGAGGATGTGGATGCGGTGGATGAGCAGCGCCGCTCCAGTGCATCATTGAACTATCAGCATGACGAGGCTGCCAGCGCTCTGGATAGCCAGGCAGCCGAAGAGGGTGGTGACGATCATAAGCCCTATGTGCGCGAAGGGCGGAAAGTCGGTCGTAACGACCCATGCTCTTGTGGTTCAGGCAAAAAATACAAGCAGTGCCACGGCAAGCTTAGCTGAAGTGGTGAAGCCGCAGACAGGAAAAATATTGAACTCTGGCCTTCGTAGCTAAAACATAGTTAAGCCTGTCTTCACCTGAAAACAGGCTTATTGGACAGCGAGCGTTTTCTTCGTCTGCTGGCTGGCTTTGCTCAAAAATTCCCGTATAAACGCTACAAAGATCCCCAGCATCAAGCCGACAATGAGCGATAGCGCAACGATTAGGATTTTGCTGGGGCCGACGGGTAGCAGCGACTGCATTGGTGACGCGACTGCGCGCGTCTCTCTGATGTTGGCGACGCGATTCTCCAGCTCTTTAATGACTTGTCTCTGACGAGCGATTTGATGTTTTTGGTCGGCGCTCAGTTTTGTCAGTTCAGACTCGATCTCATCAATGGCGGGCTGCTGTTTTTCAGCCAGACGCAGGTTGTCGGCGGCGGCCTTCTGTATCTGCCTCTCGATTAACGCGATACTTTTCTGCTGGACTGTCTGTCTGCGAGCGTTATCTGCCAGGTTTTTTTGCAGCTCCTCTTTTTTGTCTTCCAGCTCAACGTAAAGGCGCTCTTCGAGTTCCGCCAAATGGTTGCGGTTCTGCTGAATTTCGTTGCTGATCATCAACAGCGTCATCGCTCGTGCTTCATCCGTGGCCTCAGTCGTACCTCGTTGGCGGTGTTGCAGAGCCTGTGCGATTTGTTCTTGCAGGTCGGTAATCTGTTTTTTGATCAGCTGCGCTGTTTCACCCTCTCGGCTGATTTTGGCTTTAATCAACGTGTGTTGATCCTTTAGGCTATTGAGTGTGAGCTTGGCGTTCTCTTTTTCAATTTCCAGCACATCGATTGGAAGGCGTTGATTGTTGGGGTCTCTTATCTCGGCAAGGGTTAAACGCGCTGACTGGAGTTCGTTTTCCAGTTTGCTCTTCTCAACGTTCAGCGTGGCTTCATCGAGCAGGCTGGCTAGCGTGATGTTCTCATCGGCTAACTCCCTCTCGAGGTGGCCACGGGTGACGTTTTGGGTCTCTTTGTGGTCTTGGGCGGCGAGCCGGGTAACGTCAGTGAGCAGCGCCATGTAGATATCTCGCTCTGAAACAGCTCCTTTTGCCTCAAGCACAATCAGTCCACTCTCTTTGGGGATCGAGGCATCGAGGTCGTAGCGTTGCTCATCGTCTTTGCTGTTGGCGTTGTGCAATACTTGGGGGATGTAGGCGCGCTTGACCTTTGTGAGCAGGGCGCTGGGGGACTCCACCGGCATAATCATGCCATTGTCGTTGACCACCGTCCCCGTTTCGATGACCGTCGAATAGAGGTAGGTCGAGGGCGAGAGCAGCGCATAGAGTAGCCCTGCTGTTGAGAGTAGCGCTGCCACGGTAAAAATTGTTAGCCTGCGGCGCACCAGCACCAGCCATAAGTCAATCAGACTGATTTCGTCTTCGTAACGATACGCCAAGGCTTGGTGATTGTTAAAGTCGGGAGCTGGGTGAGGGGCAGGTGTGTTAGGTTTTGATGACGGTGACATGAAGCGTTGACTATCTGCTTGAGAACGGTTTTTTTACGAGGTCTGATTTGAGCGGCCAATTCTACACCGATCCATAGCAGAGCGTTAGCCAGAATAGTTCACAGATTTTTTACTGCCGTTGGTTTGGCAGTCATTTGGGAGTGTGGTTTTGAGCGAGATATCCGTTGTGCGCGGCGTGCGCCTGAGCGCAGTGAGCGCAGGCATCAAAAAAAATGGGGCGCTCGATCTGGTGTTGATCGAACTGTGCGAGCAGGCGCATTGTGCGGCTGTCTTTACGCAGAATGCATTTTGCGCGGCGCCGGTGACGGTTGCTCGTGATGGCCTCTCTAAAAGTGCACCCCGTTACCTGCTGGTCAATAGCGGCAATGCCAACGCCGGTACCGGTGGTCGTGGGATGGCCGACGCACGTGCCTGCATAGAAGCTGTGGCCCACTACGCTGATTGCGAAGCAGAGCAGGTGCTGCCGTTTTCTACCGGTGTTATCGGCGAGCTGCTGCCTGTCGATGTCATCGAGGCTGCCATTCCAGCGCTGCACGGTGCGCTGGTTGAAGGTGGCTGGGGCGCTGCTGCTGAAGGCATTATGACCACTGACACCGTGCCGAAGTCGGCGTCGCGGCAGATTCAGATCGCAGGACAGCGGGTGGTTGTGAGTGGTATCGCCAAAGGCTCCGGGATGATCCGGCCCGATATGGCAACGATGCTGGCCTATATCGCAACCGATGCAGAGATCGCTGCCCCACTGCTGCAGCACTGTTTGACGAGCGCGGTTGCCGAGACCTTCAACAGTATTACCGTGGACGGTGACACCTCGACCAACGACGCCTGTGTGTTGATCGCCACCGGAAAGAGTGGCGCCCCGCTGATCGACACCGCGCAGAGTGAAAGTTACGCACTGCTGGAGCGTGCGGTATATGAGGTCTGCCGTGAGTTGGCGCAGGCGATTGTTCGTGATGGCGAGGGGGCGACCAAGTTTGTTACGGTTCGGGTCAGCGCGGGGCTGGACAAGCAGGAGTGCCGCCAGGTGGCCTATACGGTGGCGCACTCACCGCTGGTCAAGACGGCGCTCTTTGCGAGCGATCCCAACTGGGGGCGGATTCTGGCCGCAGTAGGCCGTGCTGGTGTGTCCGCACTTGATGTGAGCAAGGTCTCCATCCGCTTGGGGGATCTGTTTGTCGTGCGCGACGGCGGCTTGGCTGCGGATTACCGGGAGCAAGCGGGCGTGGCCGCAATGGTGCAAAATGAGCTGGTCATTGATATCGCGTTGGGTCGGGGGACTGCACAGGCTGAAATTTGGACTTGTGACCTATCCTACGACTATGTGCGCATTAACGCCGAGTACCGTAGCTAGGGCGCGTTTGCTAAATCCCTTTTCCGTATTACAATCGCTGCTCGATGTGCTTCCGACTGGTGGTTGGTACATATACCGTTGTGCAAAAAATAATTATTATGATGTTTGAGGAGGGGGAATCTATGCGTTTGAAATGGTTGGGTGTTTTAATCACAGTATTACTTTTTGGCTGCGCCAGTAACGGTCCAAAAGAGGATGAGCAAGCCGCCGAAGAGGCGCCAGCGGTTGAAGAGGTTGCTCAAGTGGATGTGGCTGCCGCCGATCCTGAGCCTGAAGTGTCAGCGCCTGCAGAAGAGGCGGTTGCCGAGTCAGAACCTGCTGTTGAAGCAGAGTCTGCCGACGCGGAGGTGGTTGCTCTTGACGAGGAGGTCGTTGCTGCCGATCCAGGCCCCAACGTTGTTAACCTCTCATCAGCGGGTTGGCTGGGTGGTCTGAACCTCTCTCAAGAGCAGTTGGCTGCGATCAAAAAGGCGGTTGAAAAGTCGTTTGTGTTGAAGATTGATCAAATTGCACCGTGCTCTGAGGATCGTTTGGGTTGCGAAGTGCGGGCGGCTCGCGAGTGGGTCTACGATGGTGAGCGACACAGGAATATTGTCGTCAACGTGCATACGGTGGGTCATGCCTCCAATACGGTCTACCAAATCAACGGCGAGTGGCCTCAGGTCGTGACCCAATAACGGGGTAGCGAGTCCCTGATAGAGCGCAACCAACAGACCGATCACGGAGTTGCTCCGTGGTCGGTTTTTCTTTTTTTCAACAGCCTGTTAACTGTTCGTCGGTGTTGTTTGCCAGCGCATTGAGTGGCCAGCGCGCTTTGGCGGCAAAAGCGAGGGGTTCTTGCTCGCCCGCTTTGAGACGTAACCAGCCTGCGTAAGCGATCATGGCGCCGTTGTCAGTGCAGAACTCCATACCTGGATAAAAGACTTCGCTGCCGAGCTGGGTGGCCGTTTCGCGCAGCCGGATGCGCAGTTGGCGGTTAGCGCTGACGCCACCGGCAACAACGAGCCGTGTTAAGCCGGTCTGCTGCAGTGCGCGTCTGCACTTGATGACCAGTGTCTCCACTACGGCCTGTTGAAATGCATGGGCAATATCGGCGCGGGTCTGCGGGTCATCATCTTGCTCGCGAACGGTATTGGCCGCAAAGGTCTTTAAGCCGCTGAAGCTGAAGTCCAGCCCGGGGCGGTTCGTCATTGGGCGGGGGAAGCGAAAGCGGCTCTGGTTACCTTGCTCTGCCAGACGCGCTAACTCTGGACCACCGGGGTAGCTGAGTCCGAGCAGCTTGGCGGTTTTATCAAACGCTTCGCCAGCGGAGTCGTCGAGTGTGTCGCCGATAATACGATAACGGCCAACGCCATCGGCGCGGATGAGCTGCGTGTGCCCCCCCGAGACCAGTAGTGCGAGAAAAGGGAATGCTGGCCGGTTTTGTTCAAGCATGGGCGCCAGGATATGGCCTTCGAGATGGTGCACGGCCACGGCGGGCACGTTCCAGCTCCACGCCAGGCTACGCCCGACGCTGGCGCCCACCAGCAGTGCACCCACCAACCCAGGTCCGGCGGTGTATGCGACGCCATCGATCTCGGCGGCACAGGTTGCGGTGCGCTCTAGCAGCTGTTTGATCAGCGGCACTAGTTTGCGCACGTGGTCCCGCGAGGCGAGTTCAGGCACCACGCCGCCATATTGCGCGTGCATGCCAGCCTGGCTGTAGAGATCATGACCGAGCAGCCCCTGCTCTGAATCGTAGATCGCTACAGCGCTCTCATCGCACGAAGTTTCTATTCCCAAGACTCGCATGGCACGTATGATAGCGGATAAAAGATCCTATATACTGCAAAGTTTTTCTGAAAGCGGATTAGGGGGAGAAGTGCGGCTTCGTCACTTCATAATCCCTCTGCATTGGCCGATTTTGCTTTGGATCGGTTCAAGCTGATAAGCAAGGCCCCTGGAGCGCGTCCTGCTTTGTGGCGCGAAAAGTAACTGTATGATGCACTACTGAGACTATTTTTTATGATACGAGTTAAAGGGTTAACTAAAGTTTTTGCGTCCGGGACGAAGGCGCTTGATGGTCTTGATCTTGAGGTCGAGTCTGGTGAGATTATGGCGCTGTTGGGGCCTAACGGCGCGGGCAAGACGACCGCGATCCGGGTGCTCTCTACACTCAGTGGTTTTGATGCCGGAGAGGTGATCAGCGCGGGCTACAATGTGGATAGCGACGGTGAAAAAGTGCGTCAGTCTATCGGCGTGGTCGCACAGCAGACCGGCGTTGACTATCTGCTGACCGGGCGCGAAAACATGATGCTGCAAGGCCGCATGTACCGCATGACGACCAACGATATCAAAGCACGTATCGATGAGCTGGCCAGCTACTTCGATCTTAACGAGGCACTTGATCGTTTGGTCTCAACCTACTCAGGTGGTATGCGTCGCAAGCTGGATATCGCGACCGCATTGATCCACCGGCCGCAGCTGGTCTTTCTCGATGAGCCGACGCTTGGTCTCGATATCAAGAGCCGCAAAATGTTGTGGGCGTATATCGAAAAGCTCAACAAAGAGCTTGGTCTGACCATCTTGTTGACGACGCACTATCTGGAGGAGGCGGACAACCTCTCGCATCGCGTGTCGATTATCTGTGCCGGAAAGATCCGCGTTGTCGGTACGCCTGAGGAGCTCAAGAGCGGAGTTAAGGGTGACTCCGTTATTCTCGAATTTGAAAACAGTGAGCCAGCGACCCAGGCTGCGGCCAATGCGCTGGGGGAGCAGGATTTTATTAAAGAGAAAGTTTGGGAGGGCAACAAGCTGCGTCTCTACGTCGAGAATGGTTCGGCGAGCGTCGCGCGCATTGCGCAGGCGGCAGCCGACAACGGGGTTGTTATCAAGTCACTCTCTCTGTCGCAGCCCAGCCTTGACGATGTCTACCTGATTCACACCGGTACTAGCTTTGAGAGCAATGAAGAAGAGGGCGCCGACGAGTGGTGGAAGCAGTGGGCAGGCAAAGGTGGCGGTGGTGGTAAATGGAGCAAGCAGTGGGATCAGCAAGAGGATGATGCCGGTGGTGATGCATCTCTCACTGATGGCAGTAGCGGCGAAGCCGAAGCTAATGAAGGCAGTAATGAGGGTAGCAAAGAGAAGCCGAGCGTCGCGCAATCGACCGATGGCGCGGCTGAGCAGCCGTGGCCGCAGCAGAGCGAGTGGAAACAGGGCGACGACGCTGGCAGTGGTCAATGGGGGCAGGGTGAGTGGGGTAAAGGCGACTGGAGCAAGGATGGCAGTGGGGGCGACAATCGCAAAGACGGAAAGTGATGCTATGTCTAAATGCCTTGCGTATATCCGGGTAATATCCAGACAACACTCAAGCTACCAAACTATTCGCTAGTCACACAATTTAGTCACACAATTATAAAAGGAACCGGCATGTTAGCTGATACATGGCACTTATTCGGTAAATATATGCGCATCACCATCAGGATGCCCATGTGGTCACTCTTTACACTGATTCAACCGCTGATCTGGCTGGTGATTTTTGGCTCACTGTTCAAAAATATGGCGCAGCTGCCGGGCTTTCCGACAGACAGTTATATCGACTATTTCATTCCCGGCGTGCTGATTATGACGGTGCTGTTTGGCTCCTCCTGGTCCGGTGTCAGCCTGCTGCGAGAGATCACGGCGGGCACGGTGGATCGCATGCTGGTCTCTCCGGTGTCACGGGTTTCGATTGTGTTGAGCCGTATTCTGCACTCGGCGGTACAGGTGGTGCTGCAGGTTCTCATTATCCTTATCGTTGCTGCGCTGTTCGGCGCCTCGATCACGTTGAATCCGTTCTATCTGCTGCTCGGCATGTTGATCGTGTTTTTTTTGGCCGTCGCATTTGCGGCGCTGTCCAACGGGTTTGCGATCGCGTTGCAGCGTGAAGAGCCGCTGGTGATGATCGGTAATTTGATGACGCTACCGCTGATGTTTTTCTCCACAGCGATGGTTCCCGCAGCGTTTATGCCCACCTGGATTCAAAATATCTCGCTGGTCAACCCGATCAACTACGCGGTAGAGTCGGTGCGCGCGGTGCTGGTTGGCGATATTGAGTTGGGCCTCTACGCCAAAGGGCTTGTGGTGTTGATCGTGTTTGCGGGCGTGACTCTGGCTTGGGCCGTCAACACATTTAACGCGCTGCGCGACTGATGTGGGATGTCACCGCCAGGTCGCGCGTTCTGACTGGCGGCACTCTGCTGTATATCTTCAAGTTGTTATGCCGAACAGGTTGAGCCGTCCTCCCGCGCTGCTTTCAGCGGCCGCTTTTGTGGTTGTGGTTGCAGGCATGCAAGCGGCGCAGCCGATCATTGTGCCGTTTCTGCTGGCGATCTTTCTCGCCATTATCAGTGCGCCACCACTGTTTTGGTTGGAGCAGCGCGGGCTGCCCAAAGCGTTGGCCATGTTGATAGTGGCCGCTGTGGTGGTCGCTGTTGCGGTGTTTGTGGGTTCTGTTGTTGGCGCTTCGGTCAACGATTTCAGTCAGAATCTGCCCGCATACCAGGCACGCTTCGAGACCGAGCTGATTGCGCTCAACCAATGGGCCGCGGAGTGGGGCGTTGCTGTCACCGATACGCAGCTGCTGCAACTGTTAGATCCCGCCGTCGCCTTCGGTCTGATGGCCAAACTGCTCAACAGCTTGGGCGGTATCTTTGGCAACGCTTTTCTGATTTTGCTAACCGTGCTCTTTATGCTGTTTGAGGCGTCCGGTTTCCCCAACAAACTGCGTGCCGCGTTCGGTGAGTCATCCAGTTCGGTCGGCCATTTCCGGGATTTTAGTGACAAAGTTAATCGCTATCTCGCGATCAAAACGGCGACCAGCCTGCTAACGGCTGTTGTGATCTATCTCTGGCTGCTCTTTTTGGGGGTGGATTACCCGCTGCTGTGGGCGATGTTGGCGTTCTTTCTAAACTATGTGCCGAACATCGGCTCGATTATCGCCGCTGTGCCGGTTGTTCTGCTGGCTGTGGTGCAGCTGGATGGGAGCCACGCATTGTGGGTGGCGGTGGGTTATTTGGTAGTGAACAATGTGGTGGGCAACTTCATCGAGCCGCGTTTTATGGGGATTGGCCTGGGTCTCTCCAGTCTGGTGGTGTTTCTGTCGCTGATTTTTTGGGGGTGGATTTTGGGGCCTGTGGGTATGTTTTTGTCGGTGCCGCTGACTATCACTTTGAAGATTGCACTCGATAGCAGTGAGCAGACGCGCTGGATTGCCATATTGTTGGGACCCGACACTCAAGGCGCCAGCGAGTCGATACAGGTTCCCGAACGTTTGACCGCGCAGCAGCTCATGGAGCAGCAGAGAGCGGATCGTGATGCGGATTAATTAGTGCCTGCGCTATGCCGTCCCGCGATTTTGTCGATAGCCATTTGGATGAAAAGATGCGTGCTGCGCTGGAGGCGCGCGTCGGTGCACTGCACCTGCGCCAACGGCTGGGTATCGAAGAGGCCTTTGAGGCAAAGCTGTTTGGCCAGAGCTTCGGTTTTTTTCATCTGGAGAACTGGTATTCGGTTCACGCGTTTATCCGCAACAGCCTGCGGCTGGTTGGCCTGTATCGTCGTGGTCAGCGCAATGCGCTGGACCTGCGGCTGCGTGAGCATGATCTTGTTGTGCGCGGCTTGCCCGCCGCGTTTGAAGGGTATCGGATCTTGCACCTCAGTGACCTGCATCTCGATATGCGTCACGATTTTCCCCATCAGTTGATCGAATCTGTTCGAGGCCTGCAGTATGACCTCTGTGTGCTCACAGGTGACTATCGGGGCAGAACCTACGGTTGCTTTGAGGCCGCGCTGAACGCACTGGCATTAGTGCGCACGCACCTCAGTGGTCCGGTCTACGGCATCCTTGGCAACCACGATACGATACGTTTGGTGCCAGGTATGGAGGCGATGGGCGTGCGCATG
>JAADGQ010000089.1 GCA_013152295.1 Gammaproteobacteria bacterium | reverse complement strand
TAACCACTCTTGTGGCGCAGAAAAGAGTTCGTCAATGGTGTCGCGTTGGCCAACGTACCAGGTATCACGAATCGCTTTGCGTCGGTTGGCGGGCAGAAAGGCCAGAAAATAGTCCTCGCCCTCCATGCGCAGAAAGTCCATGTAGACTCTTGTGCTGAGGCGATGGCTGATATTGCCAAACACATTGAAGCCAGCGACCAACAGGTAGTGGATGCGTTCAAAGAGCGGGTAGTCGATCACCCAGGCGGTATCCGGGTTTTTGCCGACCAGTCCGTAAGCCACCGAGCCGCTATCAAAATGGCGGAAGACAGTTAACGCTGCATTGGGGTTAGTGCCATCGCCGTCCCAAATAAAATTCATGGCATGACCCAGGTCGTGTGTGCCGATGGTTTTAAACCACGCCTGCTTACGTTCCATGTAGCGGCGCTGGCCTTTCCAGTAATCGGTCCAGATGCGGATCAGCTCCAGATTACTACCGCCATCGGCAGGCACTTTTAACGCATCGGCCATCTCGCCGATGAATTGGGCGCTGTTGGTAATGATCGGTTGGTTTGGATCAAAAAACATCACCCAGAACTGATCTTCAATTACATCCAGAGCGATCTGTCCACGACACACAGGCCCCTTGATGAAACCTTCAATAAAGAAGTGCGCCTCGTCGAGCAGAAAGCGGTAGCGCGATAGTGCAGGTATAGCAGCAAAAACTTTGAATGGATTGGATGCGATCTCTGGCGCGTAGGATGGCAATTGCTCCACAGTGTAGTCGGGTGTCAGAAAAAGCTCCCGGTAACGTTGCATGCGCGCTGCGGAGAACTCATAGACAATGTGGCTTTTGGCGACAATGCTCGGTTCGTATTTGAGTAGTCGGTAGTAAAACGGCGCAGCTCCCGGATCGCCATAGGGTAGTGTCGTTGCCATTTCATCAATGGCTGTTCCCGGTGGTGTGGTCGAGCGCACCAGACGATAGAACTCGCGCGTTGCTGATTCCGCAAAGTGGATGTGCGCATGGAACAGGTGTTCGTAAAGATAGCGGCTGACCAGGCGCTGCTTTTTCGAGGGCTGATTGAGAAAACGCTCCCACTCTTCTAGCTGTGGCACCACGACGCTGGAGGGGCTAGGCGGTGGCGGTGTGGGCGAACCTTGGGCCAGCCACGAAACAAGCGTTTGGTATTCGGGTTCGGATAGATTGGGCATCGCGTAGGGCATGCCCCATAGGGGGTGTTTTTGAGCGAACGCCCCCACCGTTTTAAGCGTCGGGCAGCTCTGCTTTCGATTGAGCTCCAGGCTAAAGCTCTTTGGTAGTTTCCTCATCCCCGGTTGTGGGTGCTGCTTTTTCAGGCGCAGCAGGTGGTATAACACCGAGTTTTCCAGATTACTTTGCGGATTTTTCTGCCCCTCATTCAGCACCGCAGAGAAACCAAGGGAGCGCCACTGTGCACTGTTTTTAGCGTCGATGAACAGGCGTGTCGGCTGCATCGCAGTGATGCGTTTCGGTTCGTAGATGCGCTCTTTGCTGGCGCCGCGCTGCAGACCGGCAATGGAGGAGAGCTTCAACTGACAAGGTGCGTCGTAGCAGCCGTGGCAAACCACGCAGCGTCGCTCCAAAACAGGCTTGATCTGCTGCTCGAATGCTGCGGGTTCATCGAGTCGTAGCGATGATGGTGTCAGCTCGGCAACAGCTGGCTCGTCCGGCATAACGTGTTGTGGTTGCTGGGTAGTGTAGGCGAACAGAGCCAATAGCAGGATGGCAGACAGCGCCATCAGCGCCCACTGTTTGGTTGATATTTTCCGTTGCAGTCTCTTCATCGGTGTATGTCTGCTCTCTCCTCGTGACGCAATATACACCCGTAACGTTTTACTGGCTTTACTTGTGCAGATTTGCTGTTACAGCGCCGGGTTGTTCGTGCTCTGTTTGGTGAGCCACGGCTGAATCTCGTGTGGCGCCTGAACCAGATAGTCAGCACCCCAATTCGATGGCGTGTCATTGGCATCGATGTAGCCGAACAATGCAACGATTGTTCTCATGCCGGCCCGTCGCCCTGCCTGAATATCGCGCTCTGCGTCACCGATATAGACGCAGTGTGGCGCACGGCTGGCGGCGAGGCGGCAGGCATATAGTAACGGTTCGGGGTGGGGCTTGCGATTTGCAGTGCTGTCACCACTGACGATACAGCAGCAACGTGCGCTCAAACCGAGCTGATCCATTAATGGCTCGGTGAGAAATGCGGGCTTGTTGGTGACAATGCCCCATTTCATGCCGTGTTGTTCAATATATTCCAGCAGTGACCCCATGCCAGGGAACAGCGTGGTCTCTTCGGTCAAACGAGAGGCGTAGATATCCACCAGTCGTTGGCGCAGTTGAGTGAAGTGGGGGCTCTGTGCGTCGAGCCCTGTGCCGAAGCCGAAGGTTATTAAAGCTGCGGCACCGTTTGAGACATGGGGGCGGATCTGCGCGAAGGGGAGGGGAGCGCGCTGCTCCTCTTCAAGCACGCTATTCAATGCCGCAGCGAGGTCACGTGCGGTGTCTGCGAGAGTGCCATCGAGATCGAAAAGCACGGTGTCGACAGGTAGTGTCACGCTTTTCAGTGGCCGAGCAGGTTGGTCAGAGGTCAAGTTTTGCGCATGACAGCATGCGCAACATAGTTGACGCTCACATCGCGCCCCAGCCAGTAGTGTCCACTGATCGGGTTGTAACTCATGCCGGTGAGGTTGTCGAGTTTAAGGTGGTGCTCACGTAACCACTGCCCGAGCTCCGCAGGCCGAATAAAACGGCGGTATTCGTGAGTACCCTTGGGCAGCATTTTAAGCACGTATTCAGCGCCAAGAATGGCAAACAGGTAGGATTTTGGATTGCGGTTAATGGTTGAAAAAAACAGGTGTCCATCCGGTTTGACCAACCGTGCACAAGCGCCAATGATCGATGCGGGGTCAGGCACATGTTCAAGCATCTCCATGCAGGTGACTACATCGAAGGTTGCCGGGTTCTGCTCGGCAAACGCTTCTGCGGCAATGTTCTGGTAGTCCACCTCAAGTCCCGATTCGAGCAGGTGCAGTTTAGCCACCGACAGCGGCGCTTCACCCAGATCAATACCCGTCACTGTTGCGCTCGCACTGGCCATACCTTCACTCAAAATACCCCCGCCGCAGCCGACATCAAGCACCTTTTTGCCCGCCAGACCGCCGCTCTGTTTTTCGATATAACCGAGACGCAGCGGATTGATATCGTGCAGCGGCTTGAACTCGCTCTCTCTGTCCCACCAGCGCGAAGCCAGCGCTTCAAATTTGGCAATTTCATGGGGATCGACGTTGATGGTGGTTGTCTCTGACATGGTTGGTCTCTGCTCTATCTTCGTTTGATGCCGCCTAAGACGACGCCTCGTCTTTACGCTGTATCTGCTCACCCCAGCGTCGCGCACTCTGTTTGATGGCGTTTTCATCGAGCGTGGTGAGTGCACGCGCTTTGAGTAGCTGCCTGCCTAACCATGTGGCGGCCGCTGGCGTAGACCAGTTGTGAGATGGGGTGGTAGAGGGGTTGGCTTTCGAGGGCGCCCAGGTTGACGGCGACGATGTCGGCGGCTTTGCCTGCGACCAGCGAGCCGGTCTCGTTTTCGAGGCCGTAGGCACGCGCGCCATTGAGGGTGGCCATCTGCAACGCAGTGGCGGCAGGCAGTGCGCTGGCGTCGCTGGCGACGGCTTTGGCGAGCAGGGCGGCGCTGCGCATTTCGCCGAACATGTCGAGATCGTTATTACTTGCCGCGCCGTCGGTGCCGAGGGCGACGTTGCCACCGGCCGCAATGATCTTCTGCACCGGGCAGAAGCCGCTGGCCAGTTTCAGGTTGGATTCGGGGCAGTGCAGCACGCTGGCACCGGCAGCCACGAATGCGCTGATCTCATCATCATCGAGATGCACCATATGCGCCGCAGCAAGGCGTGGTGAGACAACGCCCAGCTTGTGCAGTCGCTGCAGCGGTCGTTCGCCGTGGTGTTCGTGACTCTGGCCGATCTCGTCGGCAGTTTCGTGCGCGTGGGTGTGGATCGGGATATCCAGCTCTTCGGCCAGCGTGCAGAGTTTGCGCCACGGCTCGTCGGAGACCGTATAGGGCGCGTGCGGTGCAAAGGCGGTGTGGATCAGCGGATCGTGGCGGAAGTCGTCGTGCACTGCCAACCCTTTGCTCAAATACTCCTCGGCATTGCTCGCCCATGCCGTGGGAAAGTCAATGACGATCAGCCCCGCGATCATGCGCATGCCGCATTGCGACGCCGTGCGCGCGGCCTCATCGGGGTAGAAATACATGTCGCTGAAACAGGTGGTGCCGCCGCGCAGCATCTCGGCGATGGCCAGCCGCGTGCCGTCGCGCACGAAGTCGCGATTGACCCACGCACTCTCGGCGGGCCAGATGTGGTCGTTGAGCCACTCCATCAGCGGCAGGTCATCGGCCAGACCGCGAAACAGCGACATCGATGCATGAGTGTGCGCATTGATCAGACCGGGGATGAGCGCGTGATCGTCGAGGCGCTGGGTACTGTCTGCGCGGTATTTGGAGTCAGCATCACTACTCGGCAGCAGCTCAAGGATGCGCCCATCGTGCACGGCGATGGCGTAGTGGTGATAAACCATGTCATGGGGCTCTATCCAGCGGGCGTGGATCAGCGTGTCGATGTTTTGTGTCATGAGGCGGTTTGTCAGTGGTTTATGGGTTGCTCTATTGCAGCCTGTGAGATTGACACCTTCCGCGATGGCTTGCAGGTTTTCCGTTTTCATTGCTATCTATCCTTTTCCCATGAGGGCGCTAATGATAGACAATTACACAGAAAAAATTACAGTCTCCAGTCTCGCGACGCTTTCAACAGTCCGCGTTTATGCAATTATTAGGTGGTATTTTTGGTTTAGTTCTACTAAGCCCGCTTTCCAACATTAGTTGGATGACTTCATCATAGGTTAGTGCACGCTCAATTTCACAGGATTTAGGAAAATAGCTAGAACCGTATGTCATACCTGGAACCAAGTTAGCTTCAATAAAAAAGTAATCTCCTGCTTTATTAGCTCTAATATCTATTCTGCCAAAGTCCCTCACACCTAAAGTCAAGAACGAATTAATAGCAAGATTTATCACTTTATTTTTTACTTCATCATCTTCAATTAATTTCAGCTCTTCTGAATCATCATTTTTTACCTTTTGCCCTAAAATTCTAAGTCCATTTTTTGATTCTGGTGGGACTATTTCGATAGGAGAAATTATTAGTTCGTTATTTGGCTTATTTATTATTGAGACTGTAAACTCACGCCCATCCAAATATTCTTCTGCCAAAATAGTAGTACTAAATCTGTTATGTAACGACAATACTTTACTTTCAAACTCCGAAAAATTTGTCACGAATGAGAAATCGTCAATTCCATTTCCATTTGCTGCATCTGTCGGTTTTAAAAATAACGGAAATTTAACCGGAAGTTCACTTGCACACCGGTATTGCTCGGGAATTGCTGTAAAATATTTTGCAGTTTTAATACCTTTATTTGATAAATATAATTTCGCACTAATTTTATTGGAGTCAAACCTCAACACATCTCTTGATGAGCCTGTGAAATTAATTCCATGCCTAGAAAAATATTCACTCAACCAAACATTATTCCCATTTTGAAGTGAAATATATTTTACGGCCAAAATAACTAAATCTGGTTTTTTCTTGACAATACCCTCCAAGTCTCGTTTAGATTTGCATATGTTTAATTTTACGTCATACCCTATCCTTTCGATAGAATCAAACACACTAAGGCAAGCCTTGAGAGTTCCAAATCCAGTTTCGTTCAAGTTCTCATTTTGAGTTGTTACTATTTCAATTTGCAATACTTGCGTCCTTGATGATCTTCAAAATTCTAATCGACAATTTTCACACCTAAGCATGCCAGATCAGTGCAGCTGTATGTGAAGTGGAGTTATAACAGAATCTGGTGTTTGAGGAGTTGAAAAGAAGCGGCGTATCTGGTTAATTTGTTGTTGCAAAACACGAAAATAACCATTTGAAGTGATTAGACTATCCCGGACACATTACCTCAAGTAATCTTGGGGTCTAACCTATGGAGTGTCC
>JAADGQ010000030.1 GCA_013152295.1 Gammaproteobacteria bacterium | reverse complement strand
CCAACAGGCTTGCACGAAAGCTATTTTGTGGATCTGCGCCTCAAGTTTGGCGCGCAACAATCCACACCCATCATTGAAGGTCACGGCGTCGCGCGAGACTATCCTGGCTACTCGTTTAAGCTCATGGGCACGGACAGTTTTTCAGAGATGCCCTTCCGTGATTTTTCAGCCGCGTCGTTTACAAACACCCGCAACGAACCTGATGCTGAAAGAGGTCGCCCGGATAACGGCGATCTGCTCACCCGCCTGCTGACCGAGCCGGGCACCACACTGATCGCCGAGAACAGAGCCCGTGCATTGGGTCTGGGAATCGGCGACTCGCTAAATTTACGCCTCGGCAGCCGTGATCAATCCCTGACCCTGATCGGTTATATTCCAATAACCGACAGTAAAACCATGCAGGCGCTGGATAATCTGTTGCTGATGGATATCGCGACGGCTCAAGAGGTGTTGGCACTGCCGCAACATCTGAGCCGCATCGAACTGATTATTGGCGAAGATGATCGTGGCACGGCCCTGTTGTCACGTATTGAACAATCGCTGCCTGCAGGTGCGCAGATTATTTCGGTGCAGAGCAGTAACAGTGCACTGTCGCAGATGACCCGCGCGTTTCGCACCAATCTCACGGCCATGAGTCTGCTCGCGTTGATGGTGGGGCTATTTATCATCTACAACGGCATCAGTTTTTCGGTGGTGCAGCGGCGCGAGATGTTTGCGGTGCTGCGTGTGCTGGGCGTGACCGGCAAAGAACTGTCGTGGATCATCTACGCTGAAGCGATTTTATTGGGTATCGTTGGCACTGTGTTGGGTCTGCTACTCGGTATTTTGCTCGGCTACGGTTTGTTAGAGCTAGTGACACGTACGGTCAGTGATCTCTACAACGGCAGCGACAGCGCCGCGCTCTCTGTCAGTTTTGCATCCATTATTAAAGGCATGGCCCTGGGGTTGGGCGCGACACTGCTCGCTGCCGTCTTACCCGCAAGAGAAGCACTCACTATCGTGCCGCAGCTCGCCATGCAGCGCATGCAGCTCGAATCGAAAACCCTGAAAATATTACCGCGCCTGGCCCGCCTTGGACTATGGATTACCGCTGCGGGTCTGCTGGTGTTACTGTTTTCCGAGCGCAGTTTGGTGCTCAGTTTTGGCGGACTGTTTATGTTGGTCATCGGTTACAGCCTGCTCGTGCCACAAACCGTCGCGTGGATGACGACCCATCTGCGCAGTGTGCTCGGTCGACTATTCGGGCTCAAAGGCCACATGGCGTTGCACAGTGTATCGCGCTCCCTCAGCCGCACCTCGGTTGCCATGGCGGCGCTAACAGTTGCCGTTGCAACCACACTGGGCGTGACCGTGATGATCGACAGTTTTCGCGGTGCGGTAGATAGCTGGATCACACAAAGCATGCGTGCTGATGTCTATATTGCCGTACCGGGCATTGATCGTCATGTGGCACTCTCAAACATGGATGCAGCCCTCATTGAGCGCATCACACAGCTTGATCAGGTTAAATATATCTCCAAAGCACGACGAACCGTATTGCAAACCAGCAGTGGCGAAATCGAACTGCTTGCATTTGATCTGCCTGAAAAGAGTCTTGAGGCGTTTACCCTCATCGAAGGTGAGCAAGAGCGCGCATGGCAATCTTTTAGCACCAGCCCCGCTGCGATCATTTCAGAGCCGTACGCTTACCGCCATAAGCTTTCCGCCGGAGATAAAATTCAACTGCCGACACTGCTCGGCCAACAGACGTTCGACATCGTTGGCGTCTACTCCGACTACGCCTCCGAGCGTGGCCGCGTGGTGATTGCTCTCGACAACTATCAACACTATTGGCGCGATGCCGGTATCAGTAGCATTGGTCTCTATTTAGAAGAAAAAGACAAGGGAAACAGTGGTGAAGAGAGGCTCGTAAAACAGTTGCGACAAATGCTGCCAACCGACTCACCACTCTCGATTACCACTAAAAAGGGCATTCGTGAAGCCACGTTAACGGTTTTTGACCGTACCTTTGCGATTACAGAAGTACTGCGCATACTCACCGTTTTTGTTGCGTTTGTCGGGATTTTGTCTGCGTTAATGGCATTGCAGCTGGAGCGCGCACGCGAGTTCGCCATGTTACGTGCCACGGGTTTAACACCCGGCGAATTGCGCCAACTGGTGATTAGCGAAACGGGACTGATCGGTCTGCTTATCGGCATCATTGCACTGCCGTTAGGCATTTTGTTATCAGCGGTGCTGATACATGTCATCAATCGCCGCTCATTTGGCTGGAGTATGGAGATGAGCCTCGACTTTTCACAGCTGATCGCAGCACTGTTATTAGCGCTGATTGCATCCATCGCCGCCGGACTCTATCCCGCTTACCGCATGGCGCGCACCCGCCCGGCTTTGGCGCTACGTGGTGAATAGGGCATGAAAAACAGTGTAATAAAAGGTTTCGTTGCAATCGCCATTTTCGCGCTACTGATACTGACCGGGTGCAGTAATGATGACGATGCCCTACGTGAATCAGCCACCACTGATAACATCGACATGCTTGAGGCGATGAGCGATGAAGAGGATGGATTTAAACGCGTATTGAAGCCACGTACGTTTAGTTTTCCACTGGATCACGGCCCACACCCCGACTATAAAACCGAGTGGTGGTATGTCACCGGCAACCTTGAAACAGAGCAGGGCCGTCGTTTTGGTTATCAGCTGACCCTCTTTCGGGTAGGGCTCGTCGCAGACACAGCGGTGCGCGAATCGGCGTGGGGCAGTAGCGAAGTGTATATGGGCCACTTTGCACTCACGGATCATAAAAACAGTCAATTTCACAGTTTTGAACGTTTTTCCCGCGCAGCTCTTGGTCTTGCCGGTGCGCAATCATCGAACGAAAACCAACCCTTTAAAGTCTGGTTAGAGCAGTGGCGCATCGAGGGGTCAGCCAATGAATTTTTACCACTGACTCTTAATGCCACCGCAGAAAATGTCAGTATCGCATTCACCCTAAACAGCGACAAACCGATCGTACTTCAGGGTGATCGTGGGCTCAGCCAAAAAAGTGCCGATCCTGGCAATGCCTCCTACTACTACTCAATGACCCACATGCCAACACACGGCACCATCACCATTGATGGCGAATCGTTCACAGTGGATGGCAACAGCTGGCTGGATCGCGAATGGTCCACCTCTGCACTGGGCGAAAATCAAGCGGGGTGGGATTGGTTTGCGCTGCAGCTCAGCGATGGTCGCGACCTGATGTTCTATCGCCTGCGCAACAAAGATGGCTCGACCGATCCATTTAGCACAGGCAGCTTAGTGGCCGCTGACGGCACCGTGACTCGGCTGACTCGTGACGATGTAAAACTGACTATCGAAGATAAATGGCAAAGCCCTAAAACCCAAACCGCCTACCCGATTCACTGGCGACTGCAACTAGCGAAATATAACCTGGATTTAAGCGTCAAAGCGATCCAGCCCAATCAGGAGATGCTTCTCTCCGTGCAGTATTGGGAAGGGGCGGTGGATGT
>JAADGQ010000098.1 GCA_013152295.1 Gammaproteobacteria bacterium | reverse complement strand
TCGAGAATCGCCTCGAACGCATCCAGTGTTTGTGTTGGCGTGTTGTTCAGTGCCGTAATCACCGTGCCGCGTGAAATCGCTTCATTGCCCAACACATATCCCGGAATGGCCACATAGACGCCACTCACGGGCACATTGTAGTTGCGCGCCTGCTGGTACGAGAGATTGTGCACCACCGCATCGCCGAATTCGATATAGCTATCGGGCGTAATAGCATGTAGATCCTGCACCGGCAGTGTGACCTCTAACGGCTGCCCGCCGCGCTCAAGCTGCAATGTAATCTCGCCACCAACGTGGCTGTCCCAGATTCTGTCGAGCTGGATGAAGGAGAAGATCATCTCATCCTCTACGCGCAACAACACATCACCCGGCTGTAACACGCCCTCCGCAGGAGAGCCGGGGATCACCTGAGAGACGATCAACAGTCCGACCCCCTGAGGAAAGCCCTCGCGAGCCGCCGCCTCCGACGCAAGCGATAGACCGAGGCGACGCAGCTCATCAAAGGGTTGGTGGAGAAAGGTGGTCTGCAACGTACCGCGCGGCACCGGCTGGCCTTCGCGCACGTACTTCAGCGCCCGCGCGACCCGATCCAGAGGCAGGAAAAAACTGGCCGCATTTTTACGGCTCGCGCCCGCGCCTAACGCAATGACGTTGCCATTGATATCGACCACTGGCGAACCGGATGAGCCACCGCTGATACCTGACGCGGCCTGTATATAGTAGGTATTGAAATCGTTGTAACCACCACGCCCGTAACGTGGTGCTTCGCGGTCAAGACGGGCGATAGTGCCGACCAGAATCGACAACTGCTCCCCGCCATCGTTACCAATGACGCGGATCTCTTTACCGATCTGCACCAGACCAGGCTTTAGCGTAAGCTGCGCCGGGTTATTAAAAGAGAGCGCTTTGGGATCATATTGATAAAAGCCGAAGTCATGCACCGGATCGCGATAGATGGGACGCAGCTCCACCTCTTCGCGATTGAGAAAACCACCGGTGGCAATCACCGGGCCTGGCTGGACGACGTGGCGATTGGTCAGCACGATGCCCTTTTCGGCATCGACGATAAAGCCCGTAGCCTGAGTCGAACTGTTCCATTCGGTATCGAAGGCACGAGTCGCATCGACACGAATCGACAACACCGCGCTGGCTACCTGATCCACCACCTGCTCCCACTGCTCCTCCTCGCCGGCAACCACCGTATCTGCCACAACGATGAACAACGCAGCCAAGGCTACCAATAACCTTCTTTTTAGTGTCATATTTTTATGCCAGGTTTTTTAAAAAATTGCCAAAACTGTACCATACCCCGTATCGGCCCATGAAAATTGCTCGCCAGCAGCGGCGTAGTGACCTGGGCGCAGCCACTATGTGTCATTAAGGACTTCATCCATGTCGAAACAGTTCAAGCCACCGCTAGCCATGTTGTTTGTGTGGACTCTGCTCTTTATCGGCAGCGACTACGTTCACGCAACGACGACAGTAACTACGGCAACTACAGCAACGGAAAACACGCGGCTGTTTTTGTGGCAGATCGAAGCCGCGCACGAACAGGCGCAGCCCCGCAAAAAAAATGAGCCCTCCTACCTCTTGGGCTCGATACATGTCATGAAAGATGAGATGTATCCGCTTGACCCTGCTATTGAGCACGCATTTCAGCGCAGTGACCAGCTTGCTGTGGAGGTCGATATTACAACCACCGACCCCTACCAAATGCGTTCACTGATGATGCAATATGGCTCGTATGATGACGGACGCACGCTCGACAGTGAGCTCTCGGTAGAGACCGCTCAACAATTAAAAGAGCACTTGAACAAAAGCAACACGCCCATGGCGATGTTCAACACACTGCGACCGTGGATGGTTGGCTTGCAACTGTCGATGCAAGCGATCATACAGTTCGGCTACAACCCGCTATCGGGTATCGACAAACATTTTATTGATCTGGCGAACGGTGACAGCAAGAAAAAGATCGTCGAACTAGAGAGCATCGAAGAGCAGATCGCCCTGCTGGCAGCAGACCCTGCCGACATACAGGATCTCACGCTGCGCATGACGCTGAAAGATATCGCCAATAGCGAAGCGCTTGAAGAGATGATCACCACCTGGTATCAAGGCGATGCAGATAAGCTCTACCAATTGATGACGGCCCACAGTGAGCAACACCCCGAACTAAAAGCGCAAATGACGCGTCTTTTGGACCAGCGCAATATCAAGATGGCCAATAAAATTGATGGCTGGCTAAAAAGTGGGGCATCATACTTTATCGTCATCGGCGCCGGGCACATGGGCGGCGAGAGTGGCCTCCTTAAACTACTGCGTAGTAAAGGTTATCACCTCACGCAGCTAGCGGCCGATAGTCACGCTGAACAACCATAACAAACAACAGCTCTCTTTATTTACACGCTTTATTCACGCGCTTAGTTTACGCACTGACACATCAACTCACACAATAGATGCAGGACAACCCTTGATGAGAAAAACACCTGAAAAAGGGGGCAGGCCCGCGCTGCCCCGCAAATGGATACTGCCCATACGACTGGCCGCATGCGTGGCGATACTGGCGGCCATTGCCTTTATCTTTTTTAATATCGACAACCTGGAGATGAGCCATCTGTTTATTTTTGTACCCATTGCGGGCGTCTGCTCCATGGCGTTGCTGGACTGCCGCATGAGCGAAGCCTACTGGGCAAAGGTCGATGTTGAAGAGAAGCGCAAAAAAAAGGAGAAAGAGAAGCGGATGAAAAAGAGAAAAAAGGGGCTGACGGGATAATCCCTCTGCTTCTGACGCGACCCCAAAACTTGCCGCAAGCCCAACATCACAAGAAGATCTCATGGATACTTTTACAGCCATTGAAACACGCCGCTCAGTCAAATACTTTGACCCACAGCACCGCATGACAGAAGCTGAAATCCAGCATTTGATCGCCTTGGCGATGCTCTCGCCAACGGCGTTTAATCTCCAGCATTGGCGCTTTGTCACCGTTCACGACCCGGCACTGCGACAACAAATTCGCACGGCTGCCCACGATCAGGAGCAGGTGACGGATGCCTCCCTGCTGTTGGTCTTATGCGCTGACCTCAAAGCGTGGAGGAGGTACCCCGAACGCTGTTGGTCAAACGCCCCTCAACAGGTGCGCGACTACATGCTGCCGACCATTGATCAATTTTATCGCTACCATGAGCAGGCTCAACATGATGAGTGCCTACGCTCCTGCGGCATCGCGGCACAAACTGTCATGCTCACGGCACGGGCAATGGGGTATGACTCCTGCCCGATGGTCGGCTTCGACTTCGACGCTGTTGCCAAACTGATCAATTTGCCCGACGACCACCTGATCTCCATGTTTATCGTCATCGGCAGAGCGCTGAAAGCGGCCCAGCCCCGACCCGGTCAACTGGCCATGGATGAAGTGTTGCTTGTTGATGGCTTCCCTGTCGCGCCCTAACTTTACGTTATCAGACTCCTCGTAGGAGCGGCGCCTCGCCGCGATGAATTTTTCGACCAAGCCCGATCGCGGCGAG
>JAADGQ010000172.1 GCA_013152295.1 Gammaproteobacteria bacterium | reverse complement strand
TGTTGTAGCAAAAGCAGCAGAGCCAGCACCAGTAAAAGCAGAACCCGTAAAACCTGCGGTTGCAGAAAAACAGCCCGTACCGACTGTTTCGCCAGCGCTTTCAGCCGTGGAAGGAGCCGTCTGGCTGCTCGATCAAAACCCCAATTACTACACCATTCAACTGATCGCCACCAGTCGTGAATCATCGGCGATAGCCTTTATCAAGAGCAAGGGGCTCGAAGATAAAAGCGCAATCTTCCGTGTTGATCGCAATGGCAAGACTGTCTACCCCGTCGTCTATGGTGTCTACCCGGATCGCCGTCAGGCGCAGCAGGCCGCTGGCAAATTGCCAGAAATTGAGGGCTGGGTGCGTACTGTTGCAGGTATCCAAAAAACGTTGCAGTAAGCATGGTGGCCAAGTAGTTGCCAATGCGTCGGACGCATTCAGTGCCTGACAACCCGCTGCACCGCCTGACCCTTCGCTTTCTCAGGTTTATGAAAAACTTCGACGCAGCTATAATCTGCCGCCTTTGGCAAAACCACTAGCAACCATCGGGGTTTACTTTGGAGAAGAGTCTGAATAACGCGGCGACAAAAGAGAGCGGCATCAGCTTTCAGCAGCTGATTCTAACGCTGCAGCAGTATTGGGCGGATCAGGGCTGTGTGATACTGCAGCCGTACGACATGGAGGTAGGTGCCGGTACCTTTCATCCCGCCACTTTCCTGCGCGCCATCGGACCCGAGCCGTGGCGGACCGCTTTTGTGCAGCCTTCTCGCCGTCCCACCGATGGACGCTACGGTGAAAACCCCAACCGCCTGCAACACTACTATCAGTTTCAGGTCATCCTAAAACCCTCACCGCTGAATATACAGACGCTCTACCTGGAGTCGCTGACAGCGCTCGGCATCGATCCGCTCGTTCACGATATTCGCTTCGTTGAAGATAACTGGGAGTCCCCAACGCTCGGTGCATGGGGTTTAGGCTGGGAGGTCTGGCTGAACGGCATGGAGGTGACCCAATTCACCTATTTTCAGCAAGTGGGTGGCTTGGAGTGCCGCCCGGTCAGTGGTGAAATCACCTACGGTCTGGAGCGTATTGCCATGTACCTGCAGGGCGTAGAGAGCGTCTATGATCTGGTGTGGACCCACGGCCCGCAAGGCGCGGTGACCTACGGCGACGTTTTTCACCAAAACGAGGTGGAGATGTCGGCCTACAATTTCGAACATGCAGATACCGACGCACTGTTCCAGTGGTTTGACCACTGTGAACGTGAAAGCAGCGCGCTCATCGAAGCCGGTTTGCCGCTGCCTGCCTACGAGCTGATGCTCAAGGCATCGCACACATTCAACCTGCTCGATGCCCGCCACGCCATCAGCGTTACCGAACGCGCGCGCTTCATTGGACGTGTGCGGCAGCTCTCCCGCGCGGTGGCACAAGCCTATTACGATCGTCGCGAGGCGTTGGGATTTCCACTGTGTGTGGAAACACCGGAGGAGGGCTGCTGATGGCGCAGACAGCAGACCTACTATTTGAACTGGGCACTGAAGAGCTGCCACCGAAAGCGCTGAAGACACTGCGCAATGCTCTCGGCAGTGCTGTGGAAAAGGGGCTGGAGAACGCTGGCCTGCCCCATCAAGGGATCAAACTCTACGCCACACCGCGACGCCTGGCGTTGGTCATCTCTGCGTTAGCCACCACGCAACCAGACAAACAGCAAGAGCGGCGCGGCCCGGCCGTGAGTGCCGCCTTCGATGACGCCGGTAACGCAAAACCTGCAGCACAGGGATTTGCCCGCTCCTGCGGGGTCGATGTGACAGCGCTGGAGCGCTTGCAGACAGACAAAGGTGAGTGGCTGGTGTTCCGTTCAACCCAGCCCGGTGCGGCAACGACGACGCTGCTCGTCGATATTTTCGCCAATGCACTGGCACAGCTGCCCATCCCAAAGAGAATGCGCTGGGGCAATCTGAAAACCGAATTTGTGCGCCCCGTACACTGGGTTGTGTTGCTATTTGGGGATCAGGTTGTTGACGGCGAAATCCTCGGCACACCAACCGGGCGGCAGAGTCGTGGTCACCGCTTCCACCATCCACATCCGATCACCTTTGCGAACGCGCAAGAGTACGTGCCCCTTCTGCAACAGGCTCACGTCATCGTCGATGTCGAGCGCCGCCGTGAGGTTATTGTCACGCAGGTACAGCAGATCGCCGACCAGCTCGGACAGCGAGCGCTACTGGATGAGGCGCTACTGGATGAGGTCTGCGCGCTGGTGGAGTGGCCGGTGGCGCTCAGCGGTCAGTTTGACGCGCGTTTTCTTGAGGTGCCATCAGAGGCGCTGATCTCAAGCATGCAGGATCACCAGAAATATTTTCCCGTTATCGACAAGAGCGGGGCGTTGGCGCCCTACTTTATTACCGTGGCCAACATCGACAGTAGCGATCCGGAACAGATCAAGCGCGGCAACGAGCGGGTGATTCGCCCGCGTCTGGCCGACGCCGCCTTTTTCTGGCAGCAAGATCGCAAAGTGCCACTCATTGAGCGTTGCGAAAATTTGCGCCAAGTGGTTTTTCAAAAAAAACTCGGCACCCTGTACGACAAGGTGCAGCGTGTTAGCGCGCTGGCAGAGGAGATCGCGCTCGCTTTGGGTGGTGACGGGGCGCTGGCGGCAAGGGCTGCGCAGCTGAGCAAATGCGACCTGTTGACCGAGATGGTCGGCGAGTTCCCCGAGCTGCAAGGGGTTATGGGGCGCTATTACGCCCAGCACGACGGTGAAGAGCAACAGGTTGCCGATGCATTGGACCAACAGTACCAACCGCGTTTTGCCGGTGATGCGCTGCCGCAGTCGGTAACCGGGCAAGCGCTGGCTATCGCCGACAAGCTCGATACGCTGGCCGGGATATTTGCCATCGGCAACGTACCCACGGGCGACAAAGACCCCTTTGCCCTGCGCCGGGCGGCGTTGGGTGTGCTGCGCATTATGATCGAGTGCGATCTCGATCTGGCACTGCCGCCCCTGCTGGACAGCGCACTGCAGCGTATTGCTGCACAGGGTTGCGTCGATGCCACCCGTTGCGAGCAGACTGCAACGCGGCTGTATGAGTTCATGATGGAGCGGCTGCGCGCCTACTACCGTGACAAGACCGTTGCAACTGACGTGTTTGATGCGGTGTTGGCAACACGCCCATCGCGCCCTCATGACTTTGCGCTGCGCGTCGTCGCCGTGACTGCATTCCGCGATCTGCCCGAAGCGTCAAGCCTGGCCGCAGCGAACAAACGCATCCGCAACATTTTGAAAAAGGCCGAAGAAGAGATCCCCGCAATTGTGGATCACGGCGTGCTCGTCGAGGCGAGCGAGCAAACGCTAGCGCAGCAGATAAAGATGCTGACCGATGAGGTGGAACCGCTATTCGCGGCTGCTCGCTACAGCGACGCAATGCAACGCCTGGCGACGCTGCGTGAGCCGGTGGACCGTTTTTTCGATGACGTGATGGTGATGAGTGACGACACTGCGCTGCGCACCAACCGGCTGGCGCTGCTTAATCAGTTAAGCCTGCTGTTTCTTCGTGTCGCTGATCTCTCTCGCCTGCAGGGCTGATGGTTCCGCTATGCGCCTGATTGTTCTCGATCGCGACGGGGTCATCAATGAAGACTCCGATGCTTACATCAAATCGCCAGAGGAGTGGATCCCTATTGCCGGCAGTCTGGAGGCAATTGCGCGCCTGAACCGCGCTCACTACACCGTTGTGGTAGCAACCAATCAGTCCGGTCTGGCACGAGGTATGTTCGACGTGGGTATGCTCAACCGCATTCACAGCAAGATGCGCGCGCTGCTCAGCGATGCAGGTGGCCACGTGGAGGCGATCTTTTTCTGCCCCCATGGTCCCGACGACGGCTGCGAATGCCGTAAACCCAGCCCGGGACTAATGCTGCAGATCGCCAAGCGACTGCATGTGGCCCTCATCAACGTGCCGATCATTGGCGACTCGCTGCGTGATCTACAAGCAGCGCAAGCGGTGGGCGCACGACCGATGCTGGT
>JAADGQ010000130.1 GCA_013152295.1 Gammaproteobacteria bacterium | reverse complement strand
ATAACGGTGGGAAATCTACCACGTTACACGCTTCACGACGAGTGCCGTGCAGGTTTGCCGACTACTGCACCCCCTGGCTGTGCAGGTATTCGTCATAGCTGCCCTTAAAGTCAACGATGCCATCAGGCTTCATCTCAATAATGCGCGTCGCTAGCGACGAGACGAACTCACGGTCGTGGCTGACAAACAGCAGCGTGCCCGGATAGTTCTCCAGCGCCATGTTGAGGGATTCGATCGACTCCATATCGAGATGGTTGGTCGGTTCATCGAGCAGCATGATATTGGCACGTTGCAACATCAGTTTACCGAACAGCATGCGCCCCTGCTCACCACCGGAGATCACCTTAACCGACTTGCCGATCTCATCGCGGGAGAACAGCAAACGCCCCAGCACCGCGCGAATCGCTTGGTCATCATCACACTCCTGGCGCCACTGTCCCATCCAGTCGATGAGTGCCATATCGGTGGCAAAGTCGTCCGCGTGGTCCTGGGCCAGATAACCGATATTGCTGTTTTCAGACCACTTAACCGTACCGGAAACAGGCGCTAAACTACCCATCAAACAGCGCAGCAGGGTGGTTTTGCCGATACCATTGGGGCCGATAATCGCCACCCGCTCGCCCACCGCCACCGTCAGCTCCAAATTGTTAAACAGCTCGGCTTCGCCGTCATAGGCGTGATTCAAACCCTCGACTTCCAGCGCCAGACGAAACAGCTTTTTATCCTGCTCAAAGCGAAGAAAGGGATTCACGCGACTCGACGGCTTGACCTCATCCAACTTGATTTTGTCGATCTGCCGGGCGCGGGAGGTCGCCTGCTTTGCTTTCGATGCATTGGCCGAAAAGCGCGCCACAAAACTCTGCAGTTCAGCAATCTGCGCCTTCTTCTTGGCATTATCTGCGTAGAGGCGCTCACGGGCCTGGGTCGCCGCCAACATATATTCGTCGTAGTTGCCAGGGAAGAGACGCAGCTCGCCATAGTCGAGATCCGCCATGTGCGTGCAGACGCTATTCAGAAAGTGGCGGTCATGGGAGATGATAATCATCGTGCAGTTACGCTCGTTGAGCACATCTTCCAACCAGCGAATGGTATTGATGTCGAGGTTATTGGTCGGCTCGTCCAACAGCATAATGTCAGGGTCCGCAAACAGCGCCTGGGCGAGCAGCACACGCAGCTTCCAGCCCGGCGCCACCGCACTCATCGGGCCATTGTGCTGTTCAACAGGAATCCCCACCCCCAACAGCAGCTCACCGGCGCGCGACTCCGCCGTGTAACCATCAAGCTCGGCAAACTCCACTTCGAGATCGGCGACCTTCATGCCATCCTCTTCGCTCATATCGGGCAGCGAATAGATGCGGTCACGCTCCTGCTTTACTTGCCACAGCTCGTGGTGCCCCATGATCACTGTGTCGAGCACCGTCTCCTCTTCGAAAGCGAACTGATCCTGCCCCAATTTGCCGACGCGCTCGTTGGGGTCGGTCGAAACATTGCCCGCCGACGGCTCCAGATCGCCGCCAAGAATCTTCATCAACGTCGACTTGCCACAGCCGTTGGCGCCGATCAGACCGTAGCGATTGCCCTCGCCAAATTTGACGGAGATATTTTCAAACAGAGGCTTCGCCCCGAACTGCATGGTGATATTTGCTGTAGAGATCAAAATCGTGCCCTAAAAAACGCCGAATGGATGGGGCCATTCGCGAAACGCGCCAGCCCACACAAAAATGGCGCGCATTATACCGCGCGGCGCAGTAAAAAGAACCGCTGTTCCACCGGTTTGGGTGTTCTGCTGCGCTTCAACAGGAGCCGCAAACAAAAAACTCAACGAAATTGTAGGATGCGCCGTGCGCACGGTTTTTTTCTTTGCAGGGTCAACCTAACGCTTCACCAGCATCCGCTCCGCCATCACCTTCATTCGATCGACATATTGTTGATTCGACCAACCGCATTCGACGGTAAGGTTTTCCCAGTTTTCTACTGACAACATTGTCCACAAGGCGTCGGTGGCGCCACCCCGCGTCCACTCAAGCGCGAGGGCACTGTCGGCGTGCAGTGCATCGACAGCGGCACGACAGCCGTCACGCATGGCAGCCATGCGGTTGTTCCACGCTGCTGCCGCCGCTGCATCGCTCTCTTTGAGCAGAAGAAGGGCTTTGGCGACGCCGTAGATCTCCGGCACGTAGTTGCCCCAACACGCCACATAAGCCGACAGGCGCTGCATGCCCGATGTGGCCGCACGGGACGGCGCGAGGCGAGTTTCCAAATCCAATCGATGGTCCAAAAACTGCGTCGTCGCGATCAAAAGCTCCGCGCGTGAAGCAAAATGGAGGTAGACCGCCTGACGGGAGAGGTTGGCCCGCTTGGCGATATCCACCATGCGCACACCCCGTCCGCGATGCTCTTCGAGCATCCGCAGAGTCACCTCCAATATCCGTATTCTCGTATCTGATTCTTTGCTTGACATGACGTCAATCATGGCCTAGGGTTTACATTGAGTCAATTGACATCATGTCAAGTAACATTACATCAATCCATCAAAGGATGATCATCATGAAAAATCAAGCTAACGAAGCCACACAGAGCGAGAGCAGTCAGATTGAGGAATCGCTCAACATTCTGATCGTGGGGGCAACCGGCGGCACGGGGCGCGCGATTGTGGAGAGGCTCTTGCACGAAGGCCACAACGTGACGGCGTTCTCGCGCAGCGCAAATCTGCTCGAAAGCAGCTCAGAGCGGCTCGCTACCATCAATGGCGATGCTACCAACCAAGGTGACCTCGATCAGGCGGTACGCGGGCAGGATGTGGTTATCATCACCCTGGGCATCAGTGAAAATCCCTTTCGCGTGCGCTTTTTCGGGGCCAAGGGCACACCCGCAGATGTCCGCTCCGTGGGTACACGCAACGTCATCGCCGCGATGAAAAAACAGCATGTGCAACGGCTCATAGTACAGAGCTCCTATGGCGTTGGGGAGACCCAAGGGCTGCTGCGCTTTGCCGATCAGCTCTTCTTCGGGTTGATCCTTAAACCACAAATTGAAGACACCGAGACACAGGAGAGGGTTGTGCGCAGTAGCGGTCTTGATTGGACCATCGCCCAACCGGTCCACCTGACAGATGGGGATTCTGCTCGGCTTCCCTTTCTCTCAACGAAGGGCGAAACGCGAGCGATGAAGGTGGCACGTCAATCCGTCGCCCAGGCCCTCTTCTTTACGGTACGCGAGCCCGGTTTTATTGGTAAATCTGTCGCCATTTCTGGCTAAGAAAAAATCAGGAGGTTGTCATGCTTGAATTAAGTATTGCTACTGCCGTTGCTTCCACCGTGATGGCCGGTATCTTTTTCGCATTTTCGTCATTCATCATGAACGCGCTCGGCAACATCGAGTCCATTGCGGGAATCAGAGCGATGCAGCGCATCAATATCGACGTATTTTGTTGGCCTTTCTCCCTGCTCTTCTTCGGCGTGCCGATTGTGTGCCTGGGTTTCGCTATCTACGCAATTCTTAACTTGTCAGAACCGGAATCGGTCTATCTACTCATGGGTAGCGTCGTCTATCTTGTGG
>JAADGQ010000094.1 GCA_013152295.1 Gammaproteobacteria bacterium | reverse complement strand
TCAGGGTGATCTGGAGCGCCGCCGTCCCGGAAAAACACGCCACACCACGCAGCGCCGCGAAGCAGATCAGGTGCAGATTTTGTCCGGCGTGTTTGCGGGAAAAACCACAGGAACGCCCATCGGATTGCTCATTCACAACACGGATCAGCGCTCTAAAGATTACAGCGACATCATGGACCGCTTCCGCCCCGGTCACGCCGACTACACCTACCAGCACAAGTATGGTTTTCGCGACTATCGCGGCGGCGGGCGCTCGTCGGCTCGGGAGACGGCGATGCGTGTGGCCGCTGGGGCGATCGCAAAAAAATATCTGGCTGAATTTTACGGGGTGACGGTGCGCGCTTATCTCGCTCAGTTGGGGCCACTGCGACCGAAATCTTTTGATTGGGATGTGGTTGAGCAGAACCCATTTTTTTCGCCTGATGCGAGCATGGTGGCGGAGATGGAGCGTTACATGGATGCGCTGCGCAAATCCGGCGATTCGATCGGTGCGCGGGTAACCGTGGTCGCCGAAGGTGTACCGCCAGGATGGGGAGAGCCGATTTTTGATCGCCTCGATGCTGATCTTGCTCACGCACTGATGGCGATTAACGCGGTTAAAGGGGTGGAGGTTGGCGCCGGTTTTGAGTGCGTCACCCAAAAGGGCACCGAGCACCGCGATGAGCTGAGCCCCGACGGTTTTCTGAGCAATCACGCGGGCGGGGTGCTGGGCGGTATTTCGTCGGGCCAGAATGTTGTCGCCAGTATCGCACTGAAGCCGACCTCCAGCCTGCGCATCCCCGGCAAAACGATCAATGTGGATGGTGCGCCGGTGGAGATCGTCACCGAGGGGCGCCACGACCCCTGCGTCGGTATTCGTGCGGTGCCGATCGCGGAGGCGAAGATGGCTCTGGTGTTGATGGACCACATGCTTCGCCATCGTGCCCAAAATCGCGATGTTGTCTGTTCGACGCCGCAGATTCCTGCGCAGCGAGATGTACGCTGACGCGCGCGTTTTCTGTATCTTCTATTCATTCCCGCCATACTGATTTCGATACATCGTCTCTTCCATGCCGTATTGGCGCTTGTCCGGGCTCTATGCTGTCTATTTTGCCTCCATTGGTGCGCTGATCCCCTATTGGGGTCTCTATCTCGAATCCAGCGGTTTTTCTGCCCAGCAGATAGGGGCGCTGCTGGCGCTATTGATGGCGAGCAAAATTGTGTCGCCCAATATTTGGGCGTGGATCGCTGATCACAGCGGGCGGCGTATGCCGCTGGTGCGCTTCGGCTCTTTCACGGCGATGGTGGTGTTTGCGCTGGGTATGTTGGGTCAGGGGTTTGGCTGGATGGCGCTGGTGATGGTGTTGTTCGGCTTTTTTTGGAATGCGACCCTGCCGCAGATCGAGGCGACTACATTTAACTATTTGGGTCACGATACGCATCGATATAGTGTGGTGCGCGTCTGGGGGTCGATTGGCTTTGTCGTTGCTGTGGTGTTGCTGGGCGTGGCGCTGGATCGTTATGGTATGGCTCTGTTGCCGCCCGTGCTGGTCGTTTTGATGGCGGGTATTTGGGGTGCGAGCCTGCTGGTTTCTGACAAGAAGCCGAGCGTTCGTGCAGCGGAAGGCCATAAGACACTGCGCAGTGTGCTAAAGCAGCCTGCCGTGCTCGGTTTGTTGTTCACCTGCTTTCTTGTGCAGGCAAGTCATGGTCCTTACTACACTTTTTTCACCATCTATTTAGAGGATCACGGCTATAGCCGTAGCTTGGCAGGGCAACTGTGGGCGCTGGGGGTGGTGGCAGAGGTTGCTGTTTTTCTGGTTGCGGGTTGGCTGATTACGCACGTTGGGCCACGTAAGCTGCTGTTGTTGAGTCTGCTGTTGACCACGATCCGTTGGCTATTGATCGGCCTCTATGTGGATGAGTGGTTCCTGTTGCTGATCGCACAACTGCTCCACGCGGCCAGCTTTGGGCTCTATCACGTGGCCGCTATCTATCTGATTCACCACTTTTTTGTTGGTCGCTATCAAGGCCGGGGGCAGGCGCTGTACAGTAGTTTTAGTTTTGGTGCGGGCGGAGCGCTGGGTAGTTTGTTCAGCGGTTTTGCCTGGAGCGCCATGGGGGGTGGGACTTTTCTTGTGGGCGCATTTCTGAGTGCGGCTGCTTTTGGCGTGGCTTGGCGTTACGTCGATTATGACCAGGATAATCGTGCGCCAGAGCATTGACGATCCAGCACATCGCGCGTATCATCGCGTTCCTTCTGTGAGCGCCCTAATAAGCGCAGCAGCACATGCGTTCGGGGTATAGCGCAGTCTGGTAGCGCGCCTGCTTTGGGAGCAGGATGTCGGGGGTTCGAATCCCTCTACCCCGACCATCTAACTAACTTTTTGTTAGATCCGGGCATGGTTGGTTGGGCGCTGTGGTTTTGGCCGGGCTTGTATTTATGCGCCCGTAGCTCATCTGGATAGAGCATCGGCCTTCTAAGCCGAGGGTAGCAGGTTCGAGTCCTGCCGGGCGCACCAGACCAAACCATGTGAGTGAAGATTTGGTGCTAAATTTGGTACTAAAGAGGTTTGGTACGTTGTTATGGTGAGCGTAGCTCAGTTGGTAGAGCCCCGGATTGTGATTCCGGTGGTCGTGGGTTCGAGCCCCATCGTTCACCCCATTTGATTGTTTGCTGCAGTGCATAGTGATTTGGGCCGTTAGCTCAGTTGGTAGAGCAGCTGACTCTTAATCAGCGGGTCGTAGGTTCGATCCCTACACGGCCCACCAAATCGCCATGCGCCATGGAATCTTGCCTGTTTCGGTATTTCGCTTCGGCGACCGTACGCAAAATTAGGTCTAATAATCAAATTCCCACCAAAAGATTATCTTGTTTCCCCTTGGGCAGTCGGCATGGGTTCGTGTTTTGAGCGAAAAACCTTGTATAATACGCTCCCTTGATTCATTGGTCCGTGCGAAAGTGGCGGAATCGGTAGACGCGCTGGTTTTAGGTGCCAGTGGGGCAACCCGTGAGAGTTCGAGTCTCTCCTTTCGCACCAATTTTCCCTAGTAAATGAGCCGCCGGTTGGGTTGCTGCGTATGGCGCTGACCTGATGCGGTTTTGTGTGGTAGACGAGGAAGTAGAATGGAAGTTTCAGTTGCGCAGACTCAAGGCCTTGAACGTCGTATGACGGTTGGCATTCCATCCGAAGAGATCGAGAAAGAGGTCTCGAAACGGCTTAAATCCCTGTCGCGTCAGGTAAAGCTGGATGGTTTCAGGCCCGGAAAGGTTCCGATGGGTGTGGTCAAGCGCCAATATGGCTCAAGAGTGCGCCTGGAGGTGTTTGAAGAAGTTGCGCGCACCCGCTTTTCAGCAGCTGTGCAGCAAGAGAGTTTGCGTATTGCCAGCACACCTCGTTTTGAACAGATCAATGAAGGTAAGGCAGGGGAGTTGGTGGAGTTTGCTGCGACCTTTGAGGTGCTACCGGAGATTTCGTTGGCCGCAGCTGAGGCGCTGAAAGTCGAGAAGCCTGTTGCGGAACTTGCCGAGCAGGATGTGGACAATATGATAGACAAGCTGCGTGCTCAGAAAGTAGCTTGGGATGAGGCGGATCGCCCTGCTGAGCAAGGTGACCGGATTGTGATTGACTATCACGGCGTCATCGATGGCGAAGGGTTTGAGGGTGGCAGCGCAGAGGATGTCCCTGTTACCTTAGGTGATAATGGCATGATCGCGGGTTTCGAAGAGGGTCTGTTGGGCGTTGGGGCCGGTGAGGAGAGGGTGCTTGAGCTGACTTTCCCCGATACCTATCATGTTGCCGATTTGGCAGGCAAGCCGGTTTCGTTCACGGTAAAAGCCAAGCAAGTACTACAGTCCCGCTTGCCTGAGGTCGATGAAGAGTTTGTAAAGAGTTTTGGCACGGAGAGCGGCGATACTGAAGCGTTTCGCAAAGAGGTTGGCGAGAGCACTCAACGTGAGCTGGATCAACGTATCAAGGAAAAGACAAAGAGCAATGTAATGGATGCTCTGGTTGCCGCGAACACCTTTGAACTGCCGAATGCACTGGTGGATGAGGAGATCGCCCGCATGAAAAAGCAGCTGGAAGATGAACTGTCGCGTCGTGGAATGGATCCAAACAGCACCGACTTTCCTCGCGCTGCTTTTGAAGATCAGGCGCGCCGCAAGGTGGCTCTGGGGTTGATTTTTGCGGAGATAGCCAATGAGCATGCTATAAAGGCATCGCCCGATAAAGTGCGGGAAATGATCGAATCTTTTGCCGCGAGTTACCAGGATTCTGATGAAGTGATTAAATGGTATTATCAGGACAGGCAGCGGTTGTCAGGTGTGGAGTCCCTTGTTTTCGAGGATGCCGTTGTGGAGTGGGTGCTTGAAAATGCAGATGTTACCGAACAGGCGACAGCACTGGATGCTTTGATGCAAGAAGCCAAATAGTTTGAGCTTTCTCTCGACTTAAAGGCGGTTTTGCTAAGCTGCAGGGCGGCCGATGTAACCCCTTGTTCTTAGTCAGGAACGCTAAAGTTGGGTGGTTAATAACCGATAAAATATTAAGAACTGATATGGATACACCAATTTCACAAAGTCTGGTTCCTATGGTTGTCGAGCAATCTGCTCGGGGCGAGCGGGCCTACGACATCTATTCACGTCTGCTGAAGGACCGGGTCATTTTTATGGTTGGACCCGTGGAGGATCACACGGCCAATTTGATTGTGGCCCAGTTGCTTTTCCTTGAGTCAGAGAACCCGGATAAAGATATTCATCTCTACATCAATTCGCCGGGTGGCTCGGTGACGGCAGGGTTGTCAATTTACGATACCATGCAATTTATAAAGCCCGATGTGAGTACGCTATGTATCGGTCAGGCCGCCAGCATGGGAGCCTTGTTACTTGCTGGGGGCGCCAAAGAGAAGCGCTTTTGTTTGCCGCATTCGCGGTTGATGATCCATCAACCATTGGGCGGCTTTCAGGGGCAGGCGTCTGATATCGATATTCACGCCAAGGAAATTCTGTTGGTGCGGGAGCGATTGAATAAGATATTATCGTTGCATACAGATCAACCTATCAAGAAAATTCAAGAAGATACAGATCGGGACAACTTCCTGAGTGGTGAAGAGGCGGTTGAGTACGGCCTTATTGATGAAGTTCTGAGTCGTCGTTAAATCGGGCTAAGTGGGGCTTCATCTATTTGGAGCAGGAGATCATTGGGTATTCATGTCCAATATGGTGACAAGCTAGACAGCGGAGTATTGCTATGAATGACGATAAGCGTGGCAAAGGCAGTGATGGTGAAAAGCTGCTGTATTGCTCTTTTTGCGGAAAAAGTCAGCATGAAGTCCGTAAGCTGATTGCTGGTCCCGCAGTTTTCGTCTGTGACGAATGTGTCGAGCTTTGTAACGATATTATTCGCGAAGAGATTAACGAAAAGCCATCGTTATCCGACGATACCAAGTTGCCGACACCTAAAGAAATTAACAAAATTCTTGATGAGTATGTCATCGGCCAATCCAAGGCAAAGAAAGTTTTGTCGGTTGCTGTGTATAACCATTACAAGCGTTTGGACGCTAGCGAAAAGAAGGATGATGTCGAACTCTCCAAGAGTAATATTTTACTGATTGGGCCGACCGGTTGTGGCAAGACACTGCTTGCCGAAACACTGGCCCGCTTGCTTGATGTGCCTTTTACGATTGCCGATGCGACCACGCTGACTGAAGCAGGCTATGTTGGTGAAGACGTTGAAAATATCATACAGAAGTTGTTGCAGAAGTGTGATTACGATGTTGAAAAGGCGCAGACTGGCATCGTTTACATCGATGAGATTGATAAAATTTCGCGCAAGTCTGACAACCCTTCTATTACCCGGGATGTTTCAGGCGAGGGTGTTCAACAAGCGTTACTGAAACTGATCGAGGGGACCATCGCTTCAGTTCCCCCTCAAGGTGGGCGTAAACACCCGCAGCAGGAGTTTCTTCAGGTTGACACCAGTAAGATACTGTTTGTTTGCGGCGGTGCATTTGCCGGGTTGGATAAAATTATCCGCGATCGTTCAGAGAAAAGTGGTATTGGCTTTGTTGCAGAAGTGAAGTCAAAATCAGAAGAGAAGAGCGTTGGCGAGGTGTTGATCTCTATTGAGCCGGAAGACTTGGTTAAGTACGGCTTAATTCCGGAGTTTGTTGGCCGTCTTCCAGTTGTTGCGACATTGGAGGAGCTTGATGAAACGGCGTTGATCGAGATCCTTACCGAGCCTCGTAACGCATTGACCAAGCAATATGCGCGCTTGTTTGAGATGGAGGGCGCAGGGCTTGAATTTAGAGACGATGCTTTGCGCGCAGTGGCGAGCCGGGCGATGGAACGCAAAACGGGGGCTCGTGGGTTGCGCTCTATTTTGGAGCGGGCACTGCTCGACACTATGTATGATCTGCCGTCGATGGAGAATGTGTGCAAAGTTGTTGTCGACGAGGGCGTTATCAAGGATGAGGCGGAGCCGCTGATGATCTTCGATGGCGGTGGCGGTTGTGAACACACTGATATAGCCAGTAGCGACAAAAGCTAGCTGCCGCTGTTTTTTTGTCGTGGGCTCTATTGCTCCTTCTGTTTGAAGCGCCTGTCCCAAGGGATGGGCGTTGCTGTTTTTGGTGCATGACTTCCGTAGCTGCCCTTGCCTCCTTGATTTAGGGGGAGTGGCCCCTATATTCCTTACTGCAAGCTAAATTTCCCGTCTATGCAGACGTTACTAATGTAAGCGTTGTAATGTTGGCGCTGTTTTCTTTCTCGTCTTGTTTAGCATTTGAGGTGCGCTGGATGTGGGTGAAGTAGCTCAATTTCTCGCCGCATTTCCTGGTTTTTGCGCTGACATTAATAAATAGAATAGTAAGTCGTCAAGAGCGTGGATGCGGGCACGACATTTTTAGGTAAGGTGTTATGGAACAGAGTGACGAACAGGTCATCAGCAAAATTATAGTCCCGGTATTGCCGCTCAGAGATGTGGTGGTTTATCCCCACATGGTCATTCCGCTCTTTGTTGGCAGGGAGAAATCCATTAATGCACTGCAAGCGGCAATGGATAGCGATAAAGAGGTTTTGTTGGTTGCCCAGAAAGAGGCTGGTGTCGATGACCCTAAAGTTGAAGACATTTACCCGCTGGGAACCTTGTCGAGTATTTTGCAGCTGTTACGACTTCCTGATGGTACTGTAAAAGTTCTGGTTGAGGGTGTGAAGCGAGCGAAGATATTGCGCCTTGAAGAAGCAGATAACTACTATGTTGCCGAGATTGACGAGGTTAGCGCTGATGCAAATCAGCGTGCTGCTGAAGAGCTGATACATCCAGCGTTAAACCAGTTTGAGCAATACGTTAAATTAAATAGCAATATCCCCCCTGAGCTGCTTTCATCTCTGGCTGGGATTGATGATCCGGGTCGTTTGGCAGATACCATTGCTGCCCACATGCCGCTGAAGATTGAAGAGCGTCAGGAGATCCTCGTCATGGATGACGTAAAAGTTCGTTTTGAACGTCTGATGGTTATCATGGAGTCTGAGATTGATCTACTTCAGGTTGAGAAACGGATTCGTGGCCGGGTCAAACGACAGATGGAGAAGAGCCAGCGTGAGTATTATCTGAACGAACAGATGAAAGCGATTCAGAAAGAGTTGGGTGAGATTGAGGATATACCCAACGAATTTGAGGAGTTGGAGCGCAAAATCGAAAAGTCGGGGATGTCGAAAGAGGCTACCGAAAAAGCGACATCCGAACTCAATAAGTTAAAAATGATGTCGCCGATGTCTGCAGAGGCGACGGTAGTGCGTAATTACATTGACTGGATGGTGAATGTTCCCTGGAGAAAGAGGAGCAAAATTTGCCATGATCTGTCGGTTGCCGAAGATGTTCTCGAATCAGATCACTATGGGCTGGATAAAGTTAAACAGCGCATATTGGAATATTTGGCTGTTCAGCAGCGCGTCAAAAAACTCAAAGGCCCTATCTTGTGTTTGGTTGGGCCGCCTGGTGTTGGCAAAACCTCATTAGGGCGTTCAATTGCTCGTGCAACCGGGCGAAAATTTATACGTATGTCCTTAGGCGGAGTGCGTGACGAAGCGGAAATCAGAGGGCACCGACGCACTTATATTGGTGCCATGCCTGGTAAAATCGTGCAAAGTTTGGCTAAAGTGAAAGTGCGTAATCCAATGTTTTTGTTGGATGAGGTAGATAAAATGGCCATGGACTTTCGCGGTGATCCTGCGTCTGCATTGTTAGAGGTATTGGATCCTGAGCAGAACCATACCTTCAATGATCACTACCTGGAAGTCGATTACGATCTATCGGATATCATGTTTGTGGCGACAGCAAACAGTCTCAACATTCCTGGTCCGCTGTTGGATCGAATGGAAGTTATTCGCTTGTCGGGATATACGGAGGAAGAGAAACTCAATATCGCGACACGCTATTTGATACCCAAACAGATGGAGGCTAACGGACTGAAGGAGCAGGAGATCAGCATATCTGAAGGCGTTGTGCGTGATATTATTCGCTACTACACGCGTGAGGCAGGGGTTCGTGGCTTGGAGAGGGAGATCTCTAAAATTTGCCGCAAAGTTGTCAAAGATATCTTGCTCAAACCTGTTGATGGTAAAGTTCGTGTTGGTGTGAGGTATCTGGAAAAATATCTGGGTGTTAAGCGATTTCGCTATGGCCGGGCTGAAGCCTCTAATCAAATAGGACAAGTGACAGGGTTGGCGTGGACAGAGGTCGGTGGTGATCTGCTCACTATTGAGGCTGCTGTTACGCCTGGTAAGGGAAAGTTGATCACCACAGGACAACTTGGTGACGTTATGCAGGAGTCGGTTCAGGCCGCGATGACGGTGGTGAGGAGTCGTGCTTCAGGGCTAGGGATTAAGCCTGGCTTTTATGAGCAGGGCGATATGCATATCCACGTGCCAGAGGGTGCCATTCCAAAAGATGGGCCAAGCGCGGGTGTTGGAATGTGCGTGGCGATGGTTTCAGTGCTAACGAAAATTCCGGTGTGCGCAGATGTCGCCATGACGGGGGAAATTACGTTGCGCGGTGAAGTGCTACCGATCGGTGGGTTGAAGGAAAAATTACTGGCAGCCCATCGTGGTGGGATTAGAAAGGTGCTGATTCCTGAGGAAAATCTTAGAGATTTGGCAGAAATTCCGAAAAATATAAAACAGAATTTAGAGATTATTCCAGTCAGATGGATTGATGAAGTTTTCGAAGCCGCGCTGGAGCATATTCCGCAGCCGCTGACTGAGGATGAAGTGAATACGATTGAGCAGGAGCGGTTAGCCAAGGGGGCCGAAAAAGGTCGCCAGCTGCATCACCATTAGGTGGCAGCTCTGTTGAGCTGCTCTCCTTCCCCCTCTCTTTGTATAAGCCGCTTTCTTTGAGCGATCTGTATTTGCTGTAGCATCATCTCTTGCGAAAAAGTTTTCGTGAGGTGTGGTTGACTCGCGAATTGATGGGATGCTTGGGACGGTGGTTTTGTCTAGGAATGTTTGATTATGTGCGGGGGTGCACGTTTTTTTTGAAAAGACGGATTGCTTTGCGGTATTAGGGTAGTGCCGTGGTCGGATATAAACAGCCGGTTTGAAAAGATCTGGCCTTAATCGCGAGATATTGATTATCACGTGTTGATTGTCTGGGATATTTCGCCTACTATGTCGCTCGCTTATCTGATGTGGCTACGAGGCTGTTGGGGTAAAGGGGAGCCCACCCCTAAGATAATGCTTCGACAATAGATCCTAATTACGCCTAGGGGAGTATTTATAGTGAATAAATCTGAGTTGGTTGACGCAATAGCAGCTTCTGCTGATATTTCCAAAGCGGCCGCTGGTCGTGCGTTGGATGGTATGATTGATAGCGTGACAGAAGCGCTGAAAAAGGGCGATCAGGTTACTCTTGTTGGCTTTGGCACTTTTCTGGTTCGTGAGCGTGCTGCACGCACGGGTCGTAATCCTCAGACGGGTGCTGAAATTCAGATAGCGGCGGCTAAAGTGCCTGCTTTTAAATCAGGCAAAGCACTCAAGGATGCCGTAAAGTAACGTTTAATCTGGGTGCTTAGCTCAGCTGGGAGAGCATCGCCCTTACAAGGCGAGGGTCGGGGGTTCGATCCCCTCAGCACCCACCAAGTTTTGGAGTGGTAGTTCAGTTGGTTAGAATACCGGCCTGTCACGCCGGGGGTCGCGGGTTCGAGTCCCGTCCACTCCGCCATCATTTTGTAGAGTTAATTCCTAGGGCAGGGTCAGTGCTTGCCCTGTTTTCTCACGCCGTTTCGGCATCTTCAGCTATAGTTTAGGTGAGGGGATTGTTGTAGTATTGCTTCGCAATTGCAGTACTATCTTATAATCCCGTTCCCTTTCTCCTAACTTTAAAAGCGCTATTCCAGATCATGCTCCAATTTATACGCAGCCACGCTCAGGGCTTTATTGCGTGGGTCATCGTTGGTTTTATTATCCTTGTTTTTGGTATGTGGGGTATACAAAACTACGTGACTTCCGAGGGTAACGTTGCTGTCGCAGTAGTTGACGGCGAAGAGGTTTCTCAGCAGGAGTTTCTGCAGCTCTATCGTGGTTTTTACCAGCAGCGTCGTGAGCAGATTCAGTCTATTTTAGGTGCGAACTTTGACCCCGCAATATTGGACGAAAATCGGCTGAGGAAGGACGTGCTCAAGCAAATTCTTGATGAGAAAGTTCTGAAAAAGCAGGCGGAGCGAGAAGGCTTTCGCATAGGGGACGCTCAGCTTGGCAGTGAAATCCGCGCGATTGGTGCTTTTCAAAAAGACGGTCAGTTTGATAAAGCGTTGTACGAACGCCTGTTAAGAAACCAGGGGCAGGAACCTGTTGGGTTTGAAGTCAAGATGCGACAGGATCTGCTGGCTACCCAGCTCACTACGGGCCTATTGGCCAGCTCATTTGTAACCTCTTCTGAGCTTGATCTTGTTGCACGCCTACAAAACGAGCAGCGCAAGGTGAGCTATTTGGTTTTGCAGCCTGGTGACAGTACCGAGTCGATCGAGATTGATGCTGCGGCTATAGACGAATATTATCAAGCAAACCAGAAACTCTATGAAATACCCGAGAAGGTTAGCGTGGCGTATGTTGAGCTGTCGGTCCCAGATCTGGTGGCGCAGGTTGATGTTGATGAGAGTGAACTGCGCGCTATGTACGAAGCGCGTACGGCGGATTATCAGACGGATGAGCAACGCCGGGCCAGTCATATTCTGATATTGGTTGATGACGATAGTGAAGAAGAGGCGGCGCAATCCAAAGCGGCGGAGGTACTCGATAAAGTGCGTGCTGGCGAGGATTTTGCGGCGCTGGCCAAACTCTATTCAGATGATCCCGGCTCTGCTGGCAAGGGGGGGGATATTGGTTTTTTCCGCAAGGGCGACATGGATCTTGCGTTTGAAGAAGCGGCCTACTCGATGGCCAAGGGTGAAGTTAGTGAGTTGGTGAAGAGCCGCTATGGCTATCATATTATCCGGCTCACTGATATTCGGGGTGGCAGTATTAAGCCCTTTGATGAAGTTCGCCCTGAACTTGAGCGTGAAGTGCGCTTGCGTGTTGCTCAGGAGCAGTTTTATGACCTGTCCGAGACGTTGACCAATATTGCCTATGAGCACCCGGATTCGCTTCAGGTTGCAGCTGAAGAGCTGGCTCTGCCGATCAAGGCAAGTGGTTATTTTTCGATAAATTCCGGCACGGGGATCGCAGAAAACCCAGTTATTCGCAGGGCTGCGTTTAGTGATGATGTCTATCTTCACAATAATAACAGTGAGTTGATAGAGGTTGCGGCAGATCGGGTTTTAGTGCTGCATGTTAAAGATAAAAAACCATCTTCTGTGCGTCCGTTGGAAGATGTTAAGGCGGATATTGTGGCGCAGCTGCAAACAGCGAAGGCACGTGCACAGCTCGAGAGTTTGGGTGAATCACTGGTCGAAAAAATCAGAGCTGGAGATGCTGCTGCAGATATTGCCAGCGAGCATGGTACAGAGTGGAAAGATGCGGGATTTGTTGGGCGTAGTGGCGGTGCTGGCATTGACAGAGCAATTGTGAATGCTGTGTTTGAACTGCAAAAACCGCATGCGACGAACGGAGAGCAAGAGGTGAAACCCACCGTGTCAGGTGTGGCTTTACCGAATGGAGGGTATGCGGTCTTTAGCGTAACAGCTTATCGTGAGGGTGCACTCAGTGAAGATGACGGTGCATCGCGTGAGTCAATGGTTGTGGCTCAGGCACGTCGAATGGGTGGGGCTGAAATGGAAGCCTTTATTGAACTTCTCTTGAAGCAAGCGGATGTTCAAACGTTTTCAGAAAACATGTAAATAAAGTGCTGTTTGCAGGGTTACCTGTTACCTGGAGCCATCTTTGAACGGCGCCAAGCTCGACACAATATATGAAAATAAAAGATCTGGTTTATGTCGCGCCGTCACTGATTCACGGCAAGGGTCTGTTTGCCAGGGTTGGTATTAAACGTGGCACCTATATCGGTGCTTATGAAGGGCCGCCAGCGAAGCGAAATGGTAGTCATGTGTTGTGGGTGTTTGATGAAGAGGGCAATATGTTGGTCGGGCGGCGTGGTTTGAATCAGCTTCGCTATTTGAACCATCACCTCAACCCCAACGCTGAATTTGATGGCTTTGATCTGTACGCAAAAAAGGCGATCCGTGCGGATGACGAGCTGACTATCAGCTATGAGCCGGATGGCAGTGTCGAATTCTAGGACGTACCATATTTCATTGGCTTCCCCCGTCGTCGTTCCTAATTCAGTTGGCAGCCACGCCCTGTTGCATTGATTCGATCCGCGTTCTGCGAGTCTGCCCAGGATGCAACAAGCTGGTCTGTCGATGTGTCCAATATCCCGCTAATAGCAGTTCCATTCGCAGTAACAACGTCTTTCATCTGGCCATTGTTCAGCGTGCCCGACAGTGATGCACGCTCATTTTTGGGGATGCTATAGATATAGCCAGTGATGTTGTTGTTTTCATCGACGTCAAAGCTGACCACACCAAAATCATTGCCTTCGTAGGTGCCACTGAATCGATATTTTGCGGCTGTTGTCCCGCCGAGGCGGCTGCCTTTGAATGAGCCTGCTAACGACGTTATGTTGTCTGTCCAGCGTCCAGCTATGCGGTCCGCACCGGTGAATTCGCCTGTGAAAACGGTGCCGGATGCCGTGATGCCGGAAGTGAATGTTGCCTTTTGGGTGAAAGCGATGGGCTGATTATCGAGTAGCTTATGGCGTTCATTGTCGTCAGTGCTGTACGCAAAACCGCTGACCATCCGCGTTTTAGGGTTCACGTACATGCCAAAAGTGCCGTTATCACCGCCGGTGTAATTGCCGATATAAGCACCCGCGCGAGTACAGCTGAGGGTCGACTCAATATGCACTTGAGCACTGATTGCGTTGGGCAGTATGTGGATGCCACTATCTGCCGTGGCGGCATCAGAGCTGATTGAAACGAGAGCTGTGCTGAGGCTGCTGGTTGAAAAGTCGACCTGGGACCACGTGACAGCGATCTCTCTCACGGCGGGGGTTATCTGTATGCCATTTCTCGGATTGCCATCGCTGTCGAGCATCATCAAAAAGCGGACGATGTTTTGCACGTTCCTGTTGCTGGACCTGCCGCTGGGAACAAGGTCGACCGGAGTGATGGTGGAGTCACCATTTGCGCTGCCGATAGTGACCCCACCGATTGAGAATGTGATGGTCTTGCCAATTTCGTAATCAAAACTGCCATCTGTACCGGTAATGCCACTGATGGCGCCGGATGTATATTGCAAGCCTGAGACGTTGCTGTCCTTAAAAACGCCGGTAGCGGTTTGGCTGCCCGATCCGGACTTGCTGCCTTCACCGCCGCCACCGCACCCCAATAGCGTGAGTGTGCTGACGATGAGTATGGTCCATTTTGTTGTGACACGACTCCAAGTGCCGCATGCTGATTTTGATGATTGAATTTTCAAAGGATTGATCACCTGCTGTTGGCTGTTGATGGAGTCGTCCACACAATAGCGGCCATTATACACGGCCGGAGACGCAACCTGCTCTTGGCATAATAGTGCTATTTTTATGCGTTTTTTATAAAGTACTAAAATAGAAGCGAGGGTTTCTATTGGGTTGTGTATAAATCCGCAATGGCAGTGTGTTTCAAATAGCGCCCCGGTCTGGGAACAAGACCAGGTACTTGGCGCCGGTAGCGGCGGTACGGTTCACCGTACTCTGCGATGAGTTTGCGCTCTTCCATACGTGAGCCGACAACAAAGTAGAGTGTGAGTACTGTTGCTGTGGTTAAAAAAGCCGCGTCCATGTCCCGTGTCCAGATAATGAGCAGCGCGAAAAAGTACCATGGGTGCCTCACAAAACGGTGCAGTGGCGAGATGGTGAAGCGCTCCGTGACGGCACTTTGTTGCTGAGCCGGGGTGCTTCCCCACTGTCGGGTGCCGAGAAAAATGGCACCGTCGTAGTAGCGTAGTGACCAGAGAAAACCAGCGATTGCTATGACCGCTGACAGATGACTCAGCCATGCTGAGGCACCACTCCACTGCCATAGCGGGGCGCCCTGAAATGTGTAAGTTAAGGTCAGGGGTGGAATCAACAGCAGCAGTGCCAACCCGTTGTAGGCTAGACGATAGCCCCTACGCAGAAGCGGTATCTGCATTGACAGATAGTGCTTGCAGCCATTGCTGGCAAGCAGCGAGTGGAGTGCGCCATAAATGGTCCAGCTCAGAGCGATGAGCGCGAGTTGGCTGTAATCGGTATCCACGACAGTGTCTACTCTCTACGTTGTATTATCTGCGTGATCGATAGTGCCGCCACCGAGGCACTCATCACCGTAGTAAAAGACTACGGATTGGCCGGGGGTCAGTGCACGTTGGGCTGTGGTGAAGCGCACGATGGCGCAATCGTTGTCGATGCTTTCAATAGTGCACGGCTGATCAGGCTGACGGTAGCGTGTTTTTGCATGGCAACGGTAGGGCGTTTGTGGGGGCGCGCCGCTGACCCAGTGAAGCTGTGATGCATTGAGTCTGTTTTTATAGAGCAGAGGATGATCATGGCTTTGGCCCACGACCAACACGTTACGTTGTAACTCTTTCTCCAGCACATACCAGGGCGCGGAATCAGCGCCTTTTGTGCCACCGATACCGAGGCCCTGGCGTTGGCCCAGTGTATAAAACATCAGTCCGCTGTGTTCACCGACCACCTCTCCCTCAGGCGTCTCCATTTTTCCCGGTTGCGCCGGAATGTATTGGTTAAGGAATTTTTTGAAATTTCGTTCACCGATGAAGCAGATCCCGGTGCTGTCTTTTTTTGCATGGTTGGCAAATCCTGACTCTTGAGCAAGTCGTCGGACCTCTGGCTTTTCAATCTCTCCTAAAGGAAAAAGGCTGTGAGCAAGCTGGTATTGATTGAGTGTATATAAAAAATAGGTTTGATCTTTATTGTCATCCAGCGCTTTTAACAAGTGATATTGTCCGTCACGCTCAACTGATCGGGCATAGTGGCCGGTGGCGATAAAGTCGGCACCCTGTTGTCGTGCATGGTCGAGAAATGCTTTGAACTTGATCTCTTTGTTACAGAGGATGTCAGGATTTGGTGTGCGCCCGCAGCGGTACTCCTGCAGGAAATAGTCAAAAACACGTTCCCAATACTGCTGCGAAAAGTTAACCGCATCGAGAGAAATATCGAGCACATCGCAGACGTTCATCGCATCGTTGGCATCTTCCGCTGCAGTGCAGTGCTGTGAGTTGTCGTCTTCCTCCCAGTTGCGCATAAAGATTCCGCTCACGTTGTAACCCTGCTCGCTCAGTAGCCGGGCGGCCACCGACGAGTCAACACCCCCGGACATGCCGACGATGACGTTGATCTTATCGGGCTGAGTCTTGTTTAGCTGGGTCATAGCGGGCTGAGTCGGCGGTGGTTAAAAGGGGGGTTATTTTCTCTCATTTGTTGCTCAAATGCACCTGCGTCTGGTTTGCTGATGCGTTTGAGCGAAACGTTAGCAGCGGCCGGGTTGAGCTGTGTTGCTACGGTTGCGTGAAGCCTGTTCAGTGCCGGGCTGCCGGAATGGATTCCCGTGCGAGCTTTCGGCACAATGAGCGGTAATGCAATCAAGCAACGAATATCCTCTGGGGAGGTTCTCTACTCATGGAAATCAACGAGTCAAACATACCTGAAAAGGGGGCGGGGGATTCGTCCACTCCCGCTGTTTCAGATCGCGCCTCAAACTACACCAAAGAGCTGCTGGATGATGTGGCACTGCTGGCCCGTTACGCGATAGATGCGGGGCTGCAAGCCGATCCAAAAATGCTTGAACGGTTACTTTTACTGCAAGACAAAGCGGAACATCACACATTAGACGAAAAAGATATTGCGCTGCTGGTGGGCTACTACGACCAATTGACCGCCGTGTGCGGCGAAGTCACCGCAGTGACAGTGCGCGCCACCGAACGCGTCAACGAGCGCTACTGGGGATCGCCAACCGGCGCCCATCTGATCAAGTTGTGGAGTCTCACCCTGTTTGTCGGGCTGCTGATATTTTTCTACCAGATGCTGGAGTATCGGGTCAGCTACTTTAGCCTTGATGCCGGGGAGTCGATTACCGACGCGAACCTGTTTTGGGTGCGACTACAGCACTACGCAAGCTTTTTTGTGCCATTCACCTACGGTGCGCTGGGTGCGTGCGCCTATCTGTTGAGAATGGTCGAGACCAAAATGCAGACTCGTGAATTTGATCCGGGGCGTATTCCGCAGCACTGGAACCGGCTGGTGTTGGGCACGCTCAGCGGCGGCATGATTGTCATTTTTGTCAACGAACTGCCCGGTTCAAACGGGACAACCATTCAAATATCCGAAGGGGCACTGGGCTTTCTCGCCGGGTACAGCATTGAGTTTCTGTTTCAGGCGCTGGATCGGATTATCGGTGCGATTATCCCCAAGCTGAGTACGGCCAGTGTCGCTACCCAGCGACAGCGGCGCGAGAAGCAGCTGTTGATCAGCCGCTATAAGGCGCAACTGCAAAAAACGGATGATCCGGGGCAACAGAAACTTCTGAGAGGGGTGATTAACGATCTGCAGGAGTGATGGTACTTGCTTTCTGAATGGAGGCTGGCAAGCGTGGTGTGTCACGCCATTTGGTTGATGGTCGGAGCAGGCTCCTGATTGCGGTTGATCTGCTGGTAGACACTAATGCCTTTTGCGGCACGCGCTTCGTCTTGCTGCTGAGAATTACGGATGCTCTCTTGTTCCTGCTGCGCAGCTGCAATAATCTCGGCCTGCGCTTGCGCAGCCATTCGTGAAGCGTCTGCAGCGACCGCTCGATCCTGACCGGAGGGGTTGGCGGGCGCCAGGGCTGCGGCACGAATTGTCCGGGCCTTCTCCAGCGTCGCCTGCGGGTCGCCGGGCACGGGTGAGGTATCGATGCCAACCTCACCACCGATTGAATAGTTCACGCCATCCGGGCCACGCTGGTAAGTGAACGAAGGGCCGCCAGTTGCGAAGCTGCCAGCGGCAGAGAGGTGGGCGGATTCGTGGGCGCGCACCTCTACATCGCGTGCTTTGAGTTCGCGGACGACACTCTGTTCGGCTTCAGTCAGAGTTTGGTCGGACGGCTGCGCCGGGTTGCCGCTATCTGCTTCAGGCCGCTTGCCCGAGTTTGGCGCCGCTGCTCGGCTCTCTTGCGTTGCCTTTACATCGGCTTTTGCACCGGGCTCTGCAGCGGCAGCGTTGCTCTCTTGTCTGGCTGGATAGGGTTGGCGCGGAGTAAAGCTGGGGGACGATGAAATAAGCATGGGTCAGGCGGCGTCGTGGTGTCGACTACGCCTCGACATCGAGCAGGGAGCCGATCATCTCGTCTGCCGCCTTGATCACCTTGGCAGATGCTTCGAGCTGAATCTGGTCCTGCTTGAGATTGAGCAGCGGTTGCACGAGTCCGCTGCCCGAGCCCGAACTCATCTGCTCGGCACTGGCGATGGCGGATGCATTGCGTTGAGCACTGCTGAGTGCGCGCTGAACGCCCTGCATACCCTGTTGGGCGGCGGATGGGTAAGTTGTCGTAGTGATGGCCATGGCGGGCACCTCAAGAGAGTTTGCACGTTAAAGGTTATCGGCGCGGGTGGGAGACAGCTTGAGCCCTACGGTTGCGGTGATGCGAATAATGGTGCAATGCCCTGCGGTTATTGCACCCTACGTTCTGTCGGTTTAGTTTTGGAATAGAGCAATTATGTGCGCCTTGACGCGGGAAACACGAATGAACATCAACTACAAAACGGATGCAGCGCTCACGCCTGAAGCATTTATCTCACTATTAGAGCGCTCAGGGTTGGCTGAGCGGCGCCCGGTGGATGACCGTGCGTGCATCGAAGGCATGCTCAAACATGCCGACCTCACCGTCACCGCCTGGCTGGACGATTGCTGCATCGGCGTCGCCCGCTCTGTCACCGATTTTCACTACTGCTGCTATCTGTCAGATATCGCTGTCGACAAGCAGTATCAGGCGATGGGCATCGGAAAAAAGTTGATCG
>JAADGQ010000097.1 GCA_013152295.1 Gammaproteobacteria bacterium | reverse complement strand
CACCGGTGATCATGTTTTTTACGTAATCTGCGTGTCCGGGGCAGTCAACGTGCGCATAGTGGCGATTATCTGATTCGTACTCAACGTGTGCCGTCGCGATGGTAATGCCGCGCTCACGCTCTTCCGGCGCATTATCAATCTGGTCGTAGCCTTTCGCGTCACCGCCAAACTTCTCTGCCAACACTTTCGTCAGCGCTGCCGTCAGCGTGGTTTTACCATGGTCAACGTGGCCTATCGTTCCCACGTTTAGATGCGGCTTCGTTCGTTCAAATTTTTCCTTGGACACTTTGGGAAACCTCCCTCATTAACGTTGAACAATGCGGCACAAGTTGCGCGCTTACTTTAATCTGTGTACGCCGACGCAGATTCCAAAACTCATGGAGCCCATAACCGGACTTGAACCGGTGACCTCTTCCTTACCAAGGAAGTGCTCTACCGCCTGAGCTATATGGGCACAACCTTCTCTCTTTTAAAGCCAGCCTCAACCCAGACTCTCAACAAGAGTGGGCCAAGAAAATGGAGCGGGTGATGGGAATCGAACCCACACCATCAGCTTGGAAGGCTGAGGTTCTACCGTTGAACTACACCCGCCCAGCTCTTGCCTTCAAACCTGAAAAAGCAGGCTCAAAACCCTGTGGTGGTGGAGGGGGGAGGATTCGAACCTCCGAAGGATGAACCGTCAGATTTACAGTCTGATCCCTTTGGCCACTCGGGAACCCCTCCGAACAACAAGCCCGCTATAGTGCTTGAGCGAAAAAATTATGTCAACTTTCATTCACATCTCTTTTCACAAAGATTGGGTCGCTGTAAAAAATTAGACGATAATCCTGTAGCAAACACGCACTCACCGCCCTGAGCACTGCTTAACGGTTTCGATTTTCGCTAGAATGCTATGTTTTCCGTTTGAATGATAAATTAATCACAACAAGGATCAACATGAACCAAAACATAAACCAGAGTCGGATACTTGTCACCGGAGGAGCAGGCTATATAGGAAGCCATGCTGTTCGTCAGCTGGGCGAAGCGGGACACAACGTTGTCATTCTCGACAACCTGTCAACTGGCTTCAAAGAGGCTGTATTGCACGGGAAATTAATCATCGGCAACACCGCCAACCGCGAACTGGTTACCAATATATTGCAAGAGCACAACATTGACACGGTGATGCATTTTGCCGCACATACTATTGTTCCCGAATCAGTCTCCAACCCACTTAAATACTACGCAAACAACACCTGCGCCACACGCAACCTGCTCGAATGTTGCGCAAACAACAGCGTCAAACATTTTATCTTTTCATCCACCGCTGCCGTCTACGGCATTCCGCAATATCCCGAAGTCGATGAGCAGACACCGACCCAGCCCATCAATCCGTACGGCGCATCGAAGCTGATGAGCGAACAGATGCTACGCGACCTGAGCGCAGCATCTGATCTACGCCATGTCGTACTCCGCTACTTCAATGTCGCTGGCAGCGACCCCGAAAAGCGCATCGGCCAGTCAACAGCAAAAGCGACGCTACTGATCAAGGTTGCTTGCGAAGCTGCGCTCGGCGCACGTGACTCTATCTCAATCTTTGGCACAGACTACCCCACCAAAGATGGCACCGGCATCCGTGACTACATTCATGTCGAAGACCTTGCTGATGCTCATCTGCAAGCGCTCAACTACCTGCAACAAGACGGTGATTCAACAACGCTTAACTGCGGTTACGGCCACGGATACAGCGTCAGAGAGGTACTCGACATGGTAGAGAAGGTGAGTGGAAACAAGCTGAATATTCGCGAAGAGCCGCGCCGCGCAGGCGATCCTCCAACGCTTGTTGCCCGCGCCGACCGCGTTCGCTCGGTATTGGGCTGGGAAGCAAAATACGATGATCTGGAGACCATCGTAAAAACTGCGCTGGCCTGGGAACGCAAGCTACGCGGCATATCGGATTAATCCGACGCCGCTCGATGTATGGGTGCCCCGCAAACTGGGGCACCTATCAAATCTGAGACTAAAGCCCCCCGCCAATGAAAAAATCAGGGATGAATTGCTATCAGCTTTTCCTCTACAATCGCGACAGTCGCGAATCGACTCCCTAATCGGCGCTACACACTATCAAAGAGAAAGAGGTCACTTACTTGAGAACATTTTCAACGCTTCTGCTTCTAGCGCTAATAGCACTCAGCACCGCCGCCAGCGCCAATACAACCCGCTACGTCACAACCGCCGATCTGAAGATAACGCTGCGCAGCGGGCAGAGCACAGAACACCAGATCGTACGCATGTTACCCCACGGCACGGCCGTGAAAGTGCTAGAAATTGGCGACAAGGGCTACACGCGCATTCGCACTAAAGAGAATATCGAAGGCTGGATTATCAGTCGCTATCTGAGCAACGAACCCGCTGCGGCAAAGCGCCTTGCCTCTCTGCAAGAAAGCGCATCAAAAATGAAAAGTGCCAAAAGCAAGATCGAGAAAAAATCAGCGCAGCTGGGAAAAGCGACAAAAGAGCTGCGTCAGCAGGTCAAGAAGCTCACCAAGGAGAACCGCGCGCTCACTCAAGAGGTGGTCACTATACGGCGCACCGCCGCCAACGCGTTAGGCCTGGATGAAGATAACAGAGCGCTGAACAAGCAACTGCTCGTTATCAGCCGTGACCTCGACACACTGCAGCAGGAGAACCTGATGCTAAAAGACCGCAGCGACCGGGACTGGTTCGTTGCCGGTGGCGGTGTGGTTCTGGCTGGAATTCTGCTTGGCCTGCTCATTCCAAAAATTCGCTGGCGTAAAAAATCGAGCTGGAATAGCCTGTAACTCACAGCCGCGCCAACTCCACACAACCCCTGAATACAACACACTTTTCAAACCTGAGAGCCCACGGAAACTAAACAGCGATGAACCTGCAACAATCCGATATCGAAAAAGTGGCCCACCTAGCCCGCCTCAAGATCGAGCACGAGGACATTGACACATACGCGAGCAATCTCTCTGACATTCTCAATCTGGTTGCACAGATGGATAGCGTTGACACCCGCGACATTACGCCAATGGCGCATCCACTGGATCTCTGTCAGCGGCTACGCAGTGACTGCGTCGATGAAACAGACCAAAGAGAGGCGTTTCAATCCATCGCGCCGGCAGTAGAAAACGGTCTCTACCTCGTCCCGCAAGTGATCGAATAACGCCCTCCCCTCGATGCAAACACTACAGAACATTAGGAACCGCAATGCATAATAAAAGCATCGCTGAACTGGCGTCCGGATTGCGCGCTGGTGAATTCTCCAGCGAAGAGCTGACCCGCACTTTTCTCGCCCGAATCGCTGAACACGATGGCCTGCTCAATAGCTTCATTACCGTCACCGAAGAGCGCGCCCTCGACGCCGCACGCGCCGCCGATCTCCGCCTGAAAAAGGGCGATGCCACAGAGCTGACCGGCATCCCCATCGTGCAAAAAGATATCTTCTGCACAAAAGGGGTTAAAACCAGCTGCGGCTCGAAGATGCTCGATAACTTTGTCGCTCCCTACAGCGCCACCAGCGTCGAACAGATCGACGCTGCCGGTATGGTCACGCTTGGCAAAGCCAACATGGACGAGTTCGCCATGGGCTCGTCCAACGAAACCAGCTACTACGGTGCCGTAAAAAATCCCTGGGATCACCAAACCGTACCCGGCGGATCATCAGGCGGATCAGCTGCTGCAGTCGCCGCCCGTCTGACACCCGTCGCCACCGGCACCGATACCGGCGGCTCCATTCGCCAAACTGTGTGGCATCACCGGCGTCAAACCCACCTATGGCCGGGTGTCGCGCTACGGTATGATCGCCTTCGCCTCCAGTCTCGACCAGGGCGGCCCAATGGCACGCAGTGCCGCAGACGCTGCGCTGCTGCTCAACGCGATGGCGGGCTTCGACCCACGCGACTCCACCTCTATCGACAGGCCGGTTCCCGACTACAGCGCATCGCTCAACGACTCACTCAGCGGCCTGAAAATTGGCCTGCCAAAAGAGTATTTCGACCCTGGACTAAACAGCGATGTCGAGCAAGCCATCGAAACCGCTATCAACGAATTCAGGAAAATGGGCGCGGAGCCCATAGAGATCAGCCTGCCCAACAGCAGCCTCGCTGTACCCACCTATTACGTCGTCGCTTCAGCTGAGTGCTCGACCAACCTCTCCCGCTTTGACGGGGTGCGCTTCGGTCACCGCTGCGCTGATCCCATCGATCTGGAAGATCTCTACAAACGCTCACGCGGCGAAGGGTTTGGCGCCGAAGTCAAACGACGCATCATGACCGGCACCTATGCGCTGTCGGCAGGCTACTACGACGCCTACTACCTCAAAGCACAACAGGTGCGACGCCTGATCAGCGACGATTTTCGACGCGCCTTCGACAAGGTTGATCTCATCATGGGGCCCACCACACCCACGCCAGCATTCAAATTGGGCGAAAAAACCGACGATCCGGTCACCATGTATCTGTCAGACATCTACACCATCGCCACCAATCTCGCGGGCCTGCCCGGCATCTCACTGCCCGCCGGATTTGTTGGCGGGCTCCCTGTCGGCCTGCAGATCATCGGCAACCACTTTGAAGAGGCGCGACTGCTGAATGCCGCGCATCAATACCAGCAGGTCTCCGGCTGGCACAACCACTGCCCTGAAACCTATCGTTAACCCTCTGAAAACCGCCATCAACTATTAAAAGTATCGCTTATGCAATGGGAAGTCGTCATCGGGCTGGAGATTCACGCACAGCTCGCCACACAGAGTAAAATTTTCTCCGCCGCTTCCACCGCTTACGGAGCCGCGCCCAACAGCCAGGCATGCGCCGTTGACCTTGGCCTACCCGGCGTGTTGCCCGTGCTCAACGCAGAGGCTGTGCGTATGGCTGCCAAATTTGGCCTGGCCATTGGCGCAACCGTTGCCCCGCGTTCGATATTCGCACGTAAAAATTACTTCTACCCCGACCTGCCCAAAGGCTACCAAATCAGCCAGTTCGAGCACCCGGTGGTCGGTGCTGGCAACGTCGAGATCGAACTGGAAGACGGTACCCGCAAAATCATCGGTGTCACCCGCGCCCACCTTGAAGAGGACGCCGGCAAATCACTGCACGAAGATTTTCACGGCATGACCGGCATTGACCTCAACCGGGCCGGCACGCCGCTGCTGGAGATCGTCTCGGAGCCGGACATGCGCTGCGCCAAAGAGGCCGTCGCCTACATGAAAAAGATCCACTCGCTGGTACGCTATTTAGAGATCTGCGACGGCAACATGCAGGAGGGATCATTCCGTTGCGATGCCAATGTCTCTGTGCGCATCAAAGGCGAAGAGAAGCTCGGCACCCGCAGTGAAATTAAGAACCTCAACTCCTTCCGCTTTGTCGAACGCGCCATCAATCTTGAAGTGGAGCGACAAATTGATCTGCTCGAAAACGGCGCCAGCGTCGTGCAAGAGACCCGGCTCTACGACTCGGAAAAGCACGAAACCCGCTCCATGCGCAGCAAAGAGGAGGCCTTCGACTACCGCTACTTCCCCGACCCGGATCTGCTGCCGCTGGAGATCAGCGACACATTGCTGAACGAGATTCGTGCCACGCTGCCAGAGCTTCCCGATGCAAAAAAAGCGCGCTTTGTCGAGACCTACCAGCTGAGCTTTGAAGAGGCGAACCAGCTCACTGCAAGCCGCGAGCTAGCCGCCTATTATGAACAGGTCGTCGCATCCACAGGCGGACACGCCAAACTGTGCGCCAACTGGATCGTCGGCACGCTCATGGGCGCTCTCAACAAAGAGGGGCTCGACATCACGACCAGCCGCATTGATGCGACAGCCCTGAGCAGCCTGATCAAGCGCATCGCCGACAACACCATTTCGGGGAAAATTGCCAAGCAGGTGTTTGACGCCCTGTGGGATGGCGCGGCAGATGCCGATAGTGTCATTCGAGAAAAGGGTTTACAGCAGATCACCGACGACAGCGCCATCAAAGCCATCGTCAACGACGTGGTCAGCAACAACCCCGCGCAATTAGAGCAGTATCGCAGCGGCAAAGAGAAATTATTCGGTTTTTTTGTCGGTCAGGTGATGAAGGCAACGCAAGGCAAAGCCAACCCTGCGCAAGTCAACGCACTATTGAAAAAAGCGTTGAGCGCATGAGGTAGAGCACGTACTGCGCTGCGCCAAGGCATCGCATACCGACATGACTTCCCACGGAGGGAACACGATGAAAAACAGACGGTATGCACACCTGTCAGCAGCAGTGATGCTGGTTGGCTTATCAGCGCCAGCACTCGTCAGTGCCGCGCCATTTATCAGCATGGACCCACGTTCACTGGGCATGGGCGGCACTGGTGTCGCATCAGGGAACAGCGCCAACGCTAGCTTTGTTAACCCCGCGCTGCTGGCGACTGCCGACAAC
>JAADGQ010000181.1 GCA_013152295.1 Gammaproteobacteria bacterium | reverse complement strand
TGGGCAATGAAGCGATTTCACGCGGCACGGTGATTACGGCACTGAACAACACGCCAACACAAACACTGGATGCGTTCGAGGCGATTCTCGATACGCTCGCCGATGGTGACAAAGTGGCGATGCGCTATTTTAGCTTGTCGGACCCACGTCGCGAGGTGGAGAGTGTGATTACCATGGATCGCGACTGGTTTGGTGTGCGGCGCTGCACGCGGGATCCGCATAGCGGTTTCTGGCCATGCCACGACCTGGCAAAAGGGCCGCAACCAACACCGCAACAGCCGGGCACGACCAGCTTTGCCGAAACGGATGACCTGCGCGGAAAAACCATTATGCCGTCGCTGGTGCTGGTTGATTTTGATATGCCCTACCAGATCGATGGCGTACGCGGCACCCATTACGTGGGCACTGGATTGGTGGTCGATGCGCAGCGCGGTCTGGTGGTGGTTGATCGCAACACGGTCCCGGCCTCTATTGGTGATGTTAACTTGATCTTTGCCGGATCGCTGGAGGTGCCCGGCAAAGTGGTGATGATCCACCCCTACCATAATTTGTCGTTGGTCTCATACGATCCAAAGCTGATTGGTGACACGCCGGTGCGCAGCGCAACGTTCACAACGGCGCCGCTTGCCCCTGGTGATCCGATCTGGTTGGCAGGGCTTAAACGCAACCACCAGCTCGCCGTGCAGGAGACGACAGTGGCCTCGGTGGATGCGTTGAGCGTGCCGGTGCCCAGCGTGCCGTGGTTTAGGGATTTCAATATCAAGCTGGTTTCAATCACCAATCAGCTGGCCACCATTGGCGGTGTGCTGCTTGATGAAGAGGGTCGGGTTGCGGCGTTGTGGGCCGATTTTGCCTTTCAAAATGGCAAAAAAATCGCGAGCGTACTGCGCGGCATTCCCACTGACCTAGTCATGGAATTTGCCGATGTGGTGAAGCGTGGTGGCCCACTGAGCATGCGTTCACTGGAGGCCGAGCTCTATCTGACTTCATTGGTGGATGCGCGGCGGCGTGGGTTGCCTGAGCAGTGGCTGAAGAAGCTGGCGGCGCACAGCCCCAAGCGCCGTGAAGTGTTGAGCGTAACCCGCCTGGTTGCAGGTACACCGGCATCCCGGTTGCTGCGCGAAAGCGATTTGCTGCTGGCCGCTGGCGGTGTGCCGATCAGCGACTTTCGTGAAGTCGAAAAAGCGGCACAAGCTGCTGTGATGAAGCTGACGATTTTGCGTAGCGGTGAAGTGATGGATGTGGATGTGCCCACCGTGGAGCTCAGTGGTCGTGGCACTGACCGCATTGTGGGTTGGGCTGGTGCGCTGATGCAGAGGCCACCTCGCGCGCTGGCTGCTCAGCGTGGGTTTCTCGACGAGGGGATCTATGTGGCCTGGACATGGTGGGGCAGTCCCGCTAACCATTTTGGTTTGGCAGGCACATTGCGCATTGTTGAAGTGGATGGCGTTGCGGTGCCTGATCTCGATAGTTTTTTAAAGGTGGTGTCTGGCAAGGCCGATCGCGAGTCGGTGCGTCTAAAAGTGATCGATCTCGGTGGCCGCGATCGCGTGCTGACCCTGAAGCTTGATCTGCACTATTGGCCCATGTTTGAGCTGCGGCGTAGCGCCGATGGCTGGCAGCGCCGCGATGACTTTGTGCCGCCTATGGTGCATTGATGGTGCTATTAATTGCCGCTATTCATAAAAGCAATCCGTAGGCTCGTTCAAGCCTTGGCGGAACGGGTGTGGCTTTCCTGCATCAATGCCTGATCTGCTTAGGCTTGATCAGGCCTACGGTGATCTTCACGCTGGGGTGTGACCCCTTCCGTTGCTTGCTCGATGCCTTAATTCTTGCGAATAGCACTGCGAATCACACCCACAACGATGCCTTCGATGACCAGATTATCCTGTTTCAAATTCAGTTCGATGGCTTCAAATTGCTCATTTTCAGGTAGCAGCTGAACCTGGTTGCCGCGTCGTTTGTAGCGTTTCACTGTCACTTCATCGTCGATTCTGGCTACTACAATCTGCCCGCTGCTGGCCGTTGGTGTGCGCTGCACTGCAATTAGATCGCCACTCAATATGCCTGCGTCGCGCATACTCATGCCGCGAACTTTGAGCAGGTAATCGGCCTGCGGATAAAAGAGTGCGGGGTCGAGTTGGTAATATGTTTCGATCTGCTCTTCGGCGAGAATCGGCTGCCCTGCAGCCACGCGCCCAACGACGGGAATGCCGCTGTGCTCGTTGAGTGTGATGCCGCGCGAGGTGGCGGGAGAGAGTTCGATGAAACCTTTAGCTGCCAGCGCGCGCAGATGGCACTCAGCCGCATTGGCTGACGCAAATCCGAATGCATCAGCGATCTCTTTGCGCGTCGGTGGCATCCCACTCTCCTTCAAATGGTGACGAATGAGATTGAGGATCTGTTGTTGACGTGTTGTCAGTTTCACGATGGTGTTGTCCCGTTTGTTGCAGCACTTGCCCCAGCGGACTGAGAACAGCATTGCCGCCCCGTTGAATCACATGTGTATAGATCTGCGTGGTGCGCACATCGCTGTGTCCGAGTTGTTCCTGCACGGTGCGGATGTCCATGCCGCGTTCGAGGAGGTGTGTGGCGAAAGAGTGGCGCAACGTATGGCAGCTGGCAGGTTTGTCAATGTCAGCGCTTCTCACTGCGTTCTTCATCGCGCGTTGCAGCGACTTTTCATTCATGTGGTGCCTTCTTATTTCGCCCGTGCGTGGGTCAGCGCTGCGACGACTGGCGGGAAAAACATACTGCCAGCCCCACTCTTTTGCGGCCTTAGGATATTTTTTGGCCAGCGCGTGAGGCAGATAGACCGCCCCGTAACCATCTGACAAATCTTTGGTGTGAACATTTTTTACGGCTTGCAGGTGCCTCTCTAGCGGTATGATCAGATCATCAGGCATAGTGACAACGCGATCTTTGGAGCCCTTGCCATCGATGACCAAAATAGCACGATGCGAAAAATCGAGATGCATCACGCGCAGCCGTATGCACTCCATCAGGCGTAATCCGGAGCCATACAATAGACAGCCCTCCAGCCAGTGCATGCCCTGCAACTGAGTTAGAACGTCTCTGACCTCTTGCATTGTTAAGACAGTTGGCAGTCTTGCCGGTTTGCGGGTACGAACGACGCCATCAATGGCGCTTAACGGTTTTCTCAGCACATGCTTATAAAGAAAAGCGATTGCGTTAAGCGCCTGGTTCTGAGTGCTTGCCGCAACATTGCGCTGAACCGCCAGGTAAGTTAAAAACTCCCCGACCTCTTGCTCTCTCATTTCGCTAGGGTGGCGCTTGTTGTGAAACAGGATAAATTGTTTAATCCAGGTTATGTAGGATTTTTCTGTACGTATGCTGTAGTGCCTGACACGGATCGTGTCGCGCACCTGATCCATAAATGGCGAGCTTTTGGCTTCCTTGCCCATTTTATCCTCCCTGGATATGTAACCTGTATGTTTATACAGTAATGGTGGTCGGTTGACACGTCAAGAGTAATATGGGACAAAGTAAGGGGGTAATTGAACGGACGTTTCATTTGAAAGTCGAGGCGTCTAGCCTCGGTTCAGAGCCAGTTCTGGAGGGCTATCTTTATGTTTTCAAAAATAATTGCTGATGTAAGTGGGGCGAGATTTCAATGCGTTGGTATTAAGCTGGGGCGGTTTTTAGCTACGAGGTATGTTTCTGGGGAATGGGGTAATGTAACACCCCATTTTGATGTCTACTGATTGTTAGGTGCAATAAGGAGCAACCATGGTAGAAAAACTCAAAGAAATGGCGGGGATGGCATTTGGCTTTCT
>JAADGQ010000143.1 GCA_013152295.1 Gammaproteobacteria bacterium | reverse complement strand
CCAACAGCCCATTTTATGGTTTTCCCTCGCAGATCAATACGATATCCCGCGCGATCACAATTATTGGCACACGGGAACTGAGAGATCTGGTACTGGCAACGCTGGTAGTTCGCACCTTTAATGGTCTCGATAATGAGTTAATTAGCATGGAGCAATTTTGGCGCCACAGCGTTACTTGTGCCGTAGTTGCGCGGGTGCTGGCGGGCCATCTTCACGAAAGCAATACCGAACGCTTTTTTGTCGTTGGCCTGTTGCACGATATCGGTAGCCTCATCATCTATCGCAAGATTCCCGAATTGGCGCGTGAAGCACTGCTTCGTTCCGAGCACGGCGATATTGCGCTCTACCAGGCTGAACGTGATGTGATTTTGATCACGCTGACGTTGGCGGCGAGCTGATGCGCAAGTGGCATCTGCCTGTTAATATTCAGGAGGCCGTTCATTACCACCACACGCCGTTGCTGGCACGCAGTGCCCCCCTCGATGCCGCACTGACAAACCTGAGCAATCAGATTGCACTGTTTATGCAAAACGGCGAGGAGGGCAATCAGCCAGGGCAGGTGATCGATGACGAGGCGTGGCAGTTTTGCAGTCTCTCCGCTGATTTGGCAGAGAGTGTTATCGAAGAGGCTGATGCGCTTTGTGAAGAGAGCTTTCGACTATTTATTCAGAGCTGACAGCCGTTGCCACGCGGTATTTTTGCTCTGCCCATCTTGATTTTTACCACACGTAATCTGTCGCACGTTAAGTTCAGCGTCGGCTCTGCAATCGAAGAACAGTTTTTATTAAATTAACTTTAAATAGGTGGATATCTATTGGAAAACAGAATGATAGAGCTGGAGACCAAAACCGCATTTCAGGAAGAGACTATTGAGCAACTAAACCAGGTGGTCACGCGTCAGCAACAGCAGATCGACCTGCTGCAACGACAGCTGACTGCGCTGAAAACACAAGTTCAAAATTTTCAGCCATCAATGATTGCTACGCATTTGGGAGAAGCACCGCCGCCACACTATTGATAGAGATGCACTGGGTGGATTAATGGTGGTGAAAGCGGAAGTTGCGCAGCGCTAGCGTTACTGTTTGGCCTATCGCAGCTGGTATCGATACGTGATGTCAACTGCTCCCACTCGAGATGATCGTTTTGCGTTCGAGGCGTGGCCATTTCGTGAATGCCTGCCCCCTTTTCTATGGCGTGTACATAGTTCAGTGTATCGCGCAGATGGCCGACAACAGGGATATTTAAACTGCCGAGAAACCGTTCCAAGCCGCGAAATGCTTTGGTGTTCATCCTGACGCGGTTAGCGATAATAGCCAGACGAGTATGCGTTGTTCGCACTTTTGCAACTAGCAGCAAGTCGCGAATGAATGCTGTCGTGGAGACAATGTCGATGGCAGACGGTAACACCGGTATCAACACAGTATTGACGCCACGCAGGTAGTTGATGAGTTCATTGCTTCTAATGCCTGCCGGCGTATCGATAACGATGCGCTCTGTTTCTGCGGGTACTCGCAGTTGCCAGGCGCGGGTCGCGTTGCCAGTGTCTATCTGATAAGCCGTGACACCGAAAATGGCAGCACGATTATCGTTGCGGCGGCGCAACCAGTGACTGCTGGAGCCCTGTGGATCGTGATCGAAGAGGGCGGTTTTGAATCCTCTGGAGGCATAATAGCTGGCCAAATTAGTCGCGATCGTTGTTTTACCACACCCCCCTTTTGTGTTCATCACGATGATGCGCCGCATATATTCACAATCCTTGACTGTTTATGTTTACGATAAGTCGCAATCTCCGTTGAGCGACTCTCCGGTTAAAAGAGAGGTGACTGGTTATTTTACGGAGATCAGCATTTCCTGTTGTCCTCATGTCATCGGACTCCAGGCACAGATTTTTGAATTTTTTTGGGTCTTGGGGTGCCAGGAGATGATGAAATAATTCAGTTATCACCGTCACACTCAAAAGTGTACGCTATGGTTTTAACAGTGAGGTTTTTACTATGAAAATAGGTGTTCCCAAGGAGATTAAAGATCATGAATTTCGTGTCGGAGTAACGCCTGCCGGGGTAAAAACATTAGTGGATGCCGGGCACGAGGTCTGTGTAGAGACTCAGGCAGGTAGCGCTATCGGCTTCAGCGACGAACAGTACCGGGCAGTCGGTGCCCATATTCAAACGACGGCAGCCGAGGTTTACGAATCCACCATGATCGTCAAGGTCAAAGAGCCTCAGAGCAGCGAGTTCGCTCTGTTAAAGCAGGGGCAGCTACTATTTACCTACCTGCATCTTGCACCCGATCCGGAGCAAGCCAAACAGTTGATAGCGCGAAAAGTGGTGGGGATTGCTTATGAGACAGTAACCGCCCGTGACGGCTCACTGCCTCTGCTCATTCCCATGAGCGAGGTAGCGGGGCGCATCGCTATACAGGCAGGGGCTAATGCTTTGCATATGGCCAACGGTGGCCGTGGTGTTTTGCTGGGTGGGGTTCCCGGTGTCTCACGAGGAAAAGTAGTCATTATCGGTGGCGGAATTGTTGGTACTGAAGCGGCGAAAATGGCGCTCGGTTTAGGTGCGAATGTCACTATTGTTGATAATGACTTGCGTCGCTTGAGAACACTTGACGACCTGTTTGGGCCATCGCTAAGCACGCGCTACTCTGAGGCGCATGCTATTGATGAGTTGCTGCTGAGCGTAGATTTAGTGGTTGGTTCGGTGTTAATACCTGGCCACGCTGCACCGAAATTGATCACGCGACAGCATGTTAGCAACATGCAGCGCGGCACAGTTATTGTTGATGTCGCCATTGATCAAGGTGGTTGCGCTGAGACCTCGCGCCCGACAACCCATTCAGAGCCAACCTATGTGGTTAACGGTGTGGTTCATTACTGTGTCGCCAATATGCCCGGCGCCTGTGCACGAACCTCGACATTGGCACTCACCAATGCGACGTTGCCCTATATATTACAGCTAGCGAACAGAGGATACCGAGAAGCGCTTATCGATGATTCAGGGTTACTCAGCGGCCTCAACGTCTACTTTGGGGTCATCACCAATGCAGCAGTGGCTGAAGATCTTGGTTATCCCTACATACCCGCAGAAAAAGCTTTGCAGGAAAATTAAAGCAGTTAAAAGAGGCGTGACAGTAGATGCAGCTCTGTCCCCTAAATTTTTGGCAGTCGTACTTGAGTGATTCAGCAGCAGAGAAGTTGCGTCGTAGTGCTATGCGTTTTCGCTTTTTGGGCCACAATAGATCGTATGCAGCGTACCTACCACCGTTCTGATTTTATCACTTTTAAGGGAGTAAAAAACGCTTTGCTTCTGCTTGCGGGTTTGAACTAAGTCCTTGTCACGCAACTTAGCTAAATGTTGCGAAAGCGCTGATTGGCTGAGCTTTGTAAAAGAGGCGAGCTTACCTACCGACATCTCCTTCTCTTCCACCAATAGGCAAAGTATCATCAACCGATGAGCGTTGCTAAGCGCTTTCAGTAGATCTACCGCTTCAAGCAAAGGCTGAATATCCGATTCGTTAACCATTACCGCAATTCCTTTCTCTATCAGGTTCTTTTAGATAAATTCCGGCAGCCCATGCATAATCCTTTATTACCTGACCCCGCGCATATTTTTCTGTATCAACAGAGCGATATAATACCTTAAAATACGTAGTTTTTTTACCGTAAATATTGAATATATCTTGATTACATTGTAAAAAAAGTAAAAAAATCCTGGTAATTACGTCTATTTTTATTTTATCGTGATGATTATTAGGGGAGTCTAATTTTTAAAAATAAAAAGTATCAAAAGTGTGTGAAAAATATAGATAACATCGCTTCAGCTCATTTTTGATGGTGCTGTATCTGTTTCGATACAGGTCTAACGTAAGTAATGTAAGGTTCTCTGACAGCATTATTCTGCACACTTATCCGACCTTTATATTATCGGATTCGTAGCGCTGAATTTGAGTTATACAAATTTATTTTTTACAATTCGCGCATACTTAAAATTCATGCCATGGCGCCTTTATCTTTTTTCCCGTTTGTTTTCTAATCATGCCATTACTGCTATTCTTAAGAATTCTCTAAATAACCTTAATTTCAATACCACCACATTTCAATGCCACCACTAAGAAGTGCTCCAACAAACATGGGTTTCTCCGAAAAAAGATAAATATATTTCATGAAAAACAATCTATTGCGTTATTTTCGTGAGCTTGGCATAGGCTCATTGTGCATGGTGTTCCTTGGTGCTAGCAGCACACTTCACGCGGCATTAGATCTAAGTGTGGCTTATGAAAGCGGACCCAGCGGGTTCGCTAGCCGTTCTGTTAGTGCTGTTTATTGGCCTGAGAATGGCGCATGGCGTGCGGATGCCGATTATTACTATTCGCAGACAGATAGTGATGAGCGAGCAACAGAAGAGATCAATGGTGGACTCTCGCTCTACTTTGATAGTGGAATCAGCATGTCGGGGGGAGTGGGGCGACGAGAAGATTCTGCACAAGAGATAAAAAGTATATCGGGTGAGTTAACAGCAGAGCTAAATCGTGCCTGGTCTGGAAAAAAAATAACAGCACTGACTCTGGGTGTGGTTCGATCAACTTATCAAATTGCAGAAGGGTCCTCCGATGATGCATTAATACGTTTCGAGCGACTCATCGGCATCATGCAAGAACTTAACAGCAGTGTGGCAATCTACCTTTCTCGCAGCGATTACGAATACAATAAGAGTGATACTCAGGTTAGACGTGTGGTACGCCACAATTTGCGTCGCATCCGGCACAGCAACGCCATCAACATACTTTCTGGAATCATCGATGAGAGTCGAACAGTCGGACTCATATTGAATATCGGAGAACGCTGGCTAATGGATGCTTCACGCTCAGATATTTTTAACGACATACTGGCTGACACTGACACCAATGCAGTCAGTGAACACACGCGTATTCAGGCGCTAGCGCTCACCTACTATGCGGGTGAGCGCTATACGTTGGGTCTGTCGCTGTCGAGCATTCTTGATGACCGCGATGAACGTGCCAATTACATCACAGCTTCGCTGGGTGTTTTCTTTGAGTAAGAAAAATGAGTAGGGACCGAGAATGGTCCCAGGAGGCTTCTCAATGATTCTTATGTCTCAATAGTTCTTATGCTTGTTGCGAGTTTTTTCTCGCTTATCTTCGCTACTCTTTACACCTTTTTTGTGGTGTCGAACGCGATCTTTTCCTGCGCTGTCACCACAATCACCCCCACCGACAACGCTAATCGCCAGCTTCCGGTTGCAAACCCAGGCGTGCTTCAGGTCGTTAAAAACCTCTTTGGGCATACCGCTGGGCAGATCCACCGTGCTATATGTGTCATGAAGCTTTATGTGACCAATGTATCTATTTTCAAGGCCTGCCTCGTTAGCAATGGCGCCGACAATATTTTTCGGCAACACACCGTGCTCACGACCCACCTCAATGCGATAGGTGCTCATCTCGACGCCATCAACGGCCTCAGCTCTCTTGCGTGGTCTATCGCCGCGCTGTTCACGCGCATCTCGACCTGCGGCACCTTTCCCTTTGTGTCGGTGGTCTCTTGGAGCGCGCTCTACTTGCCTTTGCGGCTTCACCTCTCTGACCTCTTTCGCTGCCAATGGCCTCTTTTTCTGCATTAAATAGGCGAGTGCGGCGGCAATTTCGGTGGCACTGACGTTGTGCTCACCCTCGTATTGCACGATCAGCTCCTCAAAAAAACCAAGGTCCTGTGACTCAATGGTCTCGGCAATCTGTTGCTTGAATTCCGTAATACGACGATTGGAGACATCTTCGCGCGTCGGCAGTTGCATCGCTGTAATGCGCTGCTTGGTCGCATTTTCGATCGTGCGCAACATGCGTTTTTCGCGCGGTGCAACGAATAAAATGGCATTACCTTTGCGGCCTGCGCGACCGGTGCGGCCAATACGATGCACGTAGGCTTCTGCATCGTATGGAATGTCGTAGTTAACGACATGGCTAATACGCTCCACATCCAGGCCACGTGCGGCTACATCAGTCGCCACAACGATATCCAGCCCTCTGTTTTTTAACTGCTCGACGGTTTTTTCGCGCAATGCCTGATTCATATCTCCGTTCAAAGCCGCGCTGGCATAACCGCGCGCCTCAAGTTTTTCAGCTAGCTCTGCCGTGGCATTTTTGGTGCGCACAAAAACGATCATGGCATCAAATGCTTCGACCTCAAGAATGCGCGTTAACGCATCAAGTTTGTGCAGACCGCTAACCTGCCAATAGCTTTGACTAATTGTCTCGACCGTGGCTGTTTTCGTCTTGATTTTGATCTCTATCGGATCATTTAGGTGGCGTCTGGCGATGCGGCGTATGGTCTCTGGCATCGTTGCGGAAAAGAGGGCAATTTGCCGTGTTTCTGGCGTCTGCTCCAGAATCCATTCAACATCGTCGATAAAACCCATCTTCAGCATCTCGTCAGCCTCATCGAGGACCAGCGCCCGCAACTGACTCAGATCTAGGGTTTTGCGCCGCAGGTGGTCCATAACCCGCCCTGGTGTGCCCACAATCACCTGTGCGCCACGTTTTAGCTGGCGCAGCTGAGTGCTCATGCTTTGACCGCCGTAGATGGGTAGCACATGAAACCCCTTCATGTGGCGCGCGTAGGTTTGACACGCTTCCGAAACCTGAATGGCCAGCTCCCGGGTTGGCGCCAATATCAACAGTTGTGGTTGCCTCTGATTCATGTCGAGTCGGCTCAAGAGCGGCAGTGCAAACGCTGCTGTCTTGCCTGTTCCCGTCTGCGCCTGTCCCACCAGATCGCGCCCCTCCAGCAGTGGCGGAATGCTCTCAGCCTGAATCGGCGACGGAATCTCGTAACCCACATCCGCGACAGCTTTCAGGACAGGGGCTGCTAGGGCGAGTTGATCAAATGTGAGGGGTGATGGACTGGGCGACGACATGGGAGGAACCTCTGTTAAGCTATGGCAGGGTAGAAATAGAGCGGCTTGAAGCAGCCAAAAAGCCGCCCATTATAGCGCATTCCAAAACTCTTCGCTCAAAACAATCCAAGTTGTCAAGAAATCTTCAGTTCAAAGTAAGATACTACTCACGCTCATTAGTTCGCATAATGTATATTATGTTAAATAGCGTAGAAGCAGACATACTCTCATAGCCCCCCTGCCTAGTTCGGCGCTTACCACATCAGATCATCAGGCACTTTGTAGTCAGCATACGGATCGTCCTGCGCACTTGCATCATCGGACTGGCTGCGATCACAAGCGACAATATAGCTCTCGTCACGCTCTTTGATTTTGTCCGCGACTACCGTCGGTACGAGTTCATAGCGTTCAACGAACCTGACGATGGTGAGTTGGCCACGGCCAAGTTGCCGGTGTATTGCGTCGTTAACGTAGAGACTCTTGATTTTCCCATCATCGGTAAAGTTATAGACTACATCGCCATCGCGCTCGTCGATACGATTCATCTCAATCAGCTGCTTAATCTGCGCGCCAATAGCTTTGCGATCGGCAGCCTCTTTACGCTGCTGGTTGAGTTGGCGATCACGCTCGACCTTCTCGGCCTGGGCCTGTTGAGCCAGCCGTCTGCTCTCATCTACAGCGTTGGTCTGACCTTTTTTCCCCTTCTGCTTCTGGTTTTTATATTGGCTACGTTTAGCCTTTTTTGCTTTGTCTTTATCGACCAGACCGCTCTTTTGCAGCGCGTCGAAAAGTGAGTTGCCCATGACCTGCTCCGTTATTCGTCTATTTCAAGCTATTTTAAAAGTGGGTGCTCTTTTGGCAGCTGTTTCGCGTACCAGAGTGCCAGCTTGTGTTTGACAAGCTTGATAGAGACCTGTTCTTCTGGCAGAGGCTGAATCAATTTGTCGCGCACCAGCAGGCGGTAGATGTACAACGCTTTATCGTTGACAGAGTCCCCCTCCTCAAAGATTACCGCCCCGCGCGCTTCGCCGTAGCGTACGCCGGTCTCGATCGCTGCTTTTGTTAGCGCTGCTTCATTGTTGAGTTTTTTCATTGCCAAGCGCTCTCTCGTCGAATCAAGTGACCCGACAATATAATGCTGTGGCCAATCAATGGCAATCTGTCGTTCTGTCTGTCGTTTGGAAAGGTGGGTGACTGTGAAATCTATGCTGAGCAGCAGGGGTTTTCAGCGGGGCCAGGTGTAGGTTGCGACGACTCTGTTTCCTGATCCTTCGTAGCAGAGCGATTCACATAACTCGTCAAGCAGAGGAATCCCACGCCCGGAAAGCCCGGCGCGGCCATCCATGGACGTATCTGCTGATGCGTAAGCGAAACCTTGACCACTATCCTCCACCTTGATGACCATGCGCCCGCTATGTTGATGGGCCAAGTTGACGTCGATGGTGATGGCAACTCTGCCACCGTTCAGTTCGGCAATGCGTCTATCCCGCTCGGTAAAGTAGCGCTCAAATCCATTCTCTTCCTCTTTTAGTGCTGAATCGAGTTTTAAGACGCCATGATCAAATGCATTGACGTATAGCTCCGAAAGTATCGTGAATACCTCTTGTGTGTCGATCTTTGATTCAATCTCCTGTAGCTGATTGATCAGCAGCGGCACAGGATCCATTTTTTTGAGTCGCTCACCACACATTGTCAGATTCAGTGCAGCGCCATCGGTTTTCTCTTCACCACGATTGATCGCATCGGCCTGGTCAGTCTCGTTGATCTGTTTTTCACTCAAATCAGATGGTGCACTACGATCACTACTGCTATCAGCGAGCAGTAGTGCTCTGTTGCAAGGAATGGTGACAAGACTGATGTCATCGTGCTGTGGTATATCACCACAAAATGCTTGCAGAGCGCGAGACAGGGAGTTGAGTATGCTGGTGTCGTCAACGGCTGCTTGGTGAATTGCTCGATCAATATAGTGCCAATCAAACTCTTGACCCTGTTCGTTTCTCGACTCAATCAGACCGTCGGAAAAACAGATCAATTCATCACCTTCATGAATGTCAATCTGACTGAACTCCCGATAACCGGGAAATTCATTAACTAGCCCCAATGGACAGTGCTGGGAACTTACCCGCTTTTTAATGCGCCGGGAACTGTGGTCAACAATCAACAGGTCAGGCATGGCACAGTTGAAAACGGTGATGTGATCAAGGCTTGGTCTGATGTTTATGTAGCAAGCGGCGAGAAACAGATTGGCAGGCAGCACGGTGCACAACTTGTCATTAATTTGGATCAAGATATCGTGACCGGAGAATCCTTTGGTGACCATGGCGCGAAACACTTCTGCGGTAGGAATCGCACCGAGAGCGGCAGCCAGTCCATGGCCAGTAAAGTCTCCCAGCAAAACATGCAGATCACCGCCTGGTCCGTAGGCAGTTAGCAGCGTATCACCGCTGAAGCGCCCCGCCGGACGCCACAGTGTTTGAATAGTATCAAGTGCCACATTATGAGCAACAACAACATTATTGAATACCTCTTCGGCGATCTGCTCTTCATGTTGAATATCGTTGTAGAGCTTTTGTACTTCACCATATAGACCCTGAATACGCGACAGTGCTCTGACTTTTGAGCGCAACACTGTTTCGTCATAGGGTTTTGATAAAACGTCATCACCACCGACATCGATACATTTTTCAAAAGTACCTTCATCATCCATAGCTGTAAGGATAATGATGGGGATAAAGTGATCACCAGCAGCGCGCTTAATTTCACGCGTGGCCTGATAGCCATCCATCCCTGGCATGACGATATCCATAAAGACGATGTCAGGATCTTCCGTTTTAAATACCGCTACGGCTTGAGCACCGTCTTCAGCTTCGACCACTTCGTAGCCGATCTTCTCCAGGTGCGCCTTGAGTACAATACGATTGATGATCTCATCATCGACAATGAGTGCTCTTTTTTTCATTGGTTCTGACGTCATCATCCTAAGCCGTAGCCTGGGTTGAGCTGGCGAAACCCAGGGGCTACTCGTTAGTTTGTAACACGAAGAAACATATCAGTGATCGATAGCGAAAAATTTGTCGAATTTTGCCATCAGCAACAACTTTTCTATTTTCTGCGAGGGGTGATAGATAACTACTTTGCTTGCGGTGTTGTCAGCATGTTTTTTAAGCAACATCAACATGCCCAGTGCTGCGCTATCCATATAATCTGCACCGCTCAAATCGATTAGAAACTTGGTTGTTTTGGCGACATGAGATTGGTATGACTCACGAAACTCTTTTTGAATCGAGTAGGTGAACTGGTTTGAGATCTTGATAGTCACGGTATTATCGTTAGGGGATACCTGGGTCTGTAGGGGCATTATGTGACTCCGTATGTGATTTTTTATCTTTATATCGTGTAAAGCTAAAATAGTTCAACTTCATTTGCATTGGATGCTTCCGCTTGTTCTAGGATCGCCGCGTTGGTGGCAGACTCCAGCTGCCGTTGCTCGCGAATGCGTGCGGATAACCCAAGTAGCTCGTGGCTGATGGCCTGCTCATCGTTGGCCGATGAGAGTTTTGTGTGCCCCGCTGTGACGATCTGGCTCAACGCCATGATGTGTACCAACTCACCATCGACTTTGGATAGCGTCTGCGTTGCCCGGTCTTCAAATTGCAGCGCCCGTATCGCCTCATTCATGGCACCATTTAGCTGTTCACCCAGCACGCTGGCTTCGCGAACCTTACCATTGAGAAACTCATTTTGATCAGTAACAGAGATCAGCAGCGCGTTGATCTTATCCTTGGCTTCCATGGTCTCTGTCAAATCCCGTGACGCTAAACTGCCGATAGTTGTGCGTACCCGAATCATGGACTCTTTGGCTTTGTTCACCGTTTTAAGAATCTCTTCATTAAAACTTTGTGAACGTCGCGAAAGTTGGCGCACTTCATCGGCAACCACAGCGAATCCGCGCCCTGCTTCACCTGCACGCGCAGCTTCAATGGCCGCATTCAATGCGAGCAAATTGGTTTGATCCGCGATGGATTTAACTTCGTCGATAACATTAAATATACCGTTGAGATGCTCTGCCATATCATCAATGGACTGCACCGTTTCGATGCTGTCGGTGCTCACAGCAACGGCAAGTTCTGTAAAGTTATCCAGTAGCAAGCCAGTCTCTTTGGCAAACTTTTCAACGTTGATCCCTTTGTCATCGTCGTCTGCTGATGCTTTCTGTATAACCTCCTCAATCACTGCCTCTTGATTTCGCGACAACGAGATCAGTTGCTCAAAACTGGAGTAGAGATTGCGAATAGAGCTACCGACGAGATCGCTGACCTGCGACACTTTGATTTGAATCTGTCGGCTATTGTCGAGGGTCGCCGATGCGATCTCATCCAGCAGCTGTGCAGTCTGCTTGGCGCTGCAGGAAGAAGCCCCCGCTTCTATTTTTTTCTGCCCTTTTTTATCGGCTGTGCGTACTTTAAAGAGTATTGCGCAGCAGACCAAAAACAGTAAAACCTGAACAGCCCAGGAGGCTTCGTTGGGCAGCTGAAACAGTGGTAAAAACGACAACAGTGCAGTGAGAATTAAAGCTGACGAGGCGAGCTTTATCATTTCTTTCGTTACCTATGCGTACCTATGCAATAAGCTAAGAGCGATTATGCCCTGTAAACTGTCTTACAATTTGCAGGGAAGCGTCGACCCTCTCGACCAAGGCGCTGGTTGTATCTGCAGCAGAGTTAACTTGTTGCGCTGCGTGCTCTACAGAGCTATTGATATTTTCAGCATTGCGTTGAACTTCAATGACGGTAGCGCTCTGCTGTTCCGCAGCGGAGGCAATGCCGGTAATCATGTCCGAAATATTTTCAACCGCTTCGTTGATGGCCTGAAACGATTGACCGACAACCTCCGTGCGATTGACGGCGATCTCCATTTGCGAACTGCCTTGATCCATCGCATTGGCTGCGTTGCGTGCTGCAGATTGCAACTTCTCTATCATTGATTGAATCTCTTGCGTCGACTCCTGGGTACGGCTGGCCAGTGTGCGCACCTCTTCGGCGACGACTGCAAAGCCGCGCCCCTGCTCGCCCGCGCGCGCCGCTTCGATGGCGGCGTTGAGCGCGAGCAGATTGATCTGCTCGGTGATGCCTTTGATAACAGTCAGAATGGAGCCTATGTTTTCCGTATCGGCCCCCAGTGCTGTCATGACCTCCGTTGCGTTCGTCACATGAGAGGCTAAGCTGTTAATGGTTTGAACCGACTGGCTCATTAACTGTTCACCTTTGTTCGCCTCTTCGGACGCGCGCACGGCAACGTCGGCCGCTTTTTGTGTATTTTCACTGGCCATGCGCGCAACGGCGGACATCTCGTTCATCGCCACAGAGACGCTGTGTGACTCCTCCAGTTGTGCCGCCATATTCTGTTTTGTCGCGGCAACACTATCTTGCACATCAGCGGCGCTACGAGATGCCAGCTCAACATCATTCTGAATGCGCCCAACCACAGCGCCCTGTTGCGATTTAAGCATCTTTAACGCCAGCTGGATCTGGCCCGCCTCATCCATTGAGCCGGTGTAGATGTGCTGCATCAGTGGACTGTCAATAACAGATCGCGCTTCGGTTGCCACGCGGTTTAGCTTCTGAGTAACAGCAAAAATACCCGCGCAGCCTATGGCTAACGATGCCAGCAGTGCCAAACTACTCTCGACGAGCGGAGCACCACTAAAGTGCAGCAGAGCAACAAGCGGCACCAGCGCTGCAACCAGAGCCAGAGCCAATTTGTTTCTGATGCTGATGGATCGCGAGAGGCCGCGCACCGGTTTACCGCTGAGGAGGCGGGCGTAGAGATGCTCCGCCCGTTGCACAACATCCCTATTGGGTTTACTGCGCACCGACTGATATTCGACGATTTCGCCTGCTCTCCAGATTGGGCTGACGAAAGCATCCACCCAATAGTGGTTACCATTTTTGCAGCGATTTTTGACGATTCCCATCCACTGTTGACCACTTTTGACGGTAGACCATAGATCGGCAAATGCTTGGGGCGGCATCTCGGGGTGGCGCACTACGTTGTGATTTTTATTGAGCAACTCATCTTCCGTGAAGCCACTGATATCAATGAAGTCCTTGTTGACGAATGTAATTGCACCTTTCAGATTGGTCGTTGACAGAATGACGGCATCATCCGCATAGCCCTCTTCAACGTTCGTTACAGGATGGTTTAGCTTCATTGAACGCCCCCTCAATGCCTTCACAGGTTGTAGCTTAAAGGGCATCTCTGATACCCAGGAGTTCGCTTTGCGAATTGCTTTCGACGATTTACTATTGACATGCAAACTGTCGGCAAATGGGTTGCAATCTTTAACCCGGCAGCGTAATTCTGCTTTGTCAGATTCCTCGTAGGAGCGGTGTCTCGCCGCGATGAGCCTTATCGCCAAACCCAATCGCGGCGAGGCGCTGCTCCTACATCAATTATTGTGGTGGTTTAAAAAAGTAGCTCCATGAGGATCCGGAAATGAACCCATATCAATACATTCGCCGTTTTGCCGAACTCGGTATCGAAGATGTAGCACTTGTTGGTGGTAAAAACGCATCATTGGGGGAGATGTACCGAGAGCTCAGCACAGAGCTGAACCGAGAATCAGGCAGAGCGCTGAGCGGGGAAGGTGTCAAAGTACCCAATGGCTTTGCCACCACTGCCGCAGCGTATCGTGACTATCTGCGCTTCAATAACCTGGAACAGCCGATTCACGACCTGTTAGCGGCGCTGGATGTAAGCGATTCGCAAGCACTCAGCCGCTGTGGTGCACGCATCCGCAGCTGGATATACGATGCTGAACTGCCCGCCCAGCTCAGCGAAGAGATCAGCGCTGCATACGCTGAATTGAGCGCTGAGTATGGTGACCAGCTATCCGTCGCGGTGCGCAGCTCGGCAACCGCCGAGGATCTGCCCAACGCCTCTTTTGCAGGTCAGCAAGAGACCTACCTCAACGTCAGAGGCAACGACAACCTGCTGCGCAGCTGCAAACGGGTGCTGGCCTCCCTGTTTACTGATCGCGCCATCTCATACCGTGTGCAGCAAGGGTTCGAGCACATGCAGGTTGCGCTCTCCATTGGCGTGCAGTTGATGGTGCGCTCCGACAAGGCAGCCTCTGGCGTCATGTTTACACTGGATACCGAGAGTGGTTTTCGTGATGCGGTGTTTATTACCGCCGCCTATGGGCTCGGTGAAAACGTTGTGCAGGGCGCGGTGAATCCCGACGAATTCTACGTTTTCAAACCAACGTTGAATGAAGGTTATCGCCCGATATTAAAGCGCCAGCGCGGCGAAAAAGCGATCAAAATGGTCTATTCCGACGACCCTGTTACCGGCGTGGCAACACGCAACGTTCCTGTTAGAAGAGAAGACCGAGAGCGTTTTGCGCTCAATGACGATGAGGTATTAGAGCTGGCGCGCTCGGCCATCGCCATTGAAAAACACTACTCTGCCAAAGCGGGCAAGAGCCGCCCGATGGATATCGAGTGGGCCAAGGATGGCATCAGTGGCGAACTGTTCATCGTTCAGGCACGCCCCGAGACCGTGCACGCCAGTCAGCGAGGCAGTCTGCTCGAAACCTATACGCTGGAGCAGCGTGGTGAAGTGATCTGCCGTGGCAGGAGCATCGGCAAAAAAATTGCGGCTGGCCGTGCCCGTCTGATTCTTGAGGCGGAGCACATGAGCGAGCTGCAACCGGGCGAGATTCTCGTCACCGATATCACTGATCCGGACTGGGTGCCGGTCATGAAAATTGCAGGTGCTATTGTCACCAATCGCGGTGGGCGCACCTGTCACGCGGCTATTGTTGCGCGCGAGTTGGGGATTCCTGCGGTAGTCGGCTGCGAAGATGCCACTCAGGTCATTGAGCCGGAGCAGGAGATCACGGTCTCTTGCGCTGAGGGTGATAGCGGTTACATCTACGCGGGCACCCTCCCCTTCAACCGTGAACAGCGCGATGTTAGCGCCCTACCCCGGCCAAAGACGCGCATGATGCTTAATGTGGCGAACCCTGAGCGCGCCTTTGAATTTTCGGCGCTGCCCAACGATGGTGTGGGGTTGGCTCGTCTGGAGTTCATCATCAACACCTCCATCGGCATTCATCCTCAGGCGCTGTTGCAATACGATGCGCTGCACTACCCGGTGTGGCAGCAGATTAACCCGATCATTGCCGGTTACGACGGCCCAACCGAGTTCTATATCGAACGTTTGGCAGAGGGGATCGGCACCATCGCTGCGGCGTTTTATCCAAAGCCGGTGATCGTACGCCTCAGTGATTTCAAGTCCAATGAGTACGCCAAACTCCTGGGTGGGAAGCAGTTTGAGCCAAATGAAGAGAACCCGATGATCGGTTTTCGCGGCGCGGCGCGCTATCCATCCCCCCAATTCGCTGACTGCTTTGCCATGGAGTGCGCAGCCTTGAAAAAAGTGCGCGACACGATGGGCCTGGATAATGTGGCTATCATGATCCCTTTCGTAAGAACGGCCGAAGAGGCACGAACCGTCATCGATCTGATGACAGAGCAGGGCTTGAAACGTGGCGAAAATGGCCTGAAAATTTACCTGATGTGCGAGATCCCCGCCAATGCGCTACTGGCAACAGAGTTTCTTGAGCAGTGCGATGGGTTCTCTATCGGCTCCAACGATTTAACGCAATTAACGCTGGGAGTTGATCGGGATTCTGGCCTGCTCACCGGCTACGATGAGCGCGACGATGCCGTGAAATGTTTGATGAAGATGGCGATCGATGCGTGCAAATCACAACAGAAATATGTCGGTATCTGCGGCCAGGCACCGTCAGACTTTCCCGAAATCACGCGCTGGTTGGTTGAGAGAGGTATTGACTCTATCTCACTGAATCCAGACAGCATTATTGCTATGACAGAGATCGTCAATGAGGTTGAAGAGGCGTTGCGGCGATGACGGAGTCCCGACAGGCCTAGTCGCGGTCCAGCTCCCCCGGCCGCACGATGCACTGCAACGAACCACATCCGCGACGCAGATCGTACCAGCTATCGGGTAGCTGAATCTGTGCGATGGTGGCGGAGGGCACCAGCTTGCCGCTGGCGGAGAGCGGTATTTCTGTGCCGCAGAGATAAACCAGTAACGCCTCCAGACCTGGATTGTGAGCAATCAGCAGCACTGGGTGCTGCTGATCAGACGACTCGGATTGCTCAGCGATGAGCTGGAGCAACATCTGAACGTCCGCTAGGTAAGCGCGTTGTTCAAAGTGGATCTGCTCGGCGTTAATATTCAAGTGTCGGCGCAAACCACTCAAAGTTTCGCGAGTGCGATTTGCTATAGAGCAGACCACCACAGCAGGATAAAGCTGTTGTTGCACAAGCCACTGTCCCATGCGTACGGCAGCTTTTTTGCCGCGCTCATTGAGCAGACGTTCAATGTCACTCGCCCCCCCTTGAGCCCAATCCGATTTCGCATGACGCATGAGTAACAGTGTACGCATTGAGTATCCCCCGCTATCCCCGTTTCAAAATACGTTGTTTGTCGCGCGCCCAGTCACGATCACGTGCGGTGGCTCTTTTGTCGTACTCTTTTTTACCTTTTGCCAAACCCACGGTAAGTTTGGCGCGCCCTTTTTTCCAGTGCATATCCAATGGCACCAAGGTATAGCCTTTACGATCGACGGCACCAATCAACTTGTCCAATTCACGTCGATTGAGCAGCAGCTTGCGATTACGCCGTGACTCCGGTCGAATATGCGTCGAAGCACTGAGCAGCGGTGTGATCAAGCAGCCATGCAGCCACGCTTCGTTTTTGTGGATCACCACGAAACCTTCGTTGAGTTGAACACGGCCTGCGCGCAGACTTTTTACCTCCCACCCTTCGAGCACCAAACCCGCCTCGTAGGTGTCTTCGACAAAATAGTCATGACGCGCTTTTTTGTTTTGCGCGATGCTGTTGCCTGCGGGTCTGTTTTTTTTCTTGTTAGCCATGGGGCGCCATTATAGTCAAATCTGCGCGCCAGTCATCCTGATCTGTACCCGCCCTTCGCAAATGCGTAGATAACGGTTAAAATGCCCTCGCCCTCCGGTTATTCTAAATAGTTATCTAAAGCCTAATAACAGCTAAAATCAACGCGTTGGATCGCTTTGTTCGCAGCGTTACGAGCAGCTTATTCTTAAAGTTTATTAGGAGATGGCAGCCCCTTACCTCCAGATTTCCAGCGAACCCGGAAACCCGACCATTGAAGGCAAATGACTTGAATAATAAGCACAACTCAGAACATGCGGCGATGCTGACCAGCAAACGTTTTAGCTTGTTGGTAGCGGCGTTAATAGCGGCCCTTATCTGGAGTGCACCGATCTTCGCTGCGGACGATGGCGGATTCGGCGCTACCATCGACAACTGGTTTAGCATATTGGTTGGCTACATCGCGCAGCTGCTCTTTTTCGATGTGCTTTTTTTTGATGACGCACATACCATGCCCTTTGCGGTGGCGTGGTTGGTAGTCGGCGCTGTCTACTTTACGTTTCGCATGGGCTTCATCAACATCCGCGCATTTCGTCACGCCATTCACTGTGTACGCGGTCGCTACGACAACCCCAACGACCAAGGTGAGACCACCCATTTTCAGGCGCTCTCTACCGCGCTCTCGGCGACGGTCGGTTTGGGCAACATTGCTGGTGTTGCCATCGCTATCAGCATTGGTGGGCCTGGCGCCACTTTTTGGATGATTGTTGCCGGCTTTTTCGGCATGAGTGCTAAATTCACCGAATGCACATTGGGACAGATGTACCGCGAAATTCGTCCCGATGGCCATGTCATGGGCGGAGCTATGGAGTACCTCAGCCGTGGGCTGGCCGAGGTCGGCTGGGCCCGACTGGGCAAAGTGCTGGCGGTGGTGTTTAGCTTGATGTGCATCGGTGGGTCGCTGGGTGCGGGCAATGCGTTTCAGGTGAGTCAGTCGTTGAGCGCTGTGCAGCAGTCGTTCCCAATCATGCAGGACTACCCCTGGCTCTATGGCCTGATTATGGCCACACTGGTGGGTATTGTGATTATCGGCGGCATCACACGCATCGCCAAAATTACCCAGGCAATCGTGCCAGCGATGTGTGGTATCTACGTACTGGCGTGCCTCTGGGTGATTCTCAACCACGCCGCGCAGGTGCCTGCCGTATTTGGGCAGATTGTCAGCGGTGCGTTTTCGCCCGAAGCGGGTCTCGGTGGCTTGATCGGTGTTTTGGTGGTGGGCTTTCAACGCGCCGCATTCTCCAACGAAGCGGGCATCGGTTCCGCCGCTATCGCCCACTCCACCGCGAAGACGAAGTACCCGGTACGTGAAGGAGTTGTGGCGACGTTGGAGCCGTTTATCGATACCATTGTGGTGTGCACCATGACGGCGCTGGTGATTGTTATCACCGGCGTCTACAACAGCCCGGAGACAGCGGAGCTGGTTGCCAACAAACAGGGCGCGGCGCTAACCGGCGAAGCGTTTCGCACGGTGATCGACTGGTTCCCGATCGTATTGACGATCTCGGTGGTGCTGTTTGCCTACAGCACCATGATCTCCTGGTCCTATTATGGCGAGCGCTGCTGGTCCTACCTGTTTGGTGATCAGTCCGCGATCGCCTTTCGTATTTTCTTCGTGATCTTCGTATTCTTGGGTTCAGTGACCAGCGCATCCAATGTGCTGGATTTCAGCGATTTGATGATCCTGGGTATGGCGCTACCCAATATTCTTGGTTTGTACCTGTTGCAGAGCAAGGTAAGATTCTCCCTCGATGAGTATATGGAAAAACTGAGGCACGGCGATTTTGAACGGGAAGCGGAGCAGCTAAAAAAATGACAACCATTCGCCGCAGCGCACTACTGCCCTACTCCGCCGCTGAGATGTATTCACTGGTGGACGATATTGAGTCCTATCCAAAATTTCTGCCATGGTGCGTATCAGCCACAGTATTTAGTCGCAACGATGACGAAGTTCGCGCATCACTGGAGCTGGCACGCAGCGGTATTCGCAAATCGTTTACCACCTGCAACCGCATTCAGAAAAACAAGATGATCGAGATTCGTCTGGTAGAAGGTCCGTTTCATCATCTGCAGGGGTTTTGGCGCTTTGAGCCACTCGAAGCGTCGGCCTGCAAAATATCACTGGATATGGAGTTCGAATTTTCAGGCAGACTGCTGAGCATGACCATTGGTCCTGTGTTCAGCCAGATCGCCGAAAGTCTGGTGGAATCCTTTGGCAAACGCGCGGTAGAGATCTTTGGAAAACGCTAGCATGGAAGACGTTAAAAAAATTCAGGTCGAAGTGGCCTACGCCGTGCCGCAAAAGCAGCGCATTATCGCGCTCGAAGTTACGGAAGGGACAACGCTTGAGGAGGCCATTCAGCAATCAGGAATTCTTGAAGCTTTCCCCGATATCGATCTCAGCCAGTCAAAAGCAGGTATCTTCGGCAAGCTGCACAAAATGAAAGACCCGCTACGGGCAGGCGACCGGGTAGAGATCTACCGGCCACTGATCGCTGATCCAAAAGCAGTTAGAAAAGAGCGTGCAGCACAGGGAAAAAAGATGAAAAAAGGCGGTAGTTAGGATCGTAGCGCCGAATGAAATAACAAACTACAACGTGAATCGATGTCCCTATCATTCTGGAGGTACTTTTTCAACGGTCAACCAATTCGGGGTTGAATCTTCATGACTGGCGGGCTCGTCGAGGACGCGCTGATGATGGCGGTAACGGCACGTCAACCACGTCAGGGCTTGATGGTTCACTGCGACCGTGGCA
>JAADGQ010000069.1:3965-4477 GCA_013152295.1 Gammaproteobacteria bacterium | reverse complement strand
AGCTTCTGAATCAAACGCCGGTGCGCCTCGACAATCTGCTCTGAACTAGCGCCGGGTGACAAGCCAAGAATCTCATACGCTTCGTCAACGCACATCGCGCCGCTACGGTTACCGTTGTCAGAGCTACCGGAGCCGCCCGGATCAGACTCGTCGCGATCATCGTGCTGACGCCAATCCTCACCGTACTGCCGATCGAGAAAGGCCTCCAGCAGCGCTACCGACTCTTCGTCGTGATGACGGCACTCATCCAACAAATTGAGCAGCTGCTCCGCTGACATCGACTCAAGCGCCCTGCCTTTGAATACACCCACCAACACCACCCCATGCATGGCACCGCTGTCATGATCTAACGTCATACGTAGATAGCGTGTCTCGACCTCCGACTGGCGCACCGATGCCTGCTGTTCATAGCGTTGCGATGAACGAGCACTGCGATAGCGACGAAACAGACCATGCAGTAGTGGCGCATAGCGCAGCAGCAACGGAAACAGTGTCTTCACTAACGGCACCAA
>JAADGQ010000069.1:0-3840 GCA_013152295.1 Gammaproteobacteria bacterium | reverse complement strand
GGCGTATTCACAAACCAGCGCAGCAAGAGAATCAACGCCAACAGCGCAAACAGAACCAGTGCAATAAGTGGCGGGCCCACAAGCTTTACTCTGTACCTTTGCCAATCTGCCTGCTCAACAGGCGTACCGCATCACCTTTGCGCAGCCCATAGCGCTGCAGCGCACGCTCGCCTCCAGCAGCGTACACAGCCACCGCGCCGAGCAGATCGCGCAGCTGTTGGGCACTGCCTGCATTAAAAGCGCTGTAGGCACCACCACTCAGTCGGGCAATCTGCCTGAACGCACTTTCCGCATCTGCGTCACCACCTTCGTGAAAGATGAAAACGGGCACAGCCAACATGCCCAACTGTCCCGCCAGGCGACACAGCTGATCAATCTCTTCTTCAACGCAATCGCCGACAAAAACCAGCGCATTCACCCGCTGCTGCCGCGTCTCATGCAGCGCATGAGTGAGCACTTTGCCAATCTGCGTATAACCCCCGGCACAGTGCACAGCACTCATCTGCGTACAGAGCTGCGCGGCGGCAGCCACCCAAGGACCCGCGTAAAACTCGTTGAAACCCCGGTAGTAACAGAGCTGGATGCGCAAGCCGCCCAGCGTCTGCGTTTCACTAAACATCTCACCCTGCAGCTGACAAGCGCGGTCCCAACTCGCTTCACGGCTCGCCGTTGCATCCAGCGCAAACACAAGTCGCCCCGATACGGCCGGTGTTTTAGTCGCAGGTAACTGCGCCGCCTTGCGCAGAAATGCATCGACATCAGCACGGCCCGATGGGCCGGTGATCTCTTTAACCATTGGCTTCTTTGCCGTTAACTGTTTTGCCGTGGCTTGTCATTGCTGTCGATAGCGCAAAGCGCGTCGTATTGTACTGGTAGTTTGACGGACCGTTATTCTAACGCAACTGCGTGATAACAGCCTATTGTATCCCCCTCCTTGCATCCCTTATCGAACATCGATATAAGTGATCACCTCTGCCGTTTTTCAAGCGATATCAGCCGTGCCAAACTCCATTAAAAGCTATTTTTCAGACACCCTGTGGCACGCTGATCTCAGCGCTGCGTCAACCGCTAGATCACTGCGTATCAGGCTGACACGACTCGCGTATGTGCTCTATCGGGATCTGACTCATGGCGCACTCAACCTGCGCGCCATGAGCCTCGTCTACACCACACTGCTCTCTCTGGTGCCTCTGCTCGCCGTCAGCTTTTCGGTACTGAAGGGCTTTGGTGTGCACAACCAGATCGAACCACTGCTGCAAGAGCTTCTCGACCCACTGGGCAGCAAAGGGGATGAGATCGGCACCAATATCATGCAGTTCATCGACAACATCAAAGTCGGCGTGCTCGGCTCGCTGGGTTTCGCACTGCTCTTTTATACGGTGATTTCACTCATATCCAAGATTGAAGATGCGTTTAACCACACATGGCGCATCGATACACCACGCCCTTTTATGCAGCGTTTCAGCTACTACCTGAGCACGCTGCTGGTCGGGCCGGTGCTAATTTTTGCTGCGATGGGGGTAACGGCAACAATGATGAATCACAGCCTGGTGCAACAAGTTGCCGCCATCGAACCGTTCGGTACGCTGATCATCATCGGTGGCCAACTGGTGCCATACTTGATGACCATCGCCGCATTCTTTTTTGTCTATATTTTTCTGCCTAACACGGCGGTGCACTTTCGTCCGGCGTTGATTGGCGCCACTATCGCAGGTCTGCTGTGGAAAACAGCTGGCTGGTTTTTTACTGCGTTTGTCGCCAGTTCAGGCGAGTACGATGCAATCTACTCTGGATTTGCCGTGCTGATCGTATTCATGATTTGGCTGTATGTCAGCTGGTTGATCTTTCTGATCGGCGCCCAAATCGCCTACTACTGCCAACACCCTGAACAGGTACGTTACTGGAAAACCAGCAACAAACAGAGCGTGCTCTTTCAGGAACGCCTGCTATTGTCGCTGATACACCTTATTGGAAAACGCTTTATTGAAGGCCAACCAGCGCTCTCTCAAGAAGCGTTATCACACCATCTTGAGGTGCCGCAAAAACTGCTAGAGCCCACGCTGACGTTAATGGAAAAAGCCGGATTTATCACTGCCACCGCAGGGGATGTTTCGCACTACGTGCCCGCACGGGATCTTGCCAATACATCACTGTACGCGCTATTAAACGCCGTTAGACAGATTGAGTACGCAGCATACTCACCCACATCAGCCGCACTGACCACAACAACAATCAATCGCACGATGGATGCCGTTGACAGAGCACTCAAAGAAAGTTTGACGAACATATCCATTCAGATGTGGATCAGCGACGGTCTGGACCGATAGATAAAAGTAGAGCGCGTACAATTCCCCCTAAAAAAAAACCGGCAACCTGTTTAGGATTGCCGGCTGTAAATTTTCAAGCCTTTATTTAACGACCCACGTCTACCCCATACCCATTCCGATAACCATCAACACCACAACAATCACCGCAATAGCAACCACAATAGGTCCATCGGTTGAACATACCGTTTTTTCATTCATTCCTAACCTCCTGACAATGGAATAAAATCAACGCAAAGAACGCGTTAACATGAGCTGCACATTACTTCGCGCAACTTACAATGGAGGTATATCGGCCCCAGAAGCATGGAGCTTTAGAGTGCATAATAGAGAGCATCAGGCGAAAAAAAAGCCGGTGCTCCGAAGAGCAACCGGCCTGATTAAGAGTTTTCTTTACTCTTTACAACGAAGCCAGCTTAGCCCATCGTCAAACCAAGGGCGAACAGCGCACCAAGAATGACGACGATAGAGATAACAAAGGCTGCATCTGTGGAACATACGGTTTTTTCACTCATAACTACTCTCCTGCCTAAAAGGATACAATCAGCATTGTAGAAGGGTTAAAGTACGTCTTGCTATGAATAAACGGTGCAAACAACGTGGAAGCTACTCTATCAAAAGCAGAATTTATTGTCCACATTTTTTAGTGTGGAATAACTGATTTTAGCGCTTGGTTATTTTTTCTATGCACTGACCCCTTATAGGTTCAATGCAGGAAAAAATATAACCGAGGGGGCTGGTATAGAATTATGATTAAGCAATATCTAAAAAAACATGATACTACTGATTAAGCTGCTGACCCTTATCATCCTGGCCAACAGCGCCCCTATATTCGGGCGCAAGCTATTTAACGAACGCTTTAATCAACCCCTGGACCGTGGGAAGTTGTTCATCGATGGTGCGCCACTGCTCGGAAAGTCAAAGACTATTCGCGGCATTGTCATGGCGGCTGCATTAACAACACCCATGGCACTACTGCTTGGATTCAGCGCCACAACAGGTATTGCTATCGCGCTCGCCGCCATGGCTGGCGATCTGTTGTCGAGCTTCATTAAAAGGCGTCTAAAAAAGCCTCCAAGCAGTCAGGCCCTGGGGCTGGATCAAATCCCGGAATCACTATTACCACTGCTCGCAGTACAACAAGAGTTCTCTCTTGGGTTGATAGAGATCAGCCTGAGCGTCGTGGCTTTCACTGTTTTTGAACTCACCGTATCGCCCATGCTACACAAGCTGAAAATTCGTAAAAAACCCTATTAACAGGCAGCTAAAAATTCGGGAACGGAAAACCTCAAGATGAGCCACAAAGACGGTGAAGCGTAATCTCCGGGGGACAATTAAGACGCACATCGACAACGGATGCGCCAGAACCAACCGAGGTATAGCCAACCATGCGGTGGTATCGCCAGGCACCGGCACTCATCGACCTCGGACAGCGTGCATCCCAGGTCAGCGCATAACCACCGGGCAGACAGATTTGACCACCATGAGTATGACCGCAGAGCATCGCGCTAAAATC
>JAADGQ010000116.1 GCA_013152295.1 Gammaproteobacteria bacterium | reverse complement strand
AGAGGAGTGGATCCCTATTGCCGGCAGTCTGGAGGCAATTGCGCGCCTGAACCGCGCTCACTACACCGTTGTGGTGGCAACCAATCAGTCCGGTCTGGCACGAGGTATGTTCGACGTGGGTATGCTCAACCGTATTCACAGCAAGATGCGCACCCTGCTCAGCGACGCGGGCGGCCACGTGGAGGCGATCTTTTTCTGTCCCCATGGTCCCGACGACGGCTGCGAATGCCGTAAACCCAGCCCAGGACTAATGCTGCAGATCGCCAAGCGACTGCATGTGGACCTCATCAACGTGCCGATCATTGGCGACTCGCTGCGTGATCTACAAGCAGCGCAAGCGGTGGGCGCACGGCCGATGCTGGTGCGCACCGGCAAAGGCGAGCGCACCCTGGCCAGCGCTGCCGACCTGAGCACCACTGACCTGGAAGGTATTCCTGTTTACAACGACCTTGCCACAGCAGTCGATGCCCTGCTTCAGGCAGAGTCTTGATGGCCGCGTTGAGCAGCCCACCCATTCGTTACTGATCGATTGAAACCATGTTAACTCTACGCTCCTCGCTATTTTGGATCGGCGCTGCGCTCTCCGCCGTGTTGGTTTTTCTCCTCGCGCTATTCACGGTGCCACTGCCTTTTGCGCTGCGTTACCGGGTGATCAGCTGCTGGGCGCGCTTTAATCTGTGGTGGCTGAAAATCTGTTGCAGGCTTAACTACCAGCTGGAGGGCGCTGAAAATTTGCCGCAGCGCAGTGCCATCGTTCTGTGCAAACATCAATCCACCTGGGAGACGCTGGCACTGCAGGATATCCTGCCGCCACACACATGGATACTCAAACGCGAGCTGCTGCGCATCCCTGTTTTTGGCTGGGGGCTGGCACTGCTCAACCCGGTCGCTATTGATCGCACGGCCGGGCGCAAAGCACTGGATCAACTGATCGAGCAGGGCAGCGAACGCCTCGATGCGGGTTGCTGGCTGGTAATCTTTCCCGAAGGCACGCGACGACCACCCGGCCAGAAGGGCAGCTACCGCATCGGTGGCGCAATGCTCGCCCACAAAAGTGGTCATCCGGTGGTGCCGGTAGCGCATAATGCAGGTTCGTACTGGCCGCGCCACGGTTTCACGCTAAAACCGGGCACCATCACAATCGCCATTGGTCCGGTGATTGAGAGCACAGACCGATCCGCCACAGAGATTAACGAGCTCACCGAAGCGTGGATAGAAAACCGCATGAAAACGCTGGAGAGACCCGCAAGCTGACAGCGTCAAGGCGACAAACTCAAGTTGGGATCGTGAGACGCCGACTTCGTTTTGTCAGCTGCTGTCTTTAACGGCAACCATTACAAGCAGAGCAATCGAGGAGAGCGACACCATGGAAACCTTTGATGAAGAAGTACCTAAATGGGATATTGCACTCGCTGCACTGGCCACTGAAGCGTTCAAAAAAAAGGGTAGCCCTCTCAACATAGCGGATTTTCTCAGCCTTGCCCGCGAGCACTCGATTCGCTTCGATGACATCATGGTGACGATGTTTGAACTCTGCATTCAGGATGAGTGGCACTACGCAGGGCCGAATGGCGAAATTACCCGCGAATCGTTCAATGAGCTGTACATCAACGGACGCCTGGATGAAGATGATGTAAAGGCCTACTCAGGCGGATGGGCACCCGCCTGACGTGCTTCACTCAATTACTCTTGAACAACAATCGTGGCGCTGTCAGCAATAAGCGTCGAACCGTTGAGTGTGCCACTAACCCTGACTAAAGCGCCCTCGCTGAGCTGGGCGAAAAATGCATCTGCACTGGTACTATTGCCATCTGCATCTGTGTAGCCATTTTCCGTGGCGACGTTTGTCGCATCGACAACCAGCCCCAGCAGCTCAAATGTCGGGTTTGAAATCACGCTGCCGATGGGGCCCGAAAGGGTCGTGGTTGCCAGAGTGTCGCGGCGCTGCAGGCGCGACAGAGTGATCGTCTCACCCTCTCTCCGGCCGTAAACCGTCAGGTTGTCACTGATACCAAGATCACTCAACGAGAAACGGCGCAGGTTCACGCTGCTGCTGTCTTGCATCAGCGTGTCAGCCGTAACGGTTGTCGCAATACCGGCAAGCGTAACGCTTGCGCTATCTGCATCGATGGCATCGATGGCGGCTTCGATATAAACATTAGCGCGACGCTGAATCGTAATCTGCTCGGCACTGAGTTCACCACTGGCGTTGAGGCGAGCCTTGATATTGACACCCGTATCGACGTTCAGATCACTCTCTGTGCCGTTGGTGATGAGTGTATCAGCATCAAAACCCACCGCGACACCTTGCACGACAATGCGACTGCCTGCGAGCTGCGATGTGATCAATCCCGACAGAATAACGCGCTCGACACCAAGTTGATCCGTTACGCCGAGAATCTGCTCTTCCAGCGCGTTGGTGTTGTCGATGACAGGCGTTGTCGCCGGACCAAGCCCTGCAACAGCGGCAATGTGCGTCGCCACGATCTCACCGCTGGCCCTGCTGTTACCGCTCACGTTGATGGTGTCTCCCACAACTAGCGTCGCCATCGACCTGTTGATAAAAACCGTTAACTCATCGACCCGAATCGTCTTACCCGCCGCTGTAATCGTTCCCTCTTGCTGATCGATATTGCTCACTTCAGCCGCTTGCAGCAGGTAATTGAAGGTGACTGTGTCGGCACGCCCCTGCGTCAGCGCGGCGTTGATCTCGCCAACAACCGTGACCACCATGCCCAGCTGCAGCGCATCTTCTGTCGCATCCATACCCCCCACGGTGATCTGCGCAGCGCTGGTATCGAAACGAATACCATTGACATGGACACTGCCAAAACCACTCACCGGCCCGGAGCTAACAATCCCCGTACCACCGATACCACCCTCATCAGCGACCTGCATCGTGTCGGAGCACGCTAACAGGGCCAGCGTGATGATGATCGCGAACAGCCATATTGTCACTGCACGGATATTCATAGCGTTCAGTGCTCTCCACCCTTGCCACCTTTTTCGCAGCGCTCTTCAAAATAGTAGATACCCAACCCAGCCCTGACGCGGCCCGTGCCACTGGAGTCTGCACTGTTATCAAGACCACAGTTATCGCGATCACGCCGGGCCATGTCGTCGTTCATGCTCTCAAGTGCTGCTTGCGCTTTGCTGGCGATCAGCTGCTTCAGCTCGCTGATCGCTTCTTCGGGCAGGTTGTCGTAACAGACTTTGCGCTGGAAAAAGGCTGCCGCTGGCTCGCAGCGTATATTGTGGTCAATGGTGGCGATAAGGTCTGCCACATCGTTACCAAGAATGTTGATCTTCTCCGCATCATCGCCATCGGGAATATAGGCGCGGGTCAACAGCTTCAACTTGCCGTTTTGCAGCTCATCCACCGCGCGAACATGGATCAGCTCATCCAGAATTGTTCTCGGCGTGATATCGCCGCTGGCGTTTTTGACCAGTGCGCTGAAGCTCGAACCGTCACCGTCAAAGCTCAATTCGGCAGGTTCACCCTGTCTATCCTGAAACGCCACATCCGAGGTCCAGTGGCTAATCACCCGGGCAGCGCGGTTGTAGCGCGATGTACTGATATCTTCACCACCCTCGGGTTGACCCTTGATACGCTGCACCTCTTTGCGCGTCAACCCGGTGAGTGTAGAGACCCGCGATGTGGTTTGCGCTTTGCCGGGAATGGCGAACTCTTCAGTGGCGACCTCAACATAGGCACGCTTGACGATCTCGGCAAACAGCCCAAAGGAGATGCCGTTGCGCAGCAGAATGCGCACCAGTGGCCGAACCATTTTCGTGGTAGCACGTTGCAAGGTTTGTGTGATCTGTTTTGAGCGCATTTGAGCCATATTCAGTTGACACCCATCATTTTATGGGATTTAATTCCCAATAACAAGATGGGAATTAAATCCCACTTGCATTAACTTCCCCTAATCAAGAGATGAGGAGCGTAGCGATGGATGAAAAAAGAGCGTGGTTTTGGGCAGGTTTTTTGTTGACAACGACTTTTCTGCTTGGCGGCTGTGGCGGCAGTAGCAGTGGCGACGGCACTCGACAGTCCCAAAATGAAACGTCAGACAACCAGAGCACGCTCACCAACAGCTTGGTGCGCGTCGCTTCAAATGACGATTTTGAACGCTATCTCAAAAACGGTATCGAGCAGGCGAGTGAACAGGATGACACTGCCGCAGAAGTTGTGTTGACACCCATCGCAGTCGGGTTGCCCGCCGACAGCGCGATTGAGAGTGCTGCTGCGGATGTCTCGTCAACCAATCTCATCGTCGCCGGCGTCGATGAAGCCGACTTGATGAAAACGGATGGGCGCTATCTCTATGTGGTTAAACCCACGGAGTACCTTCCCGCCCCTGATGATGTGAACATTACGACCGAGCCAGCAGCGCTGCTGGCATCACCAGTCTTCTACCCACCACAGGAGCGCAAACCGCCCGCCATACGCATCTCGGAGATCAGCACCGCGCCTGCTTCGTCATCCCAACTGCTCGATCTGGAGGTCGGGGAGAACAGCACCACGCTGCGTGGTCTCTATCTCGCCACTAATGAGCGCGACGATGATCTGCTCATCGCCGTTGGGCAGGAGCAACCGAACTGGAGCTGGGGTCGCTGGGCCAGCCCCTGGTATTGGCAGTCGGGCAATACCAAACTGTGGTTTTACAATGTCAATGAGCCGACAGCGCCGCAGCAGTCCCAACAGTTTGATATCGAGGGCCATCTGCTCGCTTCGCGGCGCGTTGGCAATCAGCTCTATCTAGTGACACGCTTCACGCCTGATCCGCCAAATTTTATTATCTACCCGGCCGATGCGACGCAACGAGACAACAACCGCCAGGTTTTATCCGACCTCTCTGTGACAGATCTGCTGCCCACTGTCTCCATCAACAACGCTGCGCCCAGACCACTGGTTGACCCGGATAACTGCTTTGTGCCTGACACAACCCGCACGGATACCGGTTATCCAACTATTGTCACCGTTTCAGTGATCGACCTGAACAGCCCTGGGGAGATCAACTCGGTCTGTTATGGCGGCAGCTCTGAGGGTTTTTACGCAACGACCAAGAGTCTCTATTTCACCAAAACCGTGTGGGGTGATCTCATCGTTGCTGACAGTATTGCGGCAGGCCCCTCCAGCGTCAGTCGTGCCTCCCAACCCTACACCTTGGTGCACAAATTCAGCTTAGGGAGCGGGGTGCCGGTCTATCAAGGCAGCGGCCGTGTCGAAGGTGCCATTAGTGGCAACCCTGCTTTTATGATGGGCGAAGTCGGCGACGTACTGCATGTCATTAGCAGCGCTTATCGCCCCTCAAGCTGGGAGTATGACTACCGGCTCACCAGCCTCAAACAGCGAGAGAACTCAAACGAGCTGGTAGAGATTGCCCACCTCCCCAACGAGCAACGCCCTGATCCGATTGGCAAGCCCGGCGAGCAGCTCTACTCATCGCGCTTTATTGGTGACAGAGCCTATCTGGTGACTTTTAAAAAGGTGGACCCGCTCTATGTGCTGGATCTCTCGGTGGCGGGTGATCCAGCAATTGCAGGGGAGCTGGAGATTCCCGGATTCTCCAGCTATCTGCACCCCGTCGGCGACAACTTGCTGCTGGGTGTTGGCAAAGATGCTATCGCAGATGAGAGCCGTGGTTTTGCCTGGTATCAAGGATTAAAAGTGTCGCTATTCGATGTGGCGGATATGAGCGCGCCCAAAGAGCTGGGGGTGATCTCTATCGGTGAGCGCGGCACTGAAACCTCCCTCGCTTATGACCATCGTGCCATCGCCTACCTTGCAGGCAGTGGTGGCAATCCCGACCGCTTGACGATTCCTGTGCAGGTGCATAGCGGTGAAAAAGGCAGTGAGCCTTGGTCGATTGCCCGGTGGACGCACACCGGGCTGTATCTGTTTGAAATTAACAGGGGCTCGGCCAACAGCGCAGCAACGCTGAGCCAAACCGGCTCACTGCTGAAAGCCGAAAATAGTGACGACAGCCAGTATTGGGGAGCATCAACCCATAATGACCGCGCTATCATTCAAGGCTCGGCCGTGCACTATCTCTACGATGGAGAAGTGCAATCAGCAGATTGGGAGGCCGTTGTTAACAATTGATGTGCGAAGTGGGACGAGTGGAACCGATAAGCTGCCGCAGGGTAGCTTTATCGATAACAAATTCAATGTTTGTGCCGCTACAGTGATGAGCCATAAATGATCACTCATAGCGGTGCCCGCTCACCGCAGCCTACTCACGCAGAAGGTAGCGATGTTGTTACAACAGCCCAAACCCAAAGTACCACTAAAACTGCTGCACGCACTGACGCCCATCAACGAACTACCGCAACAGGCTATGGAGCAACTTGCCAGGCAGGCGTCGATCGTACCGTGCCCGGCCAAAAAGATGCTGTTTCGCCGTGGTGGCAGCGGTCAATACACCTACTACTTGCTCAAGGGCGAGGTCATCATCGAGAACGGCTCGGGCAAGCAGGAGACCGTACGCAGCGGCACCCACTCGGCGATGCGCCCTATCGTCAGTGTTCAGCCCTATAACGCCAGCGGTTACAGCAAAACAGATGTGCAGCTGTTACGACTCCCCACCCAGACCATTGCAACCTTGCTGGATGCCAACTCGCCAGAAAAAATAGTGGCAGCGGTGGTTCAAAAAGCCACCGTGCCGCTAGAAGAGCGCCTGTCACTGCAAATTTATCGCGACTACAGCGATAACACTCTGGAGCTGCCGAGCCTGCCGGAGCTGGCAACAAAAGTGCGGCAAACGGCTCAAGACCCGAACAACAGCGCTGCTGACCTGGCGCGCATCATTCAATCTGATCCGGCCATTACCGCCCGCCTGATCCAGACAGCCAATAGCCCGCTCTACCGTGGTGGATCGCAGATCAACGATATCCAGACCGCTGTGGTGCGCTTAGGCTTGCAGACAACGCGTGAGCTAGTCACTTCACTGGCGATGCGGCAGCTGTTCCGCAGCAGATCCAGCGCCATGGCCACACACATGAAAGCGTTGTGGCAGCACAGCACCCATGTCGCCGCCATCAGTGCAGTGCTCGCAAGCATGGGTACCGGCCTGCGTGCGGAGCACGCGCTGCTGGCCGGGCTGATTCACGATATTGGCACTCTGGTTGTACTTGCCTACGCCGACCAATACCCAGAGCTTCACAACAATAATGAATTGCTTGACAGCACCGTCGTCAAATTGCGTCCAATGGTTGGCGCTCTGGTGATGCGTCGCTGGAATTTCGCAAACGAGTTTATTACCGTCGCGCTACATGCCGATGACTGGGAGCGCGACTCGGTGCAAGGGCCGGACTACTGCGACGTTGTCGCTGTCGCCCAGATACACAGCTTCTTCGGCACCAGCAAAGCAGCACAATGCCCTGCACTGATTGATCTGCCCGCTTTCCACAAATTGCCACTGAGCCGTGACGATCCGGCCAAAAGCATTGAAGTTCTGCATCAAGCGAAAAGGGATATCGCCGCAACACAGCGCCTGCTATCTGGCTCATAGCGTGCGCCAAGCTGGGCGTAGAGAGCTGTTACACCGTGCTCAATAGAAATATGACAAACAGCACGACCAGCCCGACAGGGATCAGTACACCTTTCCAGTCCTTGTTTTCAGCCTGACGGCTCTGTTCAAACATCGCCTTCATACCGGGTCGCCACCACAGGAGGAGCACAAGGACTACAATGCCGATCGCTATTTTTTCCCAGGTCGCAACGGCTTCCATCTCTCTAAACCTCTCTAATAATGTCTGATTAATCTACACGTCAAATCGACGAAACGTTCTGAATTATCTGAAAATATGCAAGTTTGACTCGGTTGCACAGCCATTTAATGGAATGTCCCAAGGCGCTCTCTGCAGATGGGCTGTCTCCTGAAAATCGTAGGCGATACCCAGCAAAAACGGCTTTTTCCAGTGGCTACGGTGTGCAAGAAAATGGAGAGCACGATCATAATAGCCCCCCCCCATCCCCAGCCGATTACCATCTAAATCAAACGCGACGAGAGGCATCAGCACCAAATCAAGCGACTGCACAGAAACTATATTGCGCGATGATACAACGGATTCAGGGATACCATACCTATTACTGCGCAGGGTCTCTTTTCCTCTGTAGTGAAGAAACTTCATACACTTGAAATGAGGATGAACCACCGCGGGAAGGGCGCAGAATTTTTTACGTGCCCAAGCAATTTCGAGCAAGGGCAGTAGCGCTACCTCACCGTCATTCGGGAGATAAAACGCAATGCGCCGACTGCGCTGAAAGAGGTTGCTGCGAAGCAGCGTATTGACAACACCGAGAGAGCGACGATTGATCTCCGCACTACTCAGCTGGCGACGTGCAGCGCGCATCTGACGCCGAAGGGTACGGCGTGATTTACTAAATGTTGGGATCATACAGTGAGGGTAGAGGCACACCCGCAAGCGCCGTTGCAGCCCATGTTCTTGAACCGATGGTTCAAGTGGGTGCGTATGCGGTGCATCAGGCGCACCGAAATTCGGTTATGCACAACAACACCGGTGATACGATCCCAAAGTTACGAGCTAGGCCCAAGAAGTATCCAGGTCTGCTATCGAACGCTGCAGGAAATGCCTGTGTTCATTCTAACTCAGGCATGCGCTATTTTATAGCTCCAATTGCCGACTATTTTGAGTAATTTGTTCAACCTTTTTTTGCAGCGTTTGAATCCGGTGTCCCACCGATTGATTCTGGGTTTCGCTCTGTTGTTGCTGTTGCAACAGTTCGTGAGCGAGATTAAGAGCAGCGATAACGGCTATGCGATCCGTACCAATAACCTTGCCCCCCTCACGGATGTCACGCATCTTTCTATCCAGGTGGCGGGCGGATAGCAGCAACTCATCTCGCTCTTCGGCCGCACAAACCACTTGGTACTCTTTATCCAAAATGTGGACGGCAACAGAATTACTGTTTTTATTACTCATTGATCAAGCTCCATTGCTTTAAGACGCGCCATCATCGACTCTATACGCGCCCGGGCCCGCTCATTTTTGTCGATGAGCTGCGCCCGCTCTGTCACCAACTCTGTATGGCGGTGGCGCAACGCCTCATTTTCCTGACGAAGCCGCGAACAGGTGTGGGCCAGCTCCTCAATGCAGGACTCGAGCTGTACCAGACTCTTTTCGATGTTACTTGTTGATTTTAATGAGGTCATCGGGCCAATATAGAACGACGCAAACACAGGGTCAACGTTGTTCTACTTAACAGTGAACGCTAAACCTGCTTTGCGTCAGACTATTTCGTTTCTCTATATTGCCAGGATCTGTTTTGATTGAAGAAAGATATTTCATTGATTTTTATGAATTTTCAGATGTTCTACATGATGTCCAAATAACATTGGGCGGTGCCGAGAGCCACGGCGTGCTGTGTGGTTTGCTATGTGTTCAGGGCAGCATAGATGTTGCTGCATGGATCAGCTATATCGATAGCTCAGAGCACGCCAACAACGCTGAGGGGCCACACAGCTTAAGCGAAGAACAGCGTATAACGCTGACCAAAGTACGCAGTGAAACCATGCGCCAGCTCAACGATGCCGAATGCAATTTTCAGCCACTGCTACCCAGCGATAACAATCCGCTGGGCGCGCGCACTGAAGCACTCTCTGAGTGGAGCCGGGGTTTTCTGTTTGGTCTGGTATCGGGCGGGCTGAAAAAAATTGACCCTATCCCGGCTATCGTCAACGAGGTTGTACGTGACCTTGTGGCGCTGTCACAAGCAGATCACGTAAATACCGATAGCGACAACGATAATGAAGCCGCGTACGCAGAGCTCGTTGAGTACCTGCGCAGTGCAGCGCTACTAACTTATGAAGAGCTTCAACCGCCAGAAAAGGTGCCAACCCTACAGTGAACATAAACAGCTCTGAATTCGCTCGCCGCCGCCGTCGCTTAATGCGCATGATGGGGGGAGATAGCATTGCCATTTTACCGACAGCGGTGAGTTGTCAGCGCAATCGCGATGTCGAATACCCCTTCCGCCCAGACAGCAACTTCTATTACCTGAGCGGTTTCCCGGAACAAGATGCCGTGCTGGTGCTTGTTCCCGAGCGCAAACACGGCGAGTACATCCTGTTCTGTCGAGAAAACGATGCAACAGCAGAGATGTGGAATGGCCGCCGCACGGGCCTCAAAGGCGCGTGTGATCTTTACGGCGCTGATGACGCGTTTCCGTTGGATGATATTGACGACATCCTGCCCGGACTCATGGAGAACCGCGAGCGCGTCTTCTACACCATGGGGCTGGACAAAGCATTCGACCAGCGCCTCATGGATTGGCTGAACAGTGTACGTGATAAGTCACGCATGGGTGTCCATGCTCCGGCAGAGTTTGTCGCACTCGAACACCCTATTCACGAGATGCGTTTGATCAAAAGTCGGACTGAAATCAAGACGATGCGTCACGCTATTAAAGCAGCGACGGCAGCGCACAAACGCGCCATGCGAACATGTCAGCCGGGCATGATGGAGTATCAAGTTGAAGCAGAGTTGTTGCATGAATTTATGCAGGCCGGGTGTCGTGATGCCGCCTACGCCTCCATCGTCGGTGGAGGAGAAAACGCCTGCATCTTGCACTACACCGAGAACAGATCCATCCTCAAAGAGGGCGACCTGCTGCTCATCGATGCGGGAGCTGAACACCTCTGTTATGCAAGCGATATTACCCGCACCTTCCCGGTCAACGGGCGCTTTAGCAATGCGCAGAAACAACTTTACGATGTGGTTCTGCAAGCACAACTTGCCGCCATTGATAAAGTCACTCCGGGCGCTGCCTGGAACGAGCCTCATGAAGCGGCGGTCCGTGTACTAACCAAAGGTTTGCTGAAGCTCGGACTCCTCAAGGGAACGTTAGCTAAAGCGATCAAAGAGGAACACTACAAAAAGTTCTACCCGCACAAGACAGGCCACTGGTTGGGCATGGATGTGCATGATGTGGGCGACTACAAAGTAGATGGTTTGTGGCGCTGTTTTGAGCCCGGTATGGTGCTGACGGTAGAACCTGGGCTCTATATCCCTGCGGGAAGTCCTCGTGTTGCGAAAAAGTGGTGGGATATTGGCATCCGCATTGAAGATGATGTGTTGGTGACGCGTGACGGCTGCGAAGTACTGAGCCGTGGTGTGCCAAAAACAACCGAAGAGATAGAGGCGCTCATGAATGGCTGACGCAACTGATTACGATCTGCTGATTGTCGGCGGCGGCATGGTTGGCGCGAGCCTGGCATTAGCACTGACGGATAGCTCACTGCGCATCGGCATTGTAGAAGCCGTGCCCCATACCTCGGACTCACAGCCCAGTTACGATGACCGGGCGATCGCGTTGGCCTATGGTAGCCGGGTCATATTGGAATCACTCGGCGTCTGGCAAAAACTTGCTGAAAACGTAGCGCCTATCAAAGCCATCCATATTTCAGATCGCGGCCATTTCGGTACCGCCCGCCTGCACCACAAAAAAGAGCGTGTTGACGCATTGGGTTATGTGGCAACCAGCCGCACCATCGGCGCCGCCATTGCCGACCACCTTGAGCAGGCGCCAAACGTCGAACTGTTGTGCCCAGCCAGATTGAAGCGCATCAATTTTTCAAATAGCTGCGTTCATATCGATATAGAGGAGTCCCTCGGCGAGGGGCGCGATGAGTCGACTATTCGCACTGTCAGCGCGCGCCTTCTGGTCGGTGCAGATGGTGGTCGTTCACTGGTACGGGAGCAGCTGGCTATTGGTGCGCAGCGACAGGACTATCAGCAGAGCGCCATTATAACCAACGTCACACCAACCCTTGCGGGCAACAACGTCGCCTTTGAGCGCTTCACCGACAGCGGCCCCTTGGCCATGTTACCCATGCCTGGCAATCGTTATTCCGTTGTCTGGACGGTCAAAAGTTCTCAATTAGCCGATATTATGGCGCTCAATGACGTGGCATTTTTATCCCGCTTACAGAAGAAATTTGGTTATCGTTTAGGTACGCTGAAAAAGGTCGGCGCACGCAACGCCTACCCATTGGCATTAGTTCGTGCTGACGAGCGCGTACGACCACGCATGGTTTTGGTTGGCAATGCAGTCCACACACTACATCCCGTTGCCGGACAAGGCTTTAATCTGGGTTTGCGGGATGCCATCGTGCTCGCCCAAGTACTGCGCAAGGGTGTCGAAGAAGACAGCGATATCGGTGATATTCAACTGCTGAACCGTTACGACAAGCTGCGCAGTACCGATCAGCGCTTTGTCACAGCGGTTACCGACGCCACTGTACGGCTGTTTTCCAACAACTTCCCGCCGCTGGTGCTGCTGCGCAACCTCGGCTTGCTGACTCTGGATGCCCTGCCGCAGCTGAAGCACTCTTTCGCCCGCCGTGCGATGGGGCTAGTCTATAGCCGCTCTTGATGACTTCTGATTTTGGCGAACTGATCGTGACAAAAAACAACGAGTACGACGTAGTGATTATTGGTGGTGGCATGGTCGGCAGTACACTGGCTTGTGCACTGGGTGACAGCCAATTGCGCGTTGCACTGATCGAAGCAAAGCCACCACAAAAAAGCTGGCCGGATGACAGCATCGATTTGCGCGTTTCAGCACTCACCCAGGCATCGCAACGAATTTTCACCACCTTGCAAGCGTGGTCAACAATGGAGGCGCATCGCGTCAGCCCTTTTTGCAAGATGCATGTATGGGATGCAACAGGGGATGGCATGATCCAGTTTGATAGCATGGATGCGGGTGAAGAGACGCTGGGTCACATCGTGGAAAACAGAGTGGTTCAGCGCGCGCTCATCGAGCGCTTGGGTCATTTTGATAACGTTGAATTTATCTGCCCGGCTAGCTACAAATCGGTAGATATCGGCCAGAGTCAGGTATCCATTCAGCTTGATGGTGAGCGCGTCATCACAGCCAAACTGCTCGTTGGTGCCGACGGCGCGCACTCAAAAATTCGAGAACGTGCCGATATCACAACGCGTGGCTGGGAGTATGGTCAGAAAGCGCTGGTGACAAGAGTACGTACAACGCTGCCTCATCAAAATACTGCCTGGCAACGCTTCATGCCCACTGGGCCGCTGGCATTTTTACCGCTTAATGATGGCAGCTGTTCGATCGTTTGGTCCACCACGCCGGAACATGCTGATCAGTTAACCATAATGGAGGATGCCGAGTTCGTGAGCGCTCTCGAGAAGGCCTTCGATTCCAAGTTGGGCGCAGTACGGAGCTGTGGACCCCGAGCAGCATTTCCACTGCGCTTGCAACATGCCATAACATACACCTGTTCACGCATTGCGCTGATTGGCGACGCTGCTCACGCCATTCATCCGCTAGCGGGCCAAGGAGTCAATCTCGGTCTGCTCGATGCTGCAACCCTGGCAGAAGTACTGATTGACGCCTGTAATGCAGGCAAAGATATCGGACTCAGCACACCTCTGCGTCGCTACGAGCGATGGCGCAAAGGCGACAACCTGCTCATGATGGCATCTATGGATGCTTTTAAGCGTCTGTTTGGCAGCGAAGAGCCGTCGCTACGCTGGGCGCGTAATGTTGGACTCAACATTGGTAACCGCATTGGTCCATTGAAAAACAGGCTTATGGCTCATGCCATGGGTACTAAAGATGATTTACCGAAGCTGGCTAATGGTATCACTGTGAATAAGTAGGGCCACCGGCAAAAGACAGGCTGTGCGATTTGGAGCAGAGTTGATAGCGGTTAAAGAAAATTGAAACTTGAAAATGGCATAAAAAAAGCCAGCTCGCCGTGAGGCGGGCTGGCTAGCACAGTAACAGTGCTCTTCGTTTCAGGCTTGAATTAGAGGCCTAAAATGAAGTCTACCAAAGTTTCGATGTCGCCATCAGAAACGCGAGGTGAGTAGGGAGGCATTGGAACGCCACCGGTAACCTCAGTCCAGTTACCTTTACCACCCGCTTTAACTTTAGCAACTAGAGCAGCCTTTGCAGCGCCGTCACCTTTGTACTTAGCCGCAACATCTTTCCAAGCAGGGCCAACAACTTTGTGGTCAACACTGTGGCAAGCCAAGCAACCACTTTTCTTCGCGATGTCCAAATTTGCATTTGCTTGACCAGCAGCGAACATAAACGCAGCTGCAGCAGGAATAGCTAACCAACGTACTCTCATAAGTTTTCTCCTATATATTGAACTCAGACCTTAAAGCGATCTCTGCCGCTTTCGGGTAAATTTCGGTGAAGGTGACGCTATTATTATTATGTGGATGCCATACGAACACGTGTTGATTTGTTACGCACAGACCCGGAACCGCCGTCTCCGTTTCGCCGGAGGGACGATTTATGCCATGGTTTACTATCGAGTGTCAAGCAAACGCTCTTAAGGAGCCCGTCTCAAGCACACATGCCGAGTGTTACCCAGCAGTAAAAAATCTCAACAGGTGACCCTGTTAGAAACGGGAAGGTTTGATTGAAGCAGGTTTTTTATTTTTTACCTCCCGGAATCGCATAAATTCCCGTATGGTAAGCAAGAAAATACGCGCTGCTTCATCGCAGTGTTTGCGATCCGGCATGTTAACGTAACATTGCTTTCACAGAAAGCAGGCCAGGGCCGCTAAAACTGGAAGCGGTTGTTTAATCACCGCGTTATTTCACAAAGTCAGGGTTGTAGAGTTCTCAATAATTAAGGAGACAAGGGCAGCATGCTACTTTCTGATTTGTCTATTATCCTAGTGGAGCCTTCAACAACTCAGCAGAAAATTATTGTCGGACACCTAAAGGAAGCTGGAACCAACAAAATTGAGGCTGTTTCGACAGGGAGAGAGGCGCTGGAGCTGGTTAAACGTCATATCCCCGACCTAGTGATCAGTGCCATGTATCTACCGGATATGACAGGCGCAGAGCTGGTCAAGGCGCTGCGCCATGACAAACGGGCGGAAGAGGTACTGTTCATGCTGGTTTCAAGCGAAACTCATCTTGAATACCTCGAGCTGGCACGCCAATGCGGTGTCATAGCAATTCTGCCCAAACCATTTACACATGGCGATCTTAAAACGGCGTTGAACGCCACGTTGTGCCACATTGATCCCGAGCAACTCGAACTCAAAGATCTGGTCCTCGAGGAGCTGAACGTGCTCATTGTCGACGACAGCATGGCATCCCGCCGCTATATCAGATCTCTTCTAAGCGGCATGGGAATAACCCGCTTTACTGAAGCCGTCGATGGCCGCGAAGCAGTAGAGTGTATCGACAACACCTTTTTTGATCTTGTTATCACCGACTACAACATGCCAAATATGGATGGTCGGGAGTTGGTCTCCTACATCAGGGAGAAGAGCACCCAGAGCTCTATACCTGTACTTATGCTCACCACCGAGCGCGATGGGGCTCGATTGGCAGCTGTGCGCCACAGTGGCGTATCTGCCATCTGTGACAAACCTTTTCAGCAGCAGAATATCAAAGAGATTATCGAATCGATAATGATGTTGTAGATTTACCGCGCCTCGTGGCGGGGATCGCGAACCCGATCCCCGCACAAGAGCGCTGCTCTCCGCCCGGGAGAGAGGTCGAGAATTAAGCTTTTGCTGCCAACAAAACCTGCGGCGGCGCCGGTTTGTTGTCTCTGTCTGCAGTGAGCTCTTTGGTGGTCGGTGCAGCTCGATGCTCAGAAAGTGCCAGGCCTTTACGAAAACAATCTGTTGCTACTTTCTCCTCACCCATTTTCTCCAGCAAGTTTCCCAGTTCTTGATATGTCTCTGGCTCTTCACCCGCTAACAGGCTGTCTTTGAAGTATTGGTGAGCTTTATCGGGAAAATTGCAGTTAATGCATATTCTGCCCAACGTCAACAGTAATGCCGGACTCTCCTCTCCCTTTTGAGAGATAGCCCAACTTTCTGCTCTGGCAAGCTGTTTAAGTGGCGTACTAGAGTGGATCTGCCCATAGAGATAAACGAGAGCATCGCTGCGGTTTTTTTGCAATGCGTAGACAACCACGGTCTCCGCCACATCGTCAGCACCACAAGCCATGAGTTGGCGAACATACTCAACCACAACCTTGTCGTTAGATGCTTGCAGCTGCTTGGGAACACGTGCCCAAGTTGCTTGAAGCTCTTCAACATCCTTGCTTTGTCCCGCCCTGACCAACAGCTGCGTGTATGCCGTTGCTTCAAGTTGATGCATCTCTTTTGTGGACACGATAAGAACTTTTTGCAACTGGGGCAGTACATCGAGAACCCCCTCCCAATCACCCACCTTTGCATATAGGTTCATCAACAGACGAAGTACGTTACTGTTTTTCGGAGCCATTCGTCGTAGTTGCGTCAATGTTGCCAATGCCTGTTCCGCTTGCTGATGGCTGAGTTGCAGCTCTGCCCGAGTCAGCTCGATGGCAATGTTGGCCTTAGATGAAACCGATTGGCCAGCCTTGCGCAAATAGCGATCACGACGCCCGTTAGCACCTAATTTTTGCGCCGCCCGTGCTGCGTTCAGATAGTTGATCATTGGCGCATCGCTGTGGTCAACATACTTGGTCAACAACTTCTCCGCAGTGCTCCAGCGACCTTCCGTGAGTGCCATAACCCCTTGCGACAGTGCGGTCCCCGCCTTTGCTGCACGACGGCGACCCCTCCAGCTACCATAGAGTTTGGGGATGCGCACAAACACACCCAAAACACGGAAGATATTGTAGAAAATCAGAAAAGAGATCAGAACGACTGCACTGAAGAACACAAAGGAGCTTTCGATAGTCCAATCACCATAACCGAGCATGATGTAGCCGGGATCGCTGCTCACCGTCATCGAAAAGTAGGCCGCAGCGACCAACGTGATTAACACATAGATGAGTAGCTTCATTGTTGCGCTACCCCACTATCAAGTGCTGCAGTGCTCTGATGCTGGCTGTTCCAGTCACGAAGAATTTTCAACGAAGACGAGATATCAGGCAGCGGTGGATTCAACTCAGCAGCAGAGAGCTGATCAAGAGCACCCAACATGTCGCTGGTTGCCACACTGTTAGCAAAATAGCCCTTTATCCAGTCACGCGCACCATTCAAGCTGTTACGAAACATAATCTGGTCACTGCGCAACAGAGAGACACGCGCAGCCTCCAGCTTCAGACGCAGATTTTGGTAGAGAAAAAAGCGCTGCCCCGGTGGCATAACCGGTACAGCAGGAAGCGCTGTTTCATTGCTACGGCGCACAACAACCAGTGACTTCATCTCATGCCACATTGAATCGGCCAGTGAACGCCAACCTTCTGCGTTTGCCAGCTCACCCAGTTCGGGAGCTGCCGCTGATGCTTCGGTAGCTGGTGCGCTCTCGTCAGAACTCTGCACGTTCTCGACAATGGGCAGCTTACTGACATCATTTTCCAATGCACTCAATGTTAGGGCCATGCCTGCAATGTCGGGAGCATTGAACGCGCGCAGAGAGCGAATCTCATCGGCAATCTGGCCTCGCGCGTCAAGCAGCTTAGCATCGCTTACCGTACGCAGGCGGGCATCTGCGGCAACCAACGCATGGATAGCAGTCTCCACATCACCCATCAAGCTCAGGCGCTGATTAGCAATGTTTGCAAGGTACTCTGCTTCCGCCACAACCCAGCTATTTTGCGCCTCGTCACTATTGCTGCTGCTGGAGGCTCGCAAAGATTCGATCGCATCCTGAATAATGGACTGCTTGTCGCGCAGCTTGATCAGATCAGTATCGATACCTTGTGAGACCTTGTCCTCCAGCGTTTGCACAGTTGCAGCGAGCGCCTCAACGGCTGATTTCGAGGCATTAGCCGTGGCGTTGGCCGAATCTATGGCTCCCTGTGCGGCACCGATATCGGATTTGACCGAGGCAACGGACGATCCTGCGGAGTCTGCCGCCGATTTAATGGCGTCAAGGCTCGACTGCGTAGATGCGACTGAATTAGCCGCCGTGGTCGCCGTATCTGCTGCGCTTGAAGCAACTGATTCGGCCGCAACCAGTCGCTTCTCAAGATTGCTATTTTGATTCCAGACAACGTAACCAACACCCAAAGCAACCGCCGCTAAAACGAATGCCAATACAGGCACGAAAGAACCAGAGCCGGAGCTTGGAGGAGGTGCTGTTTTGGCTGGACCGCCCCCTCCAGAGACAGGTTTTGCTGCGCCGCTGGTAACCACTTTACTAGGTTGCTTGATGCTGTCGGTTTTTTGCGTTTTATCACTATTACTCATATGGATATCCCTCGAAAGATCCCCTGTCTTTATAATGTTTAGAGCGGTACCACTCACTGATCGTGGTCACCAATCCTTCGTCGCTTGCTACTTTAGCAACCAAGGGCAGGTATTTGAAGCCAAGCTTGCGCGCACATTCGACCGTGCGCTGACTTATCACCGCAAGCTGAGTGTTTAGCAGCCACCCTCTGCTATCACTATCGCTTGCCATCTCATACAGGTTATTCAAACTCTCATTGCTTGAAATGGTGAAAAGATCGATAGCCTCCCTGTTTTGCAGCTGGCTAAGCGAAGCGTTCGGCTTCACACGCCGATAGACTTCGGCATATTCAACATCAGCACCACGCTGTCTTAGTGTATCAGCGAGTAGTTCGCGCCCCCCCTCTCCGCGAAATATAATAATTTTTTTCCCTGCGATCTGCTGCATCTGCGTCATGGCCAGCAGTGCTTCGCTGTTGTACTGGCCATCGGGGCAAATTGCGACCGACAAACCCTCTCTTTCCAAGGCGTCAGCGGTGCGCGCACCCACTGCGGCCACCTCCATTTTTACGGGTATTTTTAACCCGAGCTCCCTTGTCAGGTGTAACGCCCATGAAACCGCATTACCGCTGATATAAACGGCGATGTCAAATTCTCCGAGCCTTTTCAGAACTTCCTTTATCCGGCGGGAATCTTGCGGCGGCGCTATTTCGAGAACCGGAAAAGCGACTGTATTCGCGCCCAGCTCATGAATCTTTCGTGTAAGGCATTGAGACTGCTGTGCGGACCGAGTGATCGCAACGGTCAATCCGGCAAGTTGCTGCGACTCAACCATCAGCGCTACAACGATTGCAAAATGGTGGCAGCCCCCCTTGAGAGAAGGTCGTCGGCAAGCTTAATACCCATCTCCGTGGCACTATATTGATCGCCCTCTATCTCACCGCGAATCATTTCGGAACCATCAGGCTGCCCAACCAGACCTTGCAGTATCAGCATTCCCCCATCAACAATGCGCGCGTGACCGGCGATAGGTACCTGGCAACCGCCTTCAAGACGCTGGTTCAGTGCACGCTCAGCGTTAACACGAACATGTGTAGGACCATGATCAAGGGCTGCGATGAGCGTGTTAATGCGCTCATCATTGCTGCGGCACTCAATACCAACCGCACCCTGACCGATGGCGGGCAAGCTTTCGGTAATAGGCAGCGAGTAGGTGATGCGATGTTCGAACTCAAGACGACGCAGCCCCGCTGCAGCGAGAATAATGGCGTCGTAATCCCCCTGATCAAGCTTGGCAAGCCGGGTGTTGACGTTGCCGCGCAGATCGAGAATCTTCAAATCGGGGCGCCGCTCGCGTAACTGGCACTGGCGACGCAGACTGGAGGTACCGACCCGAGCACCTTGCGCATCCAGATTTTCGTACTGGTTGGAGACAAAAGCGTCGAGAGGATCTTCCCGTTCGCAGATCACCGGCAGGTGGAGCCCCTCGGGAATTTCAACCGGCACATCTTTCATCGAGTGCACCGCGATGTCGGCACGACCTTCCAACATGCTCACTTCAAGCTCTTTGACGAACAGCCCTTTACCACCGATTTTTGCCAGCGGGCTATCGAGGATTTTATCTCCCTGGGTGCTCATACCAAGCAGCTCAACCTCAAGCCCTGTGTGTGCTTTTAATAGACGGTCACGAACATAGTGCGCCTGCCACAGGGCGAGCGGACTTTTGCGAGTAGCAATACGGATAATATTTGATGACATAGTCGTTCAGTGTGCCTGCGAGAAAAGAGCGTATGCTAAAACGTGTGGCCGCATTAGGCAAAAATCATCACAACTGCTATTTAGCGACTCAACTAAAAAATGCACGAAGCGATGGCAGGTGACGACGGCTCACCTCAAGGCAATTGTCACTCCCTTTGAGGGTCACTTGATACGCTCCTGTGCGCGCCCTGCTCAAGCTGACAAGGCAAGCGCGTGCAACCAATGCATTGCGGTGAATACGCACAAAGCGATCACCGAATTCACGCTCCAGCGATTTTAACGGCTCCTCAATCAGCAGCTCACCGTCGCGATGGTGAATAGCTACATATTTTTGACTGGCCTGAAAATAGACAATCTCGTCAACGGGAATCAGCTCTATGCGGCCCCGTGACTGGGCACTGATATGCGAACGAGCGCGCGCTGTCGGAGCCGAGCAGTTAATCGCGCGCAGTTGAGCACGATTGAGCTGCCGCGCTTTGGCGAGCGCCTTGACAAGGTGAGATTGACGAATCGGTTTTAACAGATAGTCGACAGCCTGCGCATCGAAAGCGTGCAGCGCATAGTCGTCATAGGCTGTGGTAAAAATAACGGCGGGGGGCTTTTCCAGAGAAGAGAGATGACATGCCACCTCCAGCCCATCCATACCCGGCATACGAATATCCAGCAGCACAATTTCGGGCTGAAACTGCTGGTAACATGCGAGCGCTTCGTCGCCATTCTCGGCGAGCGCAACCTCGCAACCGCCCATTTCATCAATAATGCTGGCCAACCGCATACGGGCAGGCGCTTCGTCGTCAACAAGCAGTATTTTCATGGCTCTTGCTGCTCTTGTGGAGAATCGCTATGGGTTGTGTAGGGGAAAATCACGCACACCTCAAATTGCCTTTCAGTATGCTTAATTTCCAGGCGCCCACTCTTGCCGTAGTGGGCGGCAAGACGCTGACTGACATTTTTCAACGCGATATTGTGGCCTCGACGGGTCGTATTGTCGCGATCCTGCTTCACCGGATTACAGATTGAAATGGCAATCAGGCGACCCCGTCGCTCGCTCGTGATGGTTATCGTACCACCCTGCGCCAGGGGTTCAATGCCGTGAAAGACCGCATTTTCGAGTAGCGGTTGGAGGGTCAGCACCGGGATCAACGCATCTTCCGAAAAGCAACCCTCATCCCACTCGACGTTGAGACGCTTGCCCAAGCGTAGCGTCTCGATATCAAGATAGCGCTTGCACAATTTGATCTCATCTCTGAGTGGAACCAGATTAAACGTATCCGTAAAGGTGACTCTGAACAGATCAGCGAGATCCTCCACCGCTTGCTCCGCCAGGCGTGGATCGCTGCGTGTCAAGCTGGCGATTGTATTCATGCTATTAAATAAAAAATGGGGCCGGATACGTGCCTGCAGTGCCTGAATACGCGCCTGGGATTGGGCCTCGATACTCTTGATGGTGTGGTGGCGGAGATAGAAGTAACGCAATGTAACAGCGCTGGCGATAGCGCTGATCGCCAGATTATGAAAAAAAAAGCGGCTGTGCCA
>JAADGQ010000050.1:3116-7078 GCA_013152295.1 Gammaproteobacteria bacterium | reverse complement strand
CGGCCATCAAAAGTGAGCAAGTTATAGGTGCGACACGCGGCGCCGGTATCCATGAACTCGACACCGATGCCTGCCTCGATGAGCGGTGCGGTCAGCGCTGTAGCGGGAATCTGGCAGCTCGGGCCTGTTCCCAGCAGTACCAGTTCGGGCTTGAGGGGGATGAGTTGGGCGAGGTGTTGTGCCTGCAGCTCAGAAAACGTCTGCGGTGGCCAATCGCCAACCATCTCATGCAGTGTAATGATGGCGCTTTGGCGCAGCGTGCGGCGGCGATCCAGCGCGTCCGACGATGCTTTTTCGCCGGGCAAAGCGTCGCAGTCGACGCCAAATGGCGGCGTGATGATCAGTTCACCCGCGCTGTAGGCGTTGATGGCGTAGATGCCGTAGTCGGTGTCGCGGTGTAGCTGCATAGTGGTTCCAATGGAAAGTTGCAAGTTACCAGTGATAATATACCGGGCTTTATGCTAGACGCCTGCCCTTTGGTTGGCGCCCGGTTTTTTCAAGCGCACGTTGCGCCCCGCCATTTTATGGTTCGTTAATAGAATCTTTTTAACGCAAAGTAAAGGTAAATAGGCAGTTTGAGGTGATTGACGAATTTCCGCGCATTAAGCGACTCCCCCCCTACGTTTTTAATATCGTTAATGCTCTGAAGGCAAAGGCTCGTGAGCGCGGCGAGGATATCATCGATTTTGGCATGGGTAACCCGGACCAACCCACGCCGCAGCATATTGTCGATAAGCTGACCGAAGCGGTGGCGCGGGGAGATACCCACCGCTACTCCGTTTCGCGTGGTATCCCGCGGTTGCGCAAAGCGATCTGTGACTGGTATCAGCGCCGCTATGCGGTGACGCTGGACCCTGAAACCGAGGCGATTGTTACCATCGGTTCAAAAGAGGGGTTGGCGCATCTGGCTCTGGCGACGATGGGGCCGGGGGATGCGGTGCTGGTCCCCAACCCGTCGTATCCCATCCACCCTTATGGGTTTGTTATCGCGGGTGCCGATGTACGGCACGTGCCGCTGGAGCCTGGCTCTGATTTTTTTGAAGAGCTGGAGCGGGCGATAAAGAACGCATGGCCGCGCCCGAAAATGTTGGTGCTCAATTTCCCCAGCAACCCTACTACGCAGTGCGTGGAGTTGGACTTTTTTGAGAAGGTGGTCGAGATCGCCCGTGAGCATGAGATCTGGGTGGTGCATGATCTCGCCTATGCGGACATCGTTTTCGATGGTTACCGCGCGCCCTCTATATTAGAGGTGGATGGCGCGAAGGATGTTGCGGTGGAATTTTTCACCCTCTCGAAGAGCTACAACATGCCCGGCTGGCGCGTCGGTTTTATGTGCGGCAACCCGACGTTGGTGGCGGCACTGACGCGCATCAAATCCTATCTGGATTACGGCATGTTTACGCCCATACAGGTTGCTGCCATTGCAGCACTGGAGGGGCCGCAGGCGTGCGTGAGTGAAATCTCAGAGATGTACAGACGCCGCCGGGACGTACTGTGCGACGGACTCAATGCGGTGGGCTGGGCTGTCGAGCCACCCAAGGCTACGATGTTTGTCTGGGCGCCGATTCCTGAACAGTATCGCGCGATGGGTTCGTTGGAGTTTTGCAAAAAACTGCTGGATGAGGCGAAGGTTGCTGTCTCGCCGGGCATTGGCTTTGGTGAGTACGGCGACGGCTTTGTGCGCTTCGGCCTGATTGAAAACGCGCACCGTACCCGCCAGGCCGTACGGGGTATTCGTGAGATGTTTCGCAAAGATAATATTCGTTAGTTGCATTTTAAGTTGAGCTTTAAGTTGGATATAGGGGATGGAATTGACACCAGTTAAAGTGGGTTTGTTGGGTATGGGTACTGTGGGTGGCGGCACCGTGACGGTGTTGTCGCGTAATGCGAGCGAGATTGCACGCCGCGCCGGCCGTGGCATCCAGGTAGTGCAGGCGGCTGTTCGCGATCTGAGCCGGGCACGAGGCAGTGACAGCGAAGGCATTGCGTTGACCAGCGATCCGTTTGCAGTTGTCGATAATCCTGAAGTCGATGTGGTAGTGGAGTTGATCGGTGGCTACGACCTGGCGCGCGAATTGGTATTGAAAGCGATCGCCAACGGCAAACACGTCGTCACCGCCAATAAAGCGCTGATTGCAGTGCACGGCAATGAGATTTTTGCTGCGGCCCAAAAGAGAGGTGTGACGGTTGCTTTTGAGGCCGCCGTGGCCGGAGGCATTCCGATTATAAAAGCGGTGCGCGAGGGCTTGGCCGCCAATCGCATCGAATGGTTGGCTGGCATCATTAATGGTACCGGCAATTTCATCCTCACCGAGATGCGCGATAACGGCAGTGACTTTGCCGATGTGCTGGCCGAAGCGCAGCGTTTGGGTTATGCGGAAGCTGATCCTACTTTTGATGTTGAGGGGATTGATGCGGCGCATAAGCTGACAATTTTGGCGTCGATCGCGTTTGGTGTGCCGCTGCAGTTTGACAAAGTTTATACCGAAGGCATTACCCAGATTTCACGCGATGATGTTCATTATGCTGAGCAGTTTGGCTACCGCATTAAGCATCTGGGCATTGCGCGGCGCACAGAACAGGGCATTGAGCTGCGCGTGCATCCGACGTTGATTCCCGAGCGGCGTTTGATCGCCAATGTTGATGGGGTGATGAATGCGGTTTTGGTGAAGGGCGATGCCGTGGGGCCGACGCTCTACTACGGCGCGGGCGCGGGCGCTGAGCCGACGGCTTCAGCGGTGGTTGCGGACTTGGTCGATGTGGCGCGCACATTGACCACCGACCCGGAAAATCGCGTGCCGCACTTGGCATTTCAGCCAGACACGTTGTCAGATCTGCCCATTTTGCCTATGGCATCGGTGGAGACTGCCTATTATCTGCGCATGAGCGCGGCGGATCGCCCCGGTGTGCTGGCCGATGTGACGCGAATTCTGGGTGAGCGCAATATCAGCATTGAAGCGATGCTGCAGAAAGAGCCCGCCGCCGGAGAGAGTAATGTGCCGATCATTATGTTGACGCAACGTGTGCTGGAGCGGCAGATGAATGAGGCGCTTGAGCGCATCGAGGCGCTGCCCGCAGTGAGTGGTTCTGTGATGCGGATTCGATTGGAGTCGTTGAGTAGCGACTGACCGCGTTTTTGTGCTGGTCACGCAACGATTGTCTGTTTTGAGAGGAGTGTAATTGATGCCGTTTCGACCCCGCTATACCGGGCTGATTGATAAATACCGCGACCGTCTGCCGGTCCATGACGACACCCGAATCATCAGTTTGGGGGAGGGCAACACGCCGTTAATCCGTCTGAATAATATTCCGCGCCAACTCGACAAAGATGTGGATATCTATGTCAAGTATGAGGGGCTTAATCCCACGGGATCCTTTAAAGATCGCGGCATGACGATGGCAGTGACCAAGGCGGTGGAGGAGGGGAGTCGCGCGATTATCTGCGCCTCCACCGGCAACACTTCCGCGTCGGCGGCGGCTTATGCGGCGCGGGCGGGTGTGACCGCTTATGTGTTGATTCCTGACGGCAAGATTGCCATGGGTAAGTTGGCACAGGCGATGATGCATGGTGCGGTGATTATCCAGATCAAAGGCAATTTTGACGCGGGCATGCAGTTGGTCAAAGAGGTTGCCAATGAGGCACCGGTCTCGATCGTCAACTCGATTAATCCGTTTCGTTTGCAGGGACAGAAAACGGCTGCCTTTGAGATTGTCGAGGAGCTGGAGGCGGTGCCAGACTATCACTGCTTGCCATTAGGTAACGCGGGAAACATTTCAGCGCACTGGATGGGTTACTGTGAGTATCAAACGCACGGCATTGTGAACAGTCGTCCACGCATGGTGGGGTATCAGGCATCCGGCTCAGCGCCTTTTTTGCGTGGTCACCCTGTCGAGAATCCGGAGACCGTTGCTACGGCGATCCGCATCGGTAATCCACAAAGTTGGGATCTGGCCTGGCAGGC
>JAADGQ010000050.1:0-3021 GCA_013152295.1 Gammaproteobacteria bacterium | reverse complement strand
TGGCGGGAGCGTTGATGGATATCGAAAAAGGGAAAATTCCACCGGGTAGCAAAGTGGTTTGCACGTTGACGGGCCACGGTTTAAAAGATCCCGATACCGCGATCAGTCAGTGTACGGGGCAGGTGGTGACCGTGGATGCGCGCCTTGAGAGTGTTAAGAAGGCAATTTTGGACCATATGGCGTAGCCGATATGTCGACTCCCATAGAAGAGATTGCTCAGGTACGAGCGCAAGCCGACTGCCTTTACAGCGAGCAGGCGGTTGAGCAGGCGCTTGATCGCATGGCGATCGAAATCGCCTCGAAATTGGCTGATAGCAATCCATTGGTGCTTTGCGTGATGGTGGGCGGTTTGTTGCCGACGGCGGGTTTACTCAGCCGGCTCGATTTCCCGCTGCATATTGATTATATCCATGCGACACGATATCGCGGTGAGACTTCCGGTGGTGAGTTGGAGTGGCGAGCGCGGCCGTCCTACGATTTGAGCGACCGCACGGTGCTGATTGTTGACGATATTCTGGATGAGGGGCTGACACTGCAGGCGCTCGTTAAGGACTGTTTGGGTGCGGGTGCAAAAGAGGTGCTGAGCGCTGTGTTGGTGGAGAAAATGCACAACCGAAAATGTGGTGTTGAGGCAGATTTTATGGGTCTACAGGTCGAGGACCGTTATGTGTTCGGTTACGGCATGGATTACAAAGGGTACTTGCGCAACGCGCCGGGCATCTTTGCGGTGAAAAGCGATGGCTGAGCTGGCGATTATTGGCGGCACAGGTCTGACAGCGCTTGATGGGCTGGATGTCGTGCGGCGCGAAGATTGTGATACGCCTTATGGTCGTGCATCCGGCCCGTTGACGCACGGTGTGCTTGGCGGTAAAGAGGTTATTTTCCTGGCCCGGCATGGCTACAGCCACACTATTCCTCCTCATAAAATTAACTATCGGGCCAATATTTGGGCGTTGCACAGTGCGGGAGTGAAAAAGATCGTCGCAGTGGCTGCTGTTGGTGGCATCCATCGGCGGCTCAAGGCGGCGCAGCTGGTTATCCCCGATCAGTTGATCGACTATACATGGGGGCGGGCCAGCACCTTTTTTGAGGATGATTTGGCTGAAGTCACCCACATCGATTTCACTGATCCCTACAGCGAAAATCTGCGCCAGTTGCTGATGAGTAGCTGCGAAAGTTTGGCGATTAATGCTGAAGAACAAGGGGTGTATGGCGCGACCCAGGGTCCCCGTCTCGAAACCGCAGCGGAGATCGCTCGTATGGAGCGGGACGGTTGCACGCTGGTTGGTATGACCGGAATGCCCGAGGCGGCGCTTGCGCGGGAGCTTGGGCTTGAGTATGTGTGCTGTGCTGTGATTGCAAATATGGCGGCCGGCAAGAGCGATGGTGAGATCTCCATGCAGGAGATCGAACGCAATGTTTTGCGTGGTGTGCATGATGTACGTCGCCTGCTCGCCAATCTGATTTTTCGCATATAACCTCATGCCACCAGCTGCAGCTTGCCAGACAGTACTCACTCTCTTCGGAGGCTCCCATGGCTACGCCGATCGGGCATAGCTTGCTGGCACTTGCTGTGGTGCGGGTGTTTGGTAATCGTACGACGGTGCCGACGTGGCACTGGTACCTCGTGGCTGTTGTAGCTGCCAACGCCGCTGATCTGGATTTTCTCCCCGGCCTATTGGTGGGCGATATTAATCGTTTTCACCAGGGGTTCAGTCACACCTTGCTTGCTGCGCTGATATTTGCTGCGTTGTGTACTTTTTTGCATCGCTTTTTGGCGTGTCGAGCGTGGCAGGCCGGGCTGACTGGTGGGCTCTGTTATGCCTCGCATCTGGTTTTGGATTTCTATTGTCACGATGGGCGGGCGCCATTTGGGATGCCGCTGCTTTGGCCTGTGAGCGATGAGCGCTGGAACGCATCTTTTTCAATCTTCTCGGGAGTTACGCACGGTTCCAGCGGAGACACTATAGCGGTGTTCGTGGAGGATTTGTTTTCACTGCATAATTTGATTGCGGTATCTAAAGAGGCGTTATTCATGCTGCCGCTCTTGTTGCTATTTGCTTACACCTCAAGAACGTATTGGCGAAAGCGTTAGCCCCGATTGTGTAGGGTTTGCGCAAGTTTTATGTGAGTATTTATAGACGCTGGAAAAAACAGTTGACGAATGCTTACGACGCTATATAATGCACGCCTCTTGTCCAGCAGCGCTCACGACTCTTTAGTTTTTTTGAGTTAATTTAACGCGATGGGGGCAGGGGTTGACAAACTAGGCGCTGGCTGTAGAATGGCCGGCCTCTAGTTTGAAGAGGCGAGTTCAGTATTGTTTTGAATTGATGTTGACTTGTTTTTTTATAGCTGTATAATTCGCTTCCTTAGTTTTGGTGGCACGACACTTCAGATTGCATGATGATCTGGGTGTCTCAAGAAACATTTTGCATGATCTGGATCGAGTTGATCATCAAAATCTTTTTTGACATTTTCAGAGTTGATCGTTAAGATGATCGGCTCTTGCAGGCTGGGAGTTCTGGTCTAGCAGCGTTCTTTAAAAATCGAGATCAAGCAATTTGTGTGGGCGCTTATGTTGATAGTTGAGTTATCACAAAAACTATTGATGTAGACAGCGTCTTTATAAGAAGCGGTTTATATCTATCGAAGCACAGCATTAAACTGAAGAGTTTGATCCTGGCTCAGATTGAACGCTGGCGGTATGCTTAACACATGCAAGTCGAACGGAAACGATGGTAGCTTGCTACCAGGCGTCGAGTGGCGGACGGGTGAGTAATGCGTAGGAATCTGCCTAGTAGTGGGGGACAACTTGGGGAAACCCAGGCTAATACCGCATAAGCCCTAAGGGGGAAAGCGGGGGATCTTCGGACCTCGCGCTATTAGATGAGCCTACGTCGGATTAGCTAGTTGGTGAGGTAAAAGCTCACCAAGGCGACGATCCGTAGCTGGTCTGAGAGGACGATCAGCCACACTGGGACTGAGACACGGCCCAGACTCCTACGGGAGGCAGCAGTG
>JAADGQ010000078.1 GCA_013152295.1 Gammaproteobacteria bacterium | reverse complement strand
TTGCTCAATGTTATCCACCAGCGAAGGGGCGAGTATATCGACCTCAATTACGCCGCCGCGCTTGCTTGGATCTGTGGCATCGGGCCAGGTGAGCGTTTTGGCAAATTCGGTGAGTTCATAAACCCGCCGCAGCGAATCAGGATTAAACACGCCGTTGGCCTCTGCGTCGTTCACGATGCCCACCACCACGATATCGCTGAGAGCGAAGGTGCGCTTCATCTTGTTGTGAAATAGTCGCACCGGCGCATCGTCGGCGAGCATGTTTTCGGGGTCGGTATCCACCGTCAGCGGATTGAGCGCGCTAAACGTCGATGGCCAGAGCGTAGGCAACAACGCCAACAAAATCAGCAGCAGTGTCGAAAGCCCCATCGCCCAGCTGATGCGTTTGGGGTGATTGACCGCAAATTTGATTAAGGCGTTGTCTCTCTGTTCACTCATTCGATCGGTCCATTTTTCTGGTTGACGGCGCGGCCTCTATTTTGTGCTTGAGGCGCTTGATTAAAAAATAGCTTGCGACCAATAGTAGCATATGCGAATATGAGAATGCATTAATTATTTAGGTGTGAAGTGTCCCAGGATAGTTTCGAACAGGATGAGGTGAAACATGAATATTGATCGGCTCGTATTTGCCTTTGCAGGCACGGTGATTTTGCTGAGTTTAGCGCTAAGCCATTGGCACTCCCCCTATTGGCTGTGGTTAACGGCCTTTGTTGGTGCCAACATGCTGCAAGCAGCATTTTCCGGTTTTTGCCCCCTGGCCAAAATGCTTAAAGGGCTGGGCAAAAAATCGGGTGCGGCATTTGAGTAGACCGCGCTGAAGTTTTTCATCGATATAGCCCTGCCTTGCTAGACGATGATTGCGCTCTGATCGCACTTTTGAGATTATCAACCACATTTGATGGTAATCGAAGTGGTTGGCAAGGAGTGGCGATATGGTGCGCAGGTCTCTATTGGGTTTCGTGATGTTCATGTTCGCTATGGGTGTTGCGCAAGCAGGAAAAATTTATGGGACGTTGCAGTTTAACGGCCAAGCTGTTGCGCAAGGAACAGCCGTGATTCTGAAGTGCTCGGGCCAGCGCTATTCAGCGCTGGTGGGCAAGCATGGTCGATATACACTGAATGTTCGCGGTGAGGGGCCTTGTTCACTGACCGTTGGTGGATATGCGGGCGCGTCGGCCCGTGTGGTTTCATATGGAGAGCCGACCCGCTACAACTTCATTATCTCAAAAAATGGTAACGGCTATATCATTGGAAGGATGTAGTCATGTCAGAAAGCGGCGCTGCAACCAAAGCTAAGGACCGTTGGGATAAGATCGATATCTTATTGCGACCGATGGGCGGCCTGTTTACCGGGCTCTCTCTTGCTGTGGTCGGTTATTTCACCACCAACTTGCTGGAAGTGCAGCAGGCTGAACAGACGAATCGTTTGGCCCAGCAGCAGGTGGAGGAGACCAATCGTCGGCTCTATACGGAGATCATGAGTAGCCGTGAAAAAGCTGACAGTGACCTGCGCAAGGAGATGTTCAATTCGATTATCAGTGCCTTTCTCGACCCTGAAAAGGCAGCGCTTGACGAGAAAGTTTTAGCGCTCGAACTACTCGCTTATAACTTTCACGACATCATTGATCTCAGCCCGCTGTTTAAACATGTTGCCAAAACTGTCGATGATTCCACACTGGAAAACAAGGCAGCATTGAGCAAGCAGCTCGAACGTGTTGCGCGTGAGGTCATTGACAAGCAGCTCGCATCACTGAGTGATGGCGGGATGTTGACGACCTTTAGCGTAAACTTTGACGAAATCGCGAAGGGTGGACAGTCGCTCGATGAAAAGCTCTATCCAATTAGAGCTAACATGCCAGATGCACCCGGTGAGCGATATATCTTTGTAGAAGCGTTGCACAGCTACCCCGAGGATCGCGAAATTAAAGTCAGGTTGGAAAGCGGCTCCCCCGCCGACCGCTTTAATCCTGAAATCGACCTCATCTTCAAGGTTGGTTTCTTTGATTTTCCGATGATTGACAATACTCGTGTCTCCCATTCGCAGCGTATTGGCGTTGCCTTGACGCGCTGGACCGATTACGGTGCGGAGCTGGCACTAGTATACTTTCCTGGGTCGCGCGCAAGCCTGAAAGAGAAGCCATATTACGATGAAGTCGTTGAGCAGTTGCAGCGATCAACGGCAGTGCTGATTGATGGAAGGAGATAGTATGAACCCTCAGCGAGGCAAGTTTAGCAGCTGCTGTTTATTACTGTTATTGTTTTCGGCGGTCGCGTTAGCGGATAGTGAATCGGCTCCAGTGGATGAAACCTCCCAACACGATTCGTCGAACAGCGAGCAGGACAAGTCAGACATCAAAAAAAATACCGAGTCTGAAAACGATAAGCAGGATAGCGCTGGGCTCAGTAGCACAGGTAAAAACAGTGCAGATAAGACAGCCGTATTGCAGGTTAACGTCGCCCAAAAGGGTGAGAATGGTCGCCCGATCAAGGGCGCGACTGTCATCGTAACCTATAAGAGTGGTGCTGAATATGAGCGAAAAACTGACGCGTTAGGTTCGGCAATGTTGCCAGGTTTGCCCTATGGGAAAGTCGATGTAGACGTAACCTCTTCTGGCAGGAAATCTGACGGTGGTTCGCTGATTCTGGATGAGTCCAGTGTGACGCTCACCTTTCAATTGGTTCCACGTGTCCGTGCCAGGGAGTGACAGCGTTTGAGGGCTCCAATATTTTTTGGGCTTTTGATCTAGACATTAAGTCCAAAATTGTTTTTACTACGTCGTCCATCGGCAGGGTTGTTGGAAAGTGCAGTTTGGGTGACGGTATTTTCTCAGAAGCTGCCCGTGCATCAATATTAAAAATTGTTCAAACTTACTTGTTAAGAGGGAGCTATAGATGAAGAGGTGACTACGAATAAACCCGGTAGGGCGGGCGTTGCCCACCAATGGCATTTACCGCCTATACCCATAGTTAGCACTATAACTTATCGCAAGTTATTCAGAATTAAATAATTTACCAACCATCAATTTAGGAATTGAGCATATGAAAAGAGAGCTAATATTCGCATTAGTAACAGCAACATTATTACCCATGTATGCTAATGCAAAAGGGAGTAGTCATGAAGCGCATGAAGCACATGGATCAGTATCGGATCACGTCGTATCTGAACAAAGAGCGATGCTTGCAGAAAATACAAAAGGGAAAGGGTTTGGTCCTCAATCCCCTCGCGATATTGATGCAGTAGCCGGCAATAACCCACGACTATTTAGTGCAGCACCTCCATCTGTGGAGATGAATCTTTGCAATATTCACTTCCATAAAAATGCTGAACATAAAGGTGGTGAGTTCACTAAATATGCAGGCAATGGAGATGGGCATGGGTTCCAAAGTGGTTACCAATATTCAGGTAAGTTGGGTGCTTCAGAACTTAAATCAGTAGGGCATGACATTTGTCCTAGCAAGCACGGGGCTTTAAGTGCGGGTGATACCATTGAAGTTCACTATGTGCACTCAACTGCTCAAATAAAGCCCGGTCCAACTTTAGGCTCATGCCTCAATGACGCGATCAAAAACCCCCAATTGCGCGTAGAAACTCAGGTATATGTTTTAGTTAATGATAAAGATGCGCTTGATTTTGGCAACCTGACCAAACACGGTGTAGCGAACGGTTTACATCAAGCACCAAATATCCCAAGCAACACGGGTGCTCCTGTTCAGTATGCAGGATCAACGACTGGTCCTGGTTACAATGAAAAAGGCTCTCCGTTTCAGGTGACATGGAGTGTGCGGCCTAAGGTAGCTAAGGTAAATGCCGAGAGCGTTGGACAGTGGTGTAAAGGCAATGTATTTAATGAAGATCATGCTCATGGCGTAAGAAATCTCGTCATAAACCCTGATTGATCTTATTTCAGAAATCTAATCATTAAGCATTCAGTCAACAGGCATCCTAACAGGTGCTAACAAAGCAAATTCACTCGGACTGCCCAAAGCTGCGCCGCTTTGCTGCGCAGCTTTGGGTCGCCGGTGGTTTGCGACGGCATTGTCGCATGAATCTTCACGACAAATCTGCCATCTGATCTGGCGAAAACGTCCGCTGAGTGCACGTCGCCAAGAAGATGTGCGTCTGACGGACAAAATCAAACACAGTCATGCGCGGAGTCGTGAAAACTACGGTGCCCGACGCATTCTGCTCGATGATGGCGGTAACGGCACGTCAATCACGCCATTCAATCATCGGATACAAAACGCCCATGGAATTTGAAAGAATCCACTGAAAATCTTTATATACTTTTGTCCGAAAAAGTCTTGTCAAATCAATATTTTAGGTGGAAGCCGGCCTGTAAGCCGGGTTCTGTCGAGGACAGTCATTCATCTGGGATGCACGTCGCCGTGCACCTCGTGCGACCTACCCGGGGACTTGTGCGGACCACACCAAGCGTCCCCCTATTCGGTCTTGCTCCAAGTGGGGTTTACCCTGCCACTGCTGTTGCCAGCAGCGCGGTGCGCTCTTACCGCACCATTTCAACCTTACCTGTTTTCGAAGACAGGCTTCGAATCATCGGCGGTATATTTTCTGTGGCACTTTCCGTCGGCTCACGCCGCCCAGGCGTTACCTGGCACTCTGTCCTGTGGAGCCCGGACTTTCCTCCACACCTCATTAAACGAAGCACAGCGACTGCCCGGCCGACTCCCGGGCGCAACCATAGCGATTTCGCCCGTGCGGATCAACTGCTGATCAGTCAGGCCCTGCCTGATCGGTGCATGCAGAATCTTCGTTATTGATTACCATCGCCGAACGATACAGCGCGTTTCTTTTGCCGCCGGTGATGGTGGTTGTCAGTGATACCGCCTGCTTGAGCGGCAGCTCAGCCAGCAGCAGGCGCAGAACGCGTTCGCCCTCTGCCGTTTCCGTTGATTGAGCCTCTTTTGCCGCGCCGTGCACGAGCACCACAATCTCCCCTTTTTGCTGGTTGGGGTCCGCTTCGACCCATGACAGCAGCTCGGCGAGTGAGTCGCGGCGGATGGTCTCAAAGCGTTTGGTGAGTTCCCGTCCCAGCACGGCGACGCGCCCGCCACCGAACACCTCCTGCATGTCAGCGAGTGAGGCTTTGATACGGTGTGGCGCTTCATAAAAGACGAGAGTGCGGGGGTCGTCAGCGAGTGTTTCGAGGTGGCGTTTTCGCGCACTGCTCTTTGCGGGCAAAAAACCCTCGTAGCTGAAACGGTTGGTGGGCAGGCCCGAGGCGGAGAGGGCGGTGATCAACGCGCAAGCACCGGGTATCGGTATTATCGGCAGCGAGCACTCATGGGCAGCGCTGACCAAGTGATAACCGGGATCGCTGACCAGCGGTGTGCCCGCATCGCTGATCAGTGCCACGCTCTCACCCGACTGAAGACGCGCGATGATGCGCGCGCAGATCGCCTTTTCGTTGTGTTCGTGAAGCGCCTGGCAGGGGGTGTTGATAGAGAAATGTCTGAGCAGTGGTGCGCTGTGCCGTGTATCCTCTGCTGCGATCAGATCCACCGCAGCGAGAACTTCTGTGCCACGGGTTGTCATATCTGCAAGATTTCCGATAGGGGTCGCAACCACGTATAGTGCACCTTTTGTAATGGACATCAGTGCACCTGCGCAATCCGATTAGTATTGAGATCAATGTTACAGTTCAAAAAACGACCCTCGCTGTTTTCCGGCTCAGCTTTTTTCCGTTTAGTTTCAACGCTAGTCTCTTCCACAGCTTCTGCCACGCTTCCCACCTTTACTATTTTTGTCATTACTGTTGGGTTGATGGCGTGCACCACAGCACCACCTAAAACAGCACCCGGCCCCGTCGTTATTGAAGACGGGCTGGATGTGGGTGCGGCGCTTACGCAAGCGGACTACATTGCGGCGGCAGCGAAGTATAACAAACTGGCCGAACAGCTTGCGTCGCCGCAGAGGGAGGCTTATCAGCTGCTGGCCGCAGAAAATCTGCTGTATGCAAATTTATCAGCGCAGTCAAAAGCGCTCGCCGAGCGTGTCGATGCAACGCTGCTCAGTGAGCAGTGGCAGGCGCGCAAGCAGCTGATATTGGCGGATGTTGCACTGCGCGACGGGGCACCGAAAGAGAGCATCCGCTTACTGGAGGGCGCCATATTTGCTTACGATGAAGTGGTATTACGCCAACGCTACCATCAAGTGCGCGCCGCAGCTTACCTGTTGATGGGCAACTATCTTGAGAGTGCCAGAGAGCGTGTCTGGCTGGATGAGCTGCTGCAAAGCCCAGGGCCGGGTCCGCAGCAACAACGGCAGCTTGATAATCAGCGCGCACTGCTGCGTGCGCTGATGTCGCTCTCGCCCCAATTGTTGCAGCAGTTGCGGTTAACACCACCGCCAGATATCTTCAGCGGCTGGATGGAGTTGGCCCATCTGATGCAGCAGTTTGAGCGCGATGGTGTGGTCGCGCCGCTCCACCTCGAACAGTGGTTTGAGCGCTACCCCGAACACCCTGTACTCGCCGAGCTGATCGAACCGATGTTGCTGCCACCGACTCAGCAGCCCTCAGTAACAGAACCCTATTCACCCCGCCACATTGCGCTGTTATTGCCGCTGAGCGGCGGTTTTTCTGCACAAGCCTCGGCGATCAGGGATGGATTTTTCACGGCCTATTATCAGAGCAGCAGCCATGCAGCGACCGTGCAGGTCTTTAATGTTGATGATTTTCCCGGTGGTGGCACGGCAGCTTATGCGCAAGCCGTTGCAGCGGGTGCCGATTTTGTCGTTGGTCCATTGAGTAAAAAAGCGGTGAACGCGATGGCGCAGCTGCCATCCCTGCCAGTACCAGTGTTGACGCTGAACTATGCCGAAAAAGCGAATGCCGAGCGAGGTGCCGAACAGCAGCCCGCGCTGGCACACAATCTCTATCAGTTTGGACTGGCACCGGAGGATGAGGCGCGCCAGGTTGCTGAACAGGCGTGGCTTGAAGGTTTTAGTCAAGCTGTTGTTATTACTCCAGACAACAGCTGGGGACGACGTATTTTGGAGACGTTTGAAGCGCGCTGGAAAGAGGTGGGTGGCAACGTTGTCGAGGCGCAGAGTTATGCCCCGCGAGACAACGACTTCTCATCCACCATAAAAGGGGTACTGAATTTGGATGAGAGCGAGCAGCGTCAGCGCGGCCTGCGCCGTATTCTCGGGCTTGATCTGCAGGTCGATCTGCGCCGTCGTAAAGATGTCGATTTTGTATTCATGGCCGCGTTTCCCCGTCAGGCACGGCTACTGCGGCCACAGCTAAAATTCCATCACGCGCATGATCTGCCTATTTTTGCGACCTCTCACATCTACAGTGGCAAACCCGATCCACGCGCTGATCGCGATATGAATGGCGTGTTTTTTAACGATATCCCCTGGCTGTTGTCTGACGATGTTGAGTCGCCACTGGCACCGCTGCGCGAAAAGATCTCGGCGCTCTGGCCACAAGCCGCAGCAGATTACGGGCGTCTTTTTGCGCTGGGTGTCGACGCCTATCAGATCATCCCACACTTGGTACGCCTGCAGACCTATCCCTACGAACGGCTGGATGGTGC
>JAADGQ010000024.1 GCA_013152295.1 Gammaproteobacteria bacterium | reverse complement strand
GTACTCATGCTGCACACAGGGCAGCTGTCACTCAATAGAGTCATCGCGCACCTCTCTTCCCATGGCGGACTCCAACAGCTTGATGAGTGCTGCTTCATCCAAAACAGTAATGCCCAACTTCTCTGCCTTCGCGAGTTTTGAACCCGCTTTTTCGCCTGCGACAACGTAGTCCGTCTTCGCCGACACACTGCCACTCACTTTGGCACCGAGTGCCTGCAAATGCTCTTTGGCCTGCTCTCGAGACAGGGTACTCAACGTGCCGGTCAGCACGAAAGTCTTTCCAGCGTATGGTAGATCGGCACGAGCAACGACCTTAATATCGGGCCAGTGCACGCCAGCATCACGCAGGGCAGCGACCACTTCGCGATTATGTGCCTGCTTGAAAAAGGCGACCACATGAGCCGCAACCACTGCGCCAACATCTGATACCTCTTCAAGACTTTCGCCATCAGCAGCCATTAAATTTTCCAGCGAACCGTAGTGGTTAGCCAGTGAGGCAGCGGTCACCTCCCCCACTTCACGAATCCCCAATGCATAGATAAATCGGGCCAGCGTGGTCGCTTTGCTGCGCTCCAGCGCCTCAACAAGATTGTTCGCCGACTTTTCTGCCATGCGCTCAAGTGTTGCTAGCTGTTGTGCATCCAGCTTATAGAGATCGGCGACGCTGTTAACCAGACCTCGCGCCACCAACTGCTCCACCAACTTGTCACCCAGGCCTTCAATATCCAGCGCACGCCGTGATGCAAAATGTTTAATCGCCTCTTTGCGTTGCGCCGCGCAGTAGAGGCCACCGCTGCAGCGCGTTACTACCTCGTCAGCGCTACGCTGCGCATCTGCGCCACAGACCGGGCACTGTTGTGGCATCTGAAAGGGTTCACTGCCCGCAGACCGTCTGGCCATCACCACCGCGACGATATTGGGGATCACGTCACCGGCGCGGCGCACGATAACGGTATCACCGACGCGAATATCCTTGCGTTGGATCTCCTCCTCGTTGTGCAACGTGGCATTGGTTACGGTGACTCCACCGACATTCACCGGCTCAAGGCGCGCCACTGGCGTCAGAGCGCCGGTGCGACCGACTTGAATGTCGATAGCCAGCAGCCGCGTCATCTCCTCTTGCGCTGGAAACTTGCGCGCCAGCGCCCAGCGCGGTGCCCGCGACACAGCGCCGATGCGTTGCTGCTGCTCGATCTCGTCAACTTTATAGACCACACCATCGATCTCATACGGCAACTGATCGCGCGCTTTATTCAGTTGCTGGTAGTAGTCCACACAACCGGCTGCACCCATCACCACCGCCATCTGCGGCTGTACACGCAGTCCCCAGCGTCGCAGCTGCGCCATCAATTGATGATGCGATGCGACGCTGAATACATCACTCACCACGCCAATACCGTAACAGTAAAATTCCAGGGGACGTGTAGCCGTCACCTCTGAATCGAGTTGACGCAGACTGCCTGCCGCCGCGTTGCGTGGATTGGCAAACGCCTTCTCTTCGCGCGCCAGCTGACGGCTATTGAGCTGCGCAAAACCACGCTTTGACATGTAGACTTCACCGCGCACCTCCAGCAGTGGCGGGTAGTCGCCAGCAGAGAGTTGCAGAGGAATGGAGGCAATCGTGCGGATATTTTGGGTGACATCTTCGCCACTCACGCCATCGCCGCGTGTCGCTGCACGCACCAGACTCCCCGCCTCGTAACGCAGACTGATCGCCAGACCATCGAGTTTCGGCTCCGCCACATATGCAACAGGGGGCGCATCTTCATCGAGCGCCAACAACTTGCGCACGCGTTGATCAAACTCATTCACTTCGCCATCGTCAAACGCATTATTGAGGGAGAGCATCGGCAGATCGTGACGCACCTCTGCAAACCCTTTCAACGGCGTACCACCCACCCGCTGCGTGGGTGAGTCGGCTGTTATCAGCTCTGGATATTGCTGCTCAATCGCCTGCAGTTGGCGCAGCAATCTGTCGTACTCCGCATCGGGAATCTGCGGATCATCAAGCACGTAGTAGCGCTGGTTATGGTGGAGAATCTCGTCACGCAACTGCTGCGCACGTGCGACAATTGGGTCGGGTATTGCCATCGTTGCAACCGAATCGTGCGCGGATTATGCGCCAGCCAGCGCCGCAGCGGCATCCACATCAACCGTCACCATGCGCGACACACCCGCCTCATGCATGGTGACGCCGCTCAAGTGCTGCGCCATCTCCATCGTCACTTTGTTGTGCGTGATAAAGATGAACTGAACCCGTTCGGACATCTCCTCCACCACTTTGCAAAAACGTTCAACGTTGGTGTCATCAAGCGGTGCATCCACCTCATCCAACATGCAAAATGGCGCAGGATTGATCTCGAAAATGGCGAACACCAGCGCCACGGCGGTTAACGCCTTTTCACCGCCAGAGAGCAGTTGAATGCTGCTGTTACGTTTACCCGGTGGGCGTGCCATGATGCTCACGCCGGTATCGAGCAGGTCTTCGCCGGTGAGCTCCAGATAGGCGTGACCGCCACCGAACATGCGTGGAAAGAAAGATTGCAGACCGCTGTTAACCTTGTCGTAGGTTGCTTTGAAGCGCGCCCGAGTCTCGCGGTCAATTTTGCGGATGGCGTCTTCCAGTGTCTCCAACGCCTCAACCAGGTCGGCATTTTGCGCATCCAGGTATGTTTTGCGCTCTGACTGCTCGGAAAACTCATCAATTGCCGCGAGATTGATCGCGCCCAAACGCTGAATGCGTGCGCTCATCTGCTCAACCTGTTGCTGCCACGCCTGTTCGTGGGCCAGTTCCGGTAGCGCTTCAAACAGTGCATCCAGCTCAAAACCTGTTTCGGCGATCTGTTCTGTTAACGTTTGCCCGCGCACCTTGAGCTCCTGACCTTCGATGCGCAGTTTTTCAAGCCCGTCGCGCGTTCCAAGGATTTTCTGCTCGATGGTGCTGCGATCAGCTTCGGCGGCGCGCATATCGTGCTCCACCTCTTCCAGCCGCTTGCGTGCAGCGCTCAGCTTGGCTTCGACGCTGGAGCGTTGTGACAGCACCTGCTCCAGTGTTTCGTTCAGTGCTTTCAATGGCGCTTCGGCGCCTGCAAGTGTCTCGTCCAGTGCTTCGCGGCGGCGTGTCAAATGCGTTAACTGCCCCTCCCAGCGCGTCATGCTGCTGCGTACAGACTCCAGACGGGCACGGCTCGATTGCACACTGAGTGCCAGCTCATGTGCACGGTTTCTATCATTGCGCGCCTGTTCCCGGTTGCGCTCAATTGCTTCCAGATGCTGGTTGCGTCGCGCTTGCAGTGCGCTGCGCTCTTCGGCGGAAATTTCAGCACTGGCCAGCGCCTCGTGCAGCACGCCGCGCACATCAACCTGGCGCGCTTCCAGCTCAATCAGCTGGCTCTGTATCTCTTCGATCTCATCACGATGGCGTTTTATCTGGCTGCGCACATGATCAAGGCGTGCCTGCTTGCCGCTTAGCTGCGCGCGCAGCTCCGCATGTTGGCGCGAGATCGCTTGCAGCATGCTCTGTGTGGCTTCACGCTGCTCTTCCAGTGCTTTCAGCTGGGCGCTGCCCTGCGCCTGGTGTTGCTCACTCTCAGCCACCTGCGCACGAATCTTCTGTAGCTGCTGGCGCAACTTTTTAATCTCTTGTTCACGCGCCAACACCCCGGCCTGCTCATCATCGGGGCGCACAATGCGCAACCAGTTACAACCACACCAGAGGCCATCGCGAGTCACCACCGATTCGTTTTCGGCGAGTCGGGCACGCAGTGCCAGCGCGTCATCGAGACTCTCTGCCGCATAGATGCCAGAGAGTGCCGGAGCGAGCCAAGGCACCGCATTCACTTTGCTGACCAAACGCGTTGTAACCGTATCAGGTAGCGAACCGGGTGGGGCGTTGTGAGTATCCATCACCGTTACCGTACCTCGTTGCAACGCGCCCAGCTGAGCTGCGATCTGCTCGATCTGTTCGCCGCCTTCAATGCATATCGCCTCCAGATGCAGACCAAGCACCGCTTCGACTGCATGTTCCCAGCCACTCTCTACGCTCAACGCTTCGGCAACGCGACGCCGATCGCTGAGACCATTGCTCTCCAGCCACTTGGCGGCAGGGCTACCGCCCTTGCCGAGCGCAGACTGTTGCAGAGCCTCCAGCGATGCCAACCGCCCCTGGCTACTCTGCAACAAACGACGACTGTCATCGAGAGCGGCACTGCCGCGTTGATTCGTTTCGCGCTGTTCGGCCAAGCTGGCGCGCTGATCCGCCAAGATCTGCTGCGTTGATTCGATGCGCGCATCGAGTTCGCCCAGCTGCACTTGCAGCGGAGCGATCTCCTGCTCTAACGCCTCGGCAGAGAGGCGCTGCAGATCACTGTTGAGGCGATCCCGGCGTTGATTCAGCTGCTTCACCTGCTGTTCAATGTGTTGCAGGTTAGCGCGCTCCACTTCGGCGCGGTGGAGTTGCGCGGATGCGCGTTTGTTGAACTCATCCCACTCGCTCTGCCAGCCGTGCAACGCCTGCTCGGCATCGCGCAGTTGGGCGGATGAGTGCTGTTCTGCGCTGCGCGCATTTTCGTACGCAGGCTCGTGCTCGGCCAATGCGCTGCTCAGGTCACTGATCTGGTCACGATCAGCGGCGAGGTGGGTCTGCCCCTCTTCAAGGCTGCGCGCAACCTCTGCCCGCTCACGTTGCTGGCGCTGCAGTGTTTCACGACCATGTTGAATCGACTGTTCGAGGCGTGAGATCTCCGCGCCCACACTGTAGAACTCCCCCTGCACAGCATTGAAGGTGTCAGAGGCTTCGCTCTGCTCCGCGCGCAGCTTTTCCATCCCTGCCTCGATGCGACGCAGCTCCGCCATGCCTGCTTCGAGTGCGGTCTCTTTACTTTTGATCTGTGCACCGAGTGCTTCTGCTATCTCATTTTGACTGCGCCAGCGCAGCGCCAACAGCTGTGCCTTGAGTAGTCGCTCCTGCTGTTTAAGCTCTTTATAGCGCTCTGCAGTACGTGCCTGGCGCTGCAGCTGTTGCAAGCGTTTGCCCAGCTCTTCGCGCAGGTCGTCGATGCGCAGCAGATTATCGCGGCAGTGGCGAATGCGGTTTTCCGTCTCGCGGCGGCGCTCCTTATATTTAGAGATACCCGCAGCCTCTTCGATGTAGACACGCAGATCATCGGGTTTGGCTTCGACAAAGCGGGAGATAGTGCCCTGCTCAATAATCGCGTAGCTGCGCGGCCCCAAGCCAGTGCCAAGAAAAACATCGGTGATATCGCGACGACGGCAGCGCGTACCGTTGAGAAAGTAGTGAGACTGACCTTCGCGGGTCACGCGCCGTTTGACCGAGATCTCGCTGTATTGAGCATATTGTCCGCCCAACGAGCCATCACTATTGTCGAACACCAGCTCAGTGGAAGCCTGCCCCACCGGCTTGCGCGCACTGGAGCCGTTGAAAATCACATCGGTCATCGATTCGCCGCGCAGGTATTTGGCAGAACTCTCTCCCATTACCCAACGCACCGCGTCGATGACATTGGATTTACCGCAACCGTTCGGGCCGACAATGCCGACTAGGGCGCTGGGCAGGAGAATCGTGGTGGGGTCTACAAAGGACTTGAATCCGGCGAGTTTGATCTTATTCAGGCGCATGGGGCGCAAAGATACAAGCTTCAAGTCGTCACTTGCAACTTGTCTTTCAAAACAAGTATCCTGCGCGGATGATGACACTGCCCAGCAAAAAACTCGAAACCTTCGACAACCCCTACGCAGAGCGGGATTACACGATCCGCATACGCATTCCTGAATTCACCTGTCTCTGTCCCAAAACTGGACAGCCCGACTTTGCCACCCTCGATATTGAGTACGTAGCAGACCAACGTTGCGTGGAGCTGAAATCGCTAAAGCTTTATGTCTGGTCATTCCGCGACGAAGGGGCGTTTCACGAAGCGGTGACCAATGCCATACTCAGTGATCTGGTCGCTGCCTGTGAGCCACGCTTCATGCGTCTGAGCGCAGAGTTTAATGTTCGCGGCGGTATCTACACCACTGTCGTTGCCGAACACCGCGCGGATGGCTGGCAACCTGCGCCAGCTGTCACGCTTCCTTGATTTACTTCTCATTACACTCCTGATGCCTGTGATAACGATGCTCTCCCTCGCCGGTTATTGAATATTTTACACACCAGTAGACCAGAAAATTAAGAAAACAGATCACCTCGCAGCAGAACGCTGCTCTTGAATATCACCCACACCCCGCGATAAACCAGCAGCTCTCACTCACGACCCAACGCTCAATATACCTTGAGTTCTTGTGTCTATTTTTTTTACAGACACAATCAGCAGCAGCAACACATACCGCATTAACTGCTTAATTTTTATTTAAAAATCGAATTAGGCACATGGGTTGCAGACTATGTTGCCAACACCATTTTCAAGTATGGAAGAGATCAGATCAACACCTGACACTAACCGTGAAAGCGAGTGGATTGTAATGATAAATAGAGCATTTACCCAACGACATCTGAAGTACCAAAATATGGTTTTCTGCAATACGGGGGGGACCAGCCAAGGAAATCGCTACCATCACTTTGTCCCCGCATTTTTAGATTCGGAACAGGGCGACGTGTTCCGTTCCTGCCACCGCGATGGCTCTCCGTCAGCCATCCATCTGCTCGAGGGACTACCGGAGCATCTCGTGTTAAAACGCGATGACACCGGCAACGTCACCGCCGCTAAAGAGAGCATCATCTCCGGCTTCCTGCGCAATAACCTTTTTTATACGCGTGAAGAGGCTGCTCAAATTGTTAAAAAAGAGGCTGAATTGGCTGGATTGGCACTGGCCTGCTAACCCAACGAGATCATCAGCCCGTTTCAAATGCTATCCCACCTCATGTGCTCCACCATAATCGGCCAATCAGCGCCTCGGTGGTAGTCGCTTATTGTGATCCCGGCGTCGCCGGGATCAACTGTTCTGCATAACTGCGTAATGCCTGCAATACAGCCATATCAGATGTGGAATCTGAATATATCTCGCTAAGCCGCTGAATCTCTTCATTGTATTGCGCTAAAGTTATGCTACCCCCTCCCTCCTGCGCAGTAAGACGCGCCATGCGATACACCTGCCAGCGGACGTGCTCCTGAGCGGACAACGTTTGCGGATAGTTGCGAGCACGGTAACGAAACAGCATCTCCGGCAAACGGGCATCATCAAAGGCCGGGTTCGCAGTGGCCAACTGGCTCGGCGCCATGCGCCGAATGCCCTCCATTTTTGCCCGATCAGCATCGCCAAAAAAACCACCGCTGTAGAGACTCAGGTCAGGGTCTTGCTGAGGATCGAAATGGCGGTCGGCAAACACCTCAGCCACTTTTGCTGCTAGCGAGGGCTCCCCTTTAAGTAGATCGAGGTGCGTCGTAAATTGCTCGATATCGATCTGCAAGCGTTGCGCAGATGCCTCATCCAGCGTCTTCATCGGAACCACGACAGGGCACTTATTGAGGTGGATCGTCTTCAACGGGATGCGTTCAACGCCCTCCGGCAGCTGATCGCGGGGTGTGAAAAGGCGCTCACGTATCTGCTGTGCGTCAAGGCTCAGTAGCGCCGCCGGATCATGGCGCAGGTCGTAGACGATTACGCCGTTTCTGTTGGTTGGATGAGCGGCGACAGGAACTACCATGGCAGTACAAAACTGTGCTGCTGGGTACATGGATGAGACATGGAGCACTGGTTGCTGCTGACGCAAGTCAAGCTGCCGGGCTACAACGCGTTTGTCACGTTGCTCAAAAATATAGTGGTACAGACGTGGCTGTCGCGCCCTGATCAGCTTGGCAAGATTAATGGTTGCATAGACATCGGAGAGTGCATCATGGGCAGCGCCATGCTCAATACCGTTCGCGGCTGTCAGCTCCTCCAGACGAAAGCTGGGGTCACCATTCTCCTGATCAGGCCACTCGATATCCTGCGGACGGAGCGCCCGCGTCAGGCGCACCATGTCGATAATGTCCCAGCGCGAATTACCATGCTGCCACTCTCGGGCGTAGGGATCGTAGAAGTTGCGATAGAGCGTGTGGCGCGTGAACTCATCATCGAAACGCAAGTTGTTGTAGCCCACAACACAGGTTCCGGGGGTCGCAAACTCCTGGTGGATACGCTTGATAAACGCAGCCTCAACCACCCCTTGCGCTAACGCTGTTTGCGGCGTAATGCCGGTCACCAGACACGCTTCAGGCTGAGGCAGCAGATCATCGGCTGGGCAGCAGTAGTGCACCAGCGACTCGCCGATGATGTTTAATTCAGTATCGGTGCGCACCCCGGCAAACTGCAACGGACGATCACGCGCCGGGTCGGTGCCAGAGGTCTCGTAATCGTGCCAATATAGCGTCTGCATAAACCGCTCTCTCCTTGCTGTCTGCGCGTTATCGATGCTTAGCGAGAAGAAGCACCACCGTCACGCAGTATCAGCGCCGCTACAAATCCGCCAAAACCATCTGCTACCCAGTCCAAAATACTCGCATCGCGCCCAGGCACAAAGGATTGGTGAAACTCATCACTGGCTCCATAGGTGCACACCAGCAGCGTCACCAGCGCAACCCGTTGCCACGGCGACAGCTGTTTTGGCTGCATGGAGAACATGAGCAGCGCACCTAGCACCCCGTAAGCACCAAAATGCGCAATTTTGTCAAAACCTGGAATAGCCGGTGGCAGCGGCAGCGTCGCTTGTGATGAGAGGAAAAAGATCAGCGCCATCCACGCCAGCGCCGCAGCCGTGCAGGCGGCGCGGTGTTCATATGCGGCGGTAATCATTCGGCAATAGAACGCCCTCACAGCAATTGTGCTCGGGGTTGCGGTGAGAAGAAGTACGGCATCATGTGGGTTCCGCTCGAATAACATCGACAAAAACCACCAGACGCTGGCCAGGCTTCAGGTATTTCTGACGGGCAATTTTACCGTTCCAGCGCCGCAGTTGAGAGACGCTCACATTAAAACGCTGTGAAATTCGCGCCAAAGAGTCGCCGTTGCGTACTCTGTAATTAATGCGCTTAAGCACCGATGGCCGGGTCGGTAGCGCCACTGGAATTCGCTGCTGCTGGGCAACTCGCATCGATTTCGACCAGATTACCAAACGCTGACCGAGGTGCAGCTGATCGCCAGGGGCAAAGCCGTTCCACGACGCGATCTGGCGCACACGCACACCATAGAAGCGTGCCAGATCCCACAGTGTGTCGCCTTCAACCACATGATGCACCCGCTTGCTCCCTTTGCGGTTCACGCTTTGACGAGCCAATTGGCGCTGCTTTTCAGTCATGCTGTACTGCGACAACGCCTGTGTCGCGACCGGAATAATCATATATTTTCCTGCGCGGATGTTGTTGCCCTTGATATGGTTCGTCTGGCGCAACACCGACACGGTTGTCTGGTAACGTTTGGCGATGTGGCCCAGCGTCTCCCCTTCACGAATTTTGTGACGTTGCCAGCGCACGCGCTCATGCGCGGGAAGTAACGCGAGCCGCTCTTCAAAGCGTGCAGCGCGATCACGGGGTAGCAGCAACTCATGAGAGCCCGCCGGATCGGTGGCCCAACGGTTAAAGGCAGGGTTCAAACGATAAACCGCATCCACAGAGAGATCAGCCAGCTCGGCAACGAGCGCCAGATCGATCTGCGAACCGCTATTCACGACTGCGAAATAGGGTTCGTTGGGAATCGGTGCAATCTCAATCTGATACCGCTGCGGAGTCGCTACGATACTGCTGATCGCCAACAGCTTTGGCACGTAACCGCGCGTCTCACGGGGTAGCTTCAATGACCAGAAGTCCGTCGCTTTGCCAGCACGCCGATTTTTGCGCACAGCCTTTTGCACGGTGCCTTCGCCAGAGTTGTAAGCGGCGAGCGCCAACAACCAATCACCATCGAAACGACGATTCAGCTGCTGCAAATAGGTCAGTGCCGCATGCGTTGCCGCCCGAACATCGCGGCGCCCCTCGTACCACCAATTTTTCTTCAAGCCAAAATGCCGTGCCGTACCGGGGATAAACTGCCACAACCCTGCAGCACGGCCATGAGAATACGCGAAAGGTTGAAAAGCGCTCTCCACCACCGGCAGCAGTGCAATCTCGGCAGGAATACCGCGCGTCTCGATCTCTTCAACAATAAAGTAAAGATAGGGGCGCGCACGCTCAACAACCCGTTCAATATATTCCGGGTGCTTCAGATACCACTGCCGATCGCGCTGAACGCTGGGATGCTTATGATCATTCAACCCGAAACCGTTGCGAAGGCGTTGCCACAGATCAACGGGCACCTGCGACGGCTCTTCAATCACGACCTCGACTGCGCTGTCAGTTGTTGCTGCAACCACCTCATTTAACTGGGAAATATCTTGCGATAAATTGAGATTTTCTATGGCGGTAGCCGCAGCAGGCTGCTGTAACGGCTCAGCAGCGAAAACGACCACAGGCTCATTTACTGGCGTCGGCAACGCATCCATGGCAGAGTCGGCGATGATGGCCTGCGCTTCTGATGTATTACTTGAAGTTTCAGCAGCAAGTGGTGCTTGGAGTGGGTGATGAGAAGTTTGAGCGATCGTACAGCCTGCTAAAAAAAACGCCGCTAACAAGCACAGGTGCAGTGAATAACAATGATGCGAATCTTTCATAAATTATATCTTTTCATTTTTTGCAGCACTCATATTTTCCTCGCACGATCCGCTGCAAAAAGTCGGATGGGAATGGCAAACAACCGCGCCATCAGTCTTGGGTAAAAAGCGGATCAAAAACAGTCCTTCCAGTACCTCAGCAGCGCAAATACTCCCTCTCCGGGAACAAGCTGCCGACCTGCATAGCCCTCTGCGGCCTGAATAATACTCGATTTCTCGGTACGCAAAAATGGGTTGGTCTGTTTTTCCAGCGCCAGCAGCGACGGTACACTGGCTTCGTGCTCCTGGCGTAGTCGCTCGCACTGCATGCTGCGCTGCAACAATGCAGCGTTATTTGGTTCTACCTGCAGCGCAAATTTCAGGTTGGCCGCCGTGTATTCGTGGGCACAGTATAGCGCCGTGTTATTGGGCAGCGCGGCAATCTTCTGCAGAGAACGAAACAGCTGCGCTGCCGTTCCACCCAGCAGACGGCCACAGCCCCCGGCAAACAGCGTATCACCACAGAACAGCATGCCATCACCGTAGTACGCCACATGCCCTCGCGTGTGACCGGGGAGGTCGAGCACCTCCAAGCGGCATTGGTCGCCTAACAGCCCGATGCAGTCGCCCTCCCCCACGGGATGGCTCACCCCGGCAATGGTTTCGTTTGCCGGACCGTAGACCGGCATAGCATAATGCTGCAGGATCGTTGTGATACCGCCAACGTGGTCGGCGTGATGGTGGGTCACCAATATCGCCTCGGGGGTAAGGCGAAGCTGCTCCAGTGCCGCCATAACAGGGGTAGCGTCACCGGGGTCGACAATAACGGCAGAAGAGGCGCTACTGCCTACGCCCTGAATTAACCAAATATAATTATCTTCAAAACAGGGGAGTCGGTGAACTTTCAGCATGGCGGGATGCTCTCAGGGATTGTTGCCAGGGTCAACCTGAACAGTACTGTTTAATCATGAAATGGATCCACCGAAAAATCGAAAAAAAGAGAAGCGCTCTCGATAACGAAGAGGCGAGCCGCACTCGTCGTCAAATGCGCCAGTGGTACCAGGCGAGCCATCTCGGCAGTCTACTGCTGGAGCTGGAAACAGAGCTGCTCAACGACCTTCTTCCTACCCTGTTCGGTTATAACCTGGTCCAGATTGGTTGTTTGGTAGATCAGAATCTTCTCCACTCCAGCCAGATCCCCCTGCACATCGTGACCATCGCCGATGCCGAACCCGACTTAAACACCCCCGACCTGGTTGCTTGCCCCGGTGCACTGCCCATCGCCAGCGATTCAGTAGACCTTGTTGTATTGCACCACACACTGGAGTTCGCTCAGGATCCACATCAAGTGCTGCGTGAAGTTGATCGGATATTGATTGCCGAGGGGCATGTGGTCATTCTCGGCTTCAACCCACTGAGTGTGTGGGGCCTGTGGCGCTTGCTTTTTCGTCGCGGAGATAAACCACCCTGGTGCGCCAACTTTCGCGACATTTTGCGCATCAAGGATTGGCTGGCACTGATGGGTTTCGATATCTCCGCGCAGCACTACTACGCCTATCGCCCACCGATCCACCATCAGAGTTTGACGAAAAAATTGCAATTTATAGAGCGACTGGGCGAGCGCTTTGTGCCGCGATTGGGCGGCGCCTACGCGCTTGTGGCCAAAAAACGCGAGTGCACCCTAACGCCGATCAAGCCACGCTGGTGGCCAAGGCGCGCTTTTGTTTCGGGACTGGCCAAGCCGGCAACGGGTCGCTGTCCGGTATGCAAACAAATGCATGACGCATCTGATGTAGGAGCGGTGCCTCGCCGCGATTGGACTTGGTAGCGGATTCATCGCGGCGAGGCGCCGCTCCTACGAGAAATCTGGCAAAGTAGAACTAGCCTTCAACCCATAAGTCGGAACAAGGCTTCAGGTTGTCTTCAAACTACAGCCCAAGTACCATGGGCGGGTTAACCCATCTCGATATTTACTTTTGCACACACTGTCAGGTGCATACGGAGAGTCTTTAATGTTTCACGGTAGCATGGTTGCCCTTGCCACCCCCATGCGTGCGGACGGTAGTCTGGACGATGAGAGCCTGAGCCAACTCGTTGAGTTCCACATCGAAAAAGGTACTGACGCCATCGTAGCCGTCGGCACCACAGGCGAGTCTGCCACGCTCGACATGAAAGAGCACTGCGCGGTCATCCGCCGCGTGGTTGATCAGGTCAAGGGGCGCATTCCGGTCATCGCCGGTACCGGCGCCAACTCAACCAAAGAGGCGGTGGAACTGACGGAGGGCGCGATGACAGCCGGTGTTGATGCCTGCCTACTGGTCACCCCGTACTACAATAAGCCCAGCCAAGAGGGTCTGTTTCAGCACCACAAGCGGGTCGCCGACAGCGTGCCAATCCCACAGATTCTCTACAATGTGCCGGGCCGCACAGCCTGTGACATGTTGCCGCAAACCGTAGAGCGACTGGCGCAGGTATCGAACATTGTCGGTATTAAAGAGGCGACCGGCGATATCGGCCGGGCGCGTGAGATTATCAGCCGCTGCGGCGACAGCATGGACGTATACAGCGGTGACGATCTCACCACGCTGCAGCTCATCGAGGTCGGGGCCAAAGGTGCCATCTCGGTCACAGCCAATGTTGCCCCCGCCGCGATGCACGAGATGTGCAGGCTGGCGCTCAACGGCGACATCGCCGCAGCGCGCGCCATCAACGAGCGTCTGATAGCGCTACACCAGGCGCTCTTTCTTGAATCCAATCCAATTCCAGTCAAGTGGGCACTGTCCACCATGGGCTTGATACCTGATGGCATCCGCCTGCCACTGACAACGCTTGCGGCAGAGCATCACGAAGCGCTGCGCCAGGCTCTGAAACAGGCAGACCTATTATGATCCGTTTAGACAGAACAGGCGCGCGCCGCCTGCTGGGTACAGCTACACTCATCGTTGCTGCAGCACTGCTCACAGCCTGCTCAACGCCGACTGTGGATGAGCGTTACAAAAACGCACGTACCGTTCAATGGCTGGAGATACCGCCCGACCTGATCTCCCCCGCCGTTGACAGCAATTCGGGCATTACCCCAGCCGCCAACGACTTAACAGACAGCATCGATGCGGCCTACGCAGCGCTGATTGTGGAGCACCTCGGCGGCTTTTCATTGCTACTGATGGAGCCGTTCGAACAGGCGTGGCCACTGATTGAAAAACAGTTGGCAGTGGCAGCAATAGCCATTATTGAACAGAACAAGACGCTAGGCCTGCTGACGCTGCAACCGGGTGGTGCTAAAGACAAAAGTTTGTCGCCCACCCAGCGCCTCAGCTTGCAGCAGCGTGGCAGACACACGCTGATCACCGTTGTCGATGAACAAGGGCAGCGCAGCGATTCAGCTGCTGCTTTTGATCTCCTCTCCACACTGCAGAAAAATTTACGCCGACCTCCCTCAGCAAAATAGTCAAAACAGAGAGATACCTAACAGGAGCCCCAAGCATGACTCAGATTGCCGTCGGCAGACCCGTGCCTGACTTTGAGATCGTCGCCACCGGCGATAAAAAAATTGCGCTCTCAGATCTACTCGGGCGCAATGTGGTCATCTACTTCTATCCCAAAGACAGCACCCCCGGCTGCACCCTTGAAGGGCAGGCATTTCGTGACAATCACAGCGCTTTTATTGAGCACAACACGGTGATTTTCGGTGTCTCCCGCGACAGCATCAAGAGCCACGAAAACTTCAAAGCCAAGCAGCAATTCCCCTTCGATCTACTCTCTGATCAGGATGAACTGCTGTGCAGGCTGTTCGATGTCATCAAACCGAAAAACATGTATGGCAAGCAGGTCGTCGGTATTGAGCGCAGCACTTTTTTGATCGATGATAGCGGCGTACTTATCAAGGAGTGGCGCAAGGTCAAAGTCAAAGGCCATGTCGCAGAGGTGCTAGCCGCTGTCGATGGAAGCGCTGACTAGCCTCGCAACCTTCGCACTCAAATTTTCACCCGCGCAGTCGATGATCTCTGTTGGGATCATTGAGTAGCAGGAATGAGATATGCCGGAAAAAGATGCGGATCAGGATCGCTGGCAGAGCCGGTATTTCAGCGCCCTGGACGATTTTGAGAGCAAAGAGAATGAGTGGCAGGCCATTGAGAAGTCACTGCGCCAAGGGCTCAAACGCCTAGCTGTTATTGCCCAGGGGCAGGACAGCAGTCTCGATCAAACGCTGACCAACCTGCGCAACACGTTGCAACAACGTGTTGATGTCAACCAGCTGGAAGCGCTGTTTGGCGAGATCTGGGCTCGCGTTCAGCAGCTCGATGATAGCGATTATGCGCGCAGCGCATCGCTGCAAGACGGCAGACACACGCTGCTCCAACTGCTAACCAAAGTTCACTTCCCCATTCTATTCACTCAGCGCGCCGAAAAGTTACGGCAGCGGCTGGAGATCACAACAGACGTTGACCTCGATACCGGGATTGATGAGCTGGCGACACTCATGGCCGACTCTGTCAGCAGTGACGATAAGCCACCATCGCTGCTTCACTCACAGCAGACGCTGAGCCGCGCTTCGGTGGAAGAGAGCTTTCTGGCGTTTCTTGAATCTCTGTCATTTCCCGGCGATTACAGCAAACGCGTACAACAGATCAAGCAACAGCTAAGCGCAGGCATCAAAACCGATCAGGTAAAAGGCATGGTGCAGAGCGTTGTCGCGCTGGTTAACGACATTCGCAAGGTAGTCGAGCAAGAGAAGAGTGAGCTGGAGAAATTTCTCAAACAGCTGATTCAGCGCCTCGATGCACTCGACTCCATTGTCGAAGGTGCAGAGAACCAGCACCACGACAACATTGCCAGCGAGCGTCAGCTGGAGTCTGCAATGCAGGCACAAGTCGATAGCATTGAAGCTGCCGTTAAAAACGAAACGGATGTAGCAAAACTCAAGCAGGCCATTCAAGCCAGCCTGGATAGTATCCATCTACGCATGGAAGAGCACCGGCGGCTGGAAAATCAGCGTGAATCCCAACTCGAAGGGCAACTCAAGTCGCTCTCAGCCAATCTCGCCTCAATGGAGGACGAGGCAAAGATATTGCGCCAGCAGCTGCGCAAAAAACATGAACAGGCGATTAAAGATCCACTCACCGGCGCCTACAACCGACTCGCTTACGAACAGCGCATTGAACGGGAATATACACGCTGGAAACGCTACGAAAATCCGCTGACACTCTCCATCTGGGACATCGATCATTTCAAACAGATTAACGATACATACGGCCACCCATCAGGCGACCGCGCGTTGATATTGATCACCAAGCTGATCAGAAACAGTCTGCGTGCAACCGATTTTTTTGCACGCATTGGTGGTGAGGAGTTTGTCGTGCTACTCCCGGAGACAACGCTGGACGCGGCAACAAACGTCGCCGAAAAAATTCGCACCTGCATCGACAGCCATCAGTTTCATTTTGAAAATAAGACGGTGCCCATTACCGTCTCCGCCGGTATCGCCCAATTTAATCCGGGCGATACCAGTGAAGTGGTATTTCAACGTGCGGACAGTGCGCTCTACCAAGCCAAACAGCAGGGTCGCAACCGCTTCTTTACTGGATAGCACGGTCATCCGTTCGATGCGGTAAACTGACGCGCATGCTCGCAAACAGATCTTACGACGCAGTTATCAGCACCCCGTTCCAAAACTTCAAACTCGCGCTACACACCGCGGACAACAAGCTGTCACGCATCGAATTCGTGACGTTGCAACACGCAGAGATCTCTGCCCGGAACTGCACGGCCGAAGCGGTGGTCCAACAACTCATGGCCTATTTCAACGACCCGACCTTCCCCTTTTCACTGCCACTAAAGAGCGATGGCACACCCTTCCAGCAGCAGGTGTGGGCTGCCATGTGCGGTATCAAAGCGGGCCAGACAGCCACCTACGGTGACTTGGCGAAGCGGCTTGGCAGTGCTCCACGCGCAGTGGGCGGCGCGTGCCGAGTCAACCCCGTTCCGATCGTTGTACCGTGCCATCGCGTTGTCAGTGCCGCAGGTATTGGTGGATTCCTCGGCGCCAGCGCAGGCGATGGCATTAACATCAAGCGCTGTCTGCTTGAGCACGAACGTCGGCAGCACTGATCCCCTTGATACGACCCCGCAACCATGGATTCGCAGACACGTAGCACAGCAACACCTAGCGCCTCAGAACGTCTGATTATCGATAATTTTCTCGACGCAATCTGGATGGAGAACGGCCTAAGCGACAATACGCTGAGCGCTTACCGTCATGACCTGCAAGCGCTCGCCAGCTGGTTGCAATGCAGCGATTTGACGCTGGTCGCAGCACGTCGCCATGAGCTCTCAGAATACCTCGGCGCACGCCTGCAAAAGGGTTCCAGCAGCCGCTCCATGGCTCGCCTGCTGTCTTCGATGCGACGTTTCTACCAACACCTGCTGCGTGAAAAAACCATCAGTGAAGATCCCAGCGCGCGCATCGAATCCCCCAAATTGGGCCGACCACTGCCCAAAGCACTCACCGAGCAGGAGGTGGAACAACTGCTCGCAGCAGCCGATGTTGGTGATCCGCTGGGGCTGCGCGACCGGGCGATGCTGGAGCTGCTCTACGCCTGCGGGTTGCGCGTCTCCGAACTGATATCACTCACCGCACTACAGATCAATCTGCGCCAGGGGGTCATCCGTGTCACCGGCAAAGGCAATAAAGAGCGCCTCGTACCGATGGGTGAAGAGGCGATCCTGTGGCTGCAACGCTATGCTGCCGAGGCACGCTCGGAGCTGCTGCACGGTCGCATCAGCGATGCACTGTTTGTCACCCGTCGCGGCGGCGCCATGACCCGCCAGGCGTTTTGGCACATGGTCAAGCGCCACGCGCGGCAGGCTGCCATCAACAAAACGTTGTCGCCGCACACGCTGCGTCACTCGTTTGCAACCCATCTGCTCAACCACGGTGCTGATTTAAGGGCACTGCAGATGCTGCTGGGGCACAGCGATCTGTCGACAACTCAGATCTACACCCACGTTGCTAAAGAGCGTCTTAAAGAGATTCATGCCCAGCATCACCCTCGCGGTTGAATCGATAGGATACAATGCGCGCAATCGCAGCCCGACACCTGCTAATGCATAGAAAACGAACAGAGAACCACAATGAAAAGTCATAACCGAGAGAGACAAAACATGCCATTGAGAAAACGCTTTGCCGCTGCTGCGCTGCTGTTAATTGTTGCGGCAACGCCAGTTTTGGCCGCTGATGAAGCGACACCCCCGTCTGACAATTCTGACAATAAGGCAATCACTGCCATTAAAGGTGCATTGCGCATCGCTGCCCCCGGTCTTGAGATCGACAGCATTGCGCAGTCAGCGATTCCCGGATTGTATGAAGTGGTGTCGGGAACCACGGTTCTCTATATTTCGGAGGATGGCCGCTACCTGCTCGAAGGGGACATCTACGACATAAAATTGCGCGCCAATATCACCGATGAAAAACGTATAACGGGCCGCCTCGCTGCGGTCAACAAGATCGACCCTGACTCCTTGATCATCTTTGCCCCCCCTGCGGATAAAATTAAGCACACCGTCACTGTCTTCACCGATGTCGACTGCGGTTACTGTCGCAAACTTCATCAACAAATAGAAGCATACAACGACTTGGGCATTGCTATCCGTTATGCCTCTTACCCTAATGCTGGCGCGTTTTCAAAGTCCTACAACAAAGCGGTCTCTGTCTGGTGTGCGCCAGATCGCAAGGCTGCACTGACTGATGCTAAAGCGGGTAACCCTCCGCCCCCGAGGCGATGCGATAACAACCCGATACGCAGCCACATGGCCATAGCCGCTGAGGTGGGTGTTAATGGTACACCTCACATCGTGCTTGAAGATGGTCGGCTGATCCCCGGCTATCTGCCACCACGCTCACTGTTGCAAGCCATCGAAGAACACTGAGCGTAGCCGTTTTTCCGGCATTCGGTGATGAAGAGAAAAACCAGAATCAGCAGCAGCGACGCCGCGCTGTTTCGCCAGGAAGTGAAACAGGCCAACCCCTTAAAGCAAGACAAGGTGACGCCCTATCGTCACCTGCCAACAGCGCAAGTAAAACGAGCACCAAGAGTGGACGCGCTCCCTCTGCACAGCGAAAGTGAAAGCACTATGGGTGCTGGTGGTCGTTTTATACCCGATCCGGTGGAGGCCAGCGAAGCGCTGCTATTTCACCGGCCGGGGCTGCAGCGCAGCTTGTTACGTAAATTCCAGCGTGGCAAATTCACGCTGGAGGCTGAGCTTGATCTGCACGGCATGACCGTTACTGAAGCGGAGCATTGCATCGAGGAGTTTCTCAGTGAGTGTCGGCAAAGGAACATCCGTTTTGCTGTGATTATCCACGGCAAAGGGCATCGTGCATCAACGCCCTACCCCGCTCTTAAAAACAGCGTCAACCACTGGCTACGCGCCTACCATGAGGTGTTGGCGTTCTGCTCGGCACGCCCTGCCGATGGTGGAACCGGCGCACTCTATGTGCTGCTGAAAACGGCACCACGCGATGACGCCAGCGCCAGGGATCAGTAGTACCAAGAAAACTCCAGGTGCAGGTAATCATCATTGCGAATCGCCGCTAACAGAGGATCGTCCTCGGTGGCAACGCTTGGGTAGGTACGTAGTTCCAGCGTTGCTGTCCAGCTGTCACCCAGCCTGCGGCTACCCTCGATATTGAGCGCCTTGGCGTTGCTGTCGCGATCGACAATCATGCCCACCAGCAGCTCTGAACTCTGCACATCATTCAGTACAAAACGCGCACCCACCAACAGGTCATCTTCAAACGGTGTCGTGGCACGATCACCACGATCATCGTAAAGGTACTCGACAAGCACACCCAGATCGGTGTCGCTATCAAAGATGCCTACGAAGGTGTATTCAAAACCACCCGTTGCCGCTGTCATCTGCTCACCACGTTGGCGGCGCGAAATAACTTCAAGCTTCCACAGCCACTCCTCCAGTGTCACCTGTAGATCCAGCCCGCTCTGCTCAACCTGGTCATAATATGGCACCAATACCTGACGCCCTCTCTTATCCATCCCTGGCACTAATCGTGGCGCACGGCCGGTGCCAGAGAAATGTGACAACCCTATATCCCAATCACCGATCACATGAGACCAGCGCAGTGCCAAGTCTACGTGATTCTCTTCACGCTCCGACTCATAGACTGCCTGATCGGTATCCACCACCAAACCACTGCGCAGCCGCCCCTCTTCGCCAGGATAGGTGCGTTCGCGAAAGCCGGGCAGTACAAACAGATCGAGCACACCCCAGTCACGAATCAGTGTCAGATTTACCATCGGCTGACCCAGCTTTTCTTCGCCGTCAATGTTCTCAACCAGGTCGGTTTGAT
>JAADGQ010000071.1 GCA_013152295.1 Gammaproteobacteria bacterium | reverse complement strand
TGTCGATTTTCAGGTCGCCATCGGCAGTCTGCCGCGCTATTTTCGGCCCAATCTCGAGAGTTTTGTGCCGCGCAGCCACGGTTACTTGACCGCTAGTTCAGAACTGCACGATAAATGGCTCGCCCGCTACGCGCAGTTGGGGGCTGGAATGAAGGTGGGGATCTCCTGGCGCGGTGGCCGCAAGGAGCTGCCCGAGATCCAGCAGCAGCGCACGACGGCGCTGGCGCAGTGGCGCGAGCTGTTTGAGGCGGGTGCGGAGCAGGTCCACTTCATTGACCTTCAATACGGCGAGCACGATGCAGAGGTTGTCGCTATAGAGCGCGAGCAGGGTGTCACCCTCCAGCGCTGGGCAGATGCTGATCCACTCAAAGATCTGGACGATTTTGCAGCGCAGATCGCTGCACTCGATCTGGTTATCTGCGTGGATAACTCAACCGTTCACTTTGCCGGCAGCCTCGGTGTGCCGGTCTGGGTGCTGTTGCCATTCGAGCACGACTGGCGCTGGATGGTGGCGCGTGAAGCGAGTTATTGGTATAGCGCTGTGCGACTGTTTCACCAACAGCAGCAGGGTGAGTGGCAGGCGGTTTTTCAGCAGGTCGCTACGGCGCTGACTGCGAAGCTTGCGCAGCAGCAGAGCCAAGAGGCCGGTGACAACGATAACGCAGCCGAGGTCGGTTGAGTGGCAGTACGGCAGCGTGTTTCAAAACTGAAAAAACGCGCGCATGCGCGCATGCGCGCAGGCCGCTTCGATCAGGCCAAGCGCCTCTTCGAAGAGCTCTGTCAACTGAATCAAGCGGACGCCGATATCTGGTTTTCGCTGGGCATGATTAACGGTCGTCAAGGTCACTTGGCCGATGCGGAGCACTGTTGCCGTCGCGCCATTGCGCAGCGGCCGCTGTTTGCCGAGGCCTATTTCAATCTGGCCCGTGCCTGTGAGCTGCAAGGCAAAGCAGGCGATGCGGACAACTTCTACAGGCAGGTGATCTTCCTTCAGCCGAAACTGGCCGAAGCGCGCCACAACCTTGCTCACCTGTTGCAACAACAGGGGCGCTTCGTCGAGGCGGTGGAGCTGTATCAGCAAGCTTTGGCGCTGAAGCCGGACTTTGCCGAGAGCCACAACAACCTGGGTAAAATTGCCCAGCAGCAGGGTGAGTTGCAACAAGCGCTGGCGCACTATCAGCGTGCACAGCGCTGCAGTCCGAAACTGCTGGATGTGCTGGATAACCTCAGCGGTCTCTACGGTGAGTTGGGTGATCCTGAGCAGGCATTGGTGATGGCGCGAAAAGCGTTGGCCATCCAGTCGGATTACGCCAGAGCGCATTTCAATAGTGCATTGGCGCTGCTCAGCATGGGTGATTACAGTGCGGGTTGGCGCGAATACGAGTGGGGTGTCAAGGCGGGCGAGCGCACACCGCGCGATCTCGCTGTCGCGTTGCCCTGGCAGGGCGAAGATCTCGCTTCGCGCACGTTGCTTGTCTACGCCGAGCAGGGGGTGGGTGATGAGATTATGTTTGCCTCCTGTCTGCCCGATCTGCTGGCATCGCCGGCGTTGCACGACCAAGGCGGCCGCTGTGTTGTTGAGTGTGATTCGCGTCTGGCAGCGCTCTTTTCACGCTCCTTTCCTCAGGCAACGGTTGTCGGTTGTGCGCGGGAGCAGCTTGCCGACTCTCTGCCCAGCGCTCTGTCCAGTGTCGATTATCAGCTGCCTATCGGCAGTTTGCCCCTCCACTTTCGCCTGCATCGAGACAGTTTCCCCCAACGTTCGCACTACCTCGTGGCCGATGCCGAGCGTTGTGACCTTTGGCAACAGAAGCTCGCGACGCTGGGTGATGGCCTGAAGGTGGGCATCTCCTGGCGTGGCGGCGGCACCGAGTCGTTGCGTCGTCAGCGCTCTATCGAACTGCAACAGTGGCACGGCGTGTTTGCAGCGCGCAATGGCGACAACCCGGTTCACTTTATCAATCTGCAATATGGTGATGTCAGTGATGAGCTGGAGCAGCACGGTGGCACCACACTGCACTGCTGGCCTGAGATCGATCCGTTGCGCGATCTGGATGAGTTTGCCGCACTGCTCTGCGCGCTGGATTTGGTGATCTGCGTCGACAACTCCAGTGCCCATCTCAGTGCCGCACTGGGTACGCCAACCTGGTTGCTGCTGCCCTTCGCGGCAGATTGGCGCTGGCTGCGCAGCGGTAATAGTAGTCCGTGGTATTCAGCTGTGCGCCTGTTGCGCCAACCGCAGGCGAATGAGTGGTCGGCACTGCTGGAGCAGGTAGCCGCTGATCTGGCACACTTTCGCGCCGCCAATGATGGCACGGTTACGACGCAGCAGTGTGCGGAGGGTGAAAAAGTGCCCGTGGTGCAGCCGCCCCCGGCGCCTCCGCTTGTGGTGGCACAGCCATCGACAGCGAGTCCTGTGGATGAGGTGCGGGCGCGCATTGAACAGTTGGTGAGCAACAATCAGCTGCATGAAGCGTATCGCTTGTGTCAGCAGTTGAGTGCCTTGCAGCTCGATGACGCGGAGATTCTGTCGATGCAGGGCAGCATTGCAGGGCAGCTCGGTGAGATAGCGGAGGCTGAGCGCTGCTGCAAAAAAGCGTTGCAGATTCGCGAAGATTTCAGCGATGCACTGTTTAATCTCGGTCTGGTCTACCAAAACAGCGAACGGCTGGATGAGGCGCAGGCGTGCTACCGGCGCGCGACCGAGGTCGATCCAGAACTGTTTCCAGCCTGGGTCAACTATGCGATTAATGCCTACAAACAGGGGCAGGTGGCGGCTGCCGAGCAGGCTTACCAAAAGGCCATCGCGCTGCAACCCGACAGCGCCGATGGTTACTACAATCTGGCGATACTGCTCAATGGCGAGGGGCGCACAAGGGAGGCACTACGTTGTTACGAAGAGGCGCTGCGCTGCAATCCCGAGCTGATCTCCGCCTATCTGAATGCTGCCGCCCTCTATTCGCAGAGTGGTCAGCCGGAGCGCGCCATCGCCGCATTAGAGGCGGTTTTACAGCAGCAGCCGGGCTCTGCAGCAGCCTACAACAACCTGGGCAACGTACTGCTGGAGCAGCAGCGCGTTGACGAAGCGCTGGTCCACTATCAGCGCGCCATTGAGCTGCAGCCCGAAGAGGCCGAGGGTTACTATAATCTGGGTAATGCACTGCGCATGAACAGCGATTTTGAGGGGGCACTCGGTTGCTATCGTGAAGTGCTGCGCCTCAGCCCGGAGCACGCCAAGGGGCACTGGGCCAATGCGCTGGCGCTGTTGACCACAGGTGATCTGGCCCAGGGTTGGTTGGAGTACGAGTGGGGTGTGCGTGCCGGTGAGCTGTTTGGCCGCGATTTCCCCTATCCGGTGTGGGACGGTTCGCCGCTCAACGGGCGCTCGGTGCTGGCCTACGCGGCGCAGGGGGTGGGGGATGAGATCATGTTCGCCTCCTGCCTTGGCGAGCTGATCGCCGAAGCCGGGCGTTGTGTGATTGAGTGCGATAGTCGTTTGGCGTCGCTGTTTCGTCGTTCGTTTCCCGCTGCCACGGTTATCGGCGCCCAGCGCGGCGAAGAGTCGCAGGTGGTGGCGCAGCTCGATGGGGTGGATGTGCAGGTCCCTATTGATCGTCTGCCGCGTTTTTACCGTTTGGGGCTGGCCAGCTTTCCGCGTCGCGCTGCTTATCTGATCGCTGACGAAGCCGCCGTGAATAAGTGGCGTCAGCGCTATGCGGCGTTGGGTAGCGGTTTGAAAGTGGGCATCTCGTGGCGTGGCGGTAACGACGTTTACGTTAAAACCAAAGCGCAGCGTTCGACCCTGCTGGCTCAGTGGCAGCCACTGTTCGATGTAGCGGGCGTGCAGTTTATTAATCTCCAGTATGGTGACTGCGGTGATGAGCTTGGCGCCGCAGCAGCGGCACAGGGCGTCGTTATCCACGACTGGGCCGATGCCGATGCACTGCTCGATCTCGACGATTTTGCCGCGCAGATCAGCGCGCTCGACCGGGTGATCTCGGTGGATAACTCAACCGTGCATATGGCCGGCAGCGTGGGCACCGA
>JAADGQ010000148.1 GCA_013152295.1 Gammaproteobacteria bacterium | reverse complement strand
GCACCGGCGGCGCCGCTGAAGCAAAGTAGACTTTATTTGCACCCGCGTCACGCGCCATTTTGATAATCTCCTGAGACGTGGTACCGCGCACGATCGAGTCATCGACCAACAGAACATTTTTATCGCGAAACTCCAGATCAATGGCATTGAGCTTTTGACGCACAGACTTCTTGCGCATTTTCTGTCCCGGCATGATAAAGGTACGGCCGATATAGCGATTTTTCATAAACCCTTCACGATACTTTACGCCCAATTTGTAAGAGAGCGGCAGCGCAGCAGTACGGCTGGTATCGGGCACTGGAATCACCACATCGATATCGTGATCAGGGCGTTGCCGAAGTATTTTTTCGGCCAACACTTCGCCCATGCGCAAGCGCGCTTTGTAGACCGAAATATCATCGATGATCGAATCAGGACGCGCCAAATAGATGAACTCGAAAATACAGGGCGAATAGATGGGGTGCTCAGCGCACTGACGCGTAAAACGTCGGCCATCGAGAGTGATCACGACCGCTTCGCCAGGCGCAATATCGCGCAGCAGATCAAAGCCGAGCACATCCAGCGCAACGCTCTCCGAGGCGATGATGTGCTCCTCTCCCTGCGCGGTTTTGCGGCTGCCAAACACAACGGGACGAATCCCCCACGGGTCACGAAACGCTACGATGCCATAGCCCGATATCATCGCAACCGCCGCATAACCACCGCGGCAACGCTGGTGCACTTTGGAGATCGCCTCAAAAATATCGTTCTCATCAATGCTTAATTTGCGCTGCTGCTGCAGCTCATGCGCAAAGACGTTTAACAGGATTTCCGAATCTGAATCGGTATTGATATGGCGCAGATCCTCGGCAAACAGCTCCTGTTTCAGCTGCTCGGCGTTGGTCAGATTACCGTTGTGGGCCAGCGTAATACCGTAGGGCGAGTTGACATAAAACGGCTGAGCCTCAGCGGTGGAGGAGCACCCGGCAGTAGGATAACGCACATGACCGATGCCGACGTTACCGCGCAGATTAATCATGTGCTGCGTGCGAAAAACATCGCGCACCAGACCACTCCCTTTACGCAGGTGCAGCTTACCGTTGTCACAGGTAACGATACCTGCCGCGTCTTGCCCGCGATGCTGGAGAACAGTTAATCCGTCATAGAGCGCTTGATTTACATTGTGGTGACCAACAATGCCGATGATGCCGCACATCAGAGAATCCTCATGAAAAAGAGAGTAAAAACGTCAAAAATTGACAAGTTGCTGCTGAGGCTCGCTAGGCACAACTTGTCGCAACCACTCGCCCAATTCGACGGCATAATCCAGCAGCGGCGATTGACCCCACCACGGCTCATCGACAATCGATGTCATACCCAACAACAGAACCAGTATAACGACCACGACGCCGCCGCGAGCGATGCCAAAGAGTGCACCAATCAAACGATCCAGTGTTGTCAAACCCACCGAGCGCACCAGCTTGCCCGCCAACCGATTAAGGAAACCTGCAACGATCAGGGTACCCACAAACAGAATAAAAAACGCCGCGGCAAGACGTAGCGCATCAACGGAGATCACACTGCTCAGTTGCGCAGCGAGATCTGCCGAAAAGCGCAACGCAATCCAGGCTGCCAGTACCCACGCCATCAAAGAGAGCGCTTCGCGAACAAAACCGCGCACCAAACTGATCAGCATGGATAGCGCAATAATGCCGATAATAACGAAATCTGGCCAAATCATAGTCTGTTTATCGGTCCATCGACGGTTAAAGTCGTGCGGTGCGGGCGGATTAATCGCTCCAAAAATCCACTCAATTCAGGATAGGTCATCAATAATGTTTTTACGGAATACTATTGCGCAGAGCGTCACCGGGAGAATCGATGTCGTTTTACCAAGCCGTTCAATTTGAAATCACGCTTCAATTTGTCGCGCAGTGACTGCGCTGCGCTGCGTGATGCAGTGGGGCCAACGATAACACGCACCACAGTGCCACGGCTCGACCGACTCTGCTCAATGATGACCGTGTAACCCTGGCGCTGTAACTTATCACGCAGTGCCTGAGCATTCGTCATGCGCGAGAAGCTGGCAAGTTGCACCGCCCAGCGCAGTGTCGACTCAGACTGTTGTGTTGCTGACGCGGGCTTGGATCGCGGCACTGGAGCACTCACGCTCGGAGCGGCTTTTTTTTCTGCTTTCGGCGTAGTTGGCACAGGCCGCGGTGCGGGCTGTTTTGTCGCCTGCTTCAGCGACGGCTGCAACACTGGCGGGGGGAGCGCCGCCGACGGTGTGGGCGGCACAACGCGGTGCGCCTCAACAGCAGGCTGGTTGAGCGCCTGTGCAGCCGGAGGTGGCTGTAGAGAGAGTGTTTTGCTAACAAAATTAGCAGGCTTGGGCGGGATATTGCTCGTGCTCAGGTCGGCCGTGTGGCGCTGGCCATCGAGATCGAGTATGGCTGGAAGAAAGATGACAGCCAGTGCACTTAGCACCGCGATGCCCACGATCCGCTGTTTTAGTTTTCCCGATTCCACCTGTGATCCTGTTGCGCCCTGTTCAGGCGGAGTAGAAAACGCGCATTATAGCCTACCTTTCCAGCATTGCGGCTACTGTATAAAAGGAGCCAAAAGCAACGATGCGGTCCTCTTTAGTACACTGCGACAATAAACTTTGGTAGGCGGCTTTGACACCGGCGTACGCCTGCACCCGCTCAATGCCGTTGCGGCGCACCACTGCTGCCAACTCATCCCCTGACAAGCTACGTGGCGTATCCAGCCCCACGGTATGCCAGGAGTCGATAACACCACTCATGGCGCGAATCGTAGCGCTGGCATCTTTATCCTTCAACATACCGAACAGCGCATGGGTCACACCAGCGCACGGCGTTCCTTCCAACTCTTGTGCAAGCACGGCAGCCGCCTGCGCATTGTGGGCAACATCGTAGTAGTGGCAAACCCCCGCCACTTCGCTGCGCTGGCAACGGCCAACTGCGCTGGCATTCATCAGCCCCACCCTGATCTGATCTTCTGTCAGCGGTAGCTGCTGCGACAGACACTCCAACAACATCAGCACAGCAGCAGCATTGCGACGCTGAAACGCGCCGGGCAAGCAGGGCAGGCTCAAACCAGAGAGTTGCCTGCTAGCACTCTGCCATCGCCAGTGCACATCATCCTCCATGGTGTAGCTGAAGTGCTGATTCGGGCAGTGCAGCTCAACACCCAGCTGCTGTGCCGTCTGCCGCACACTGGCAGGGGGATCAGGATCGCCGATGACCGCAGCGGCTGCGCTGCGGAAAATAGCCGCTTTTTCGTAACCGATAGACTCCCGGTCACTGCCCAGCCAGTCGCAGTGATCGATGCCGACAGTGGAGAGCAGAGCGCCGTCGGCATCGAGGATATTGACCGCATCCAGCCGCCCGCCGAGCCCCACCTCAAGTATGGCGACATCGACGTTGGCGTTAAAAAAAATCTCGATAGCGGCCAGCGTGCCGAACTCAAAATAGGTCAGCGAGCAGTCACCGCGAACCTGGTCCACACGCTCAAAAGCCCGGCACAGCACAGCATCATCCACTGCCACACCATTGAGACGCACTCTTTCGTTGTAGCGCAGCAGGTGCGGCGAAGTGTAGGCACCCGTGTTGTAGCCTGCGGCGCGCAAGATCGACTCCAGCATCGCCACACACGAGCCTTTGCCGTTGGTGCCAGCAACCGTGATAACGGTAAAAGAGGGAGGGGGCCAGCCGCGTTGAAAAACTTCATCTAGGCGCTCAAGGCCCAGATCGACCTCGCTGGGATGGAGCTGCTCCTGCCACGCCAACCACTCATTCAGCGAGGTGAAACGCATGGCAGGGGGGGAAGAGTGCTTGCTGAGGCCGCAGGACTTAAAGAGAGCGTATCGCCACTCTTGCACTCAGCCTATTTGCGGCCGGTGCATCAACATGGCCAGCAAATTGGCAAGGCGGTCACGCATTTCGCGGCGGTCAATGATCAGATCAAGCGCCGTGATCGAGCAAAAACTCGCTGCGTTGAAAACCCTTGGGCAGCTTTTCGCGAACAGTCTGCTCGATAACACGAGGGCCAGCGAAACCGATCAGCGCGTTGGGCTCGCCAACATTGATGTCGCCGAGCATCGCCAAACTGGCAGAGACGCCACCCATGGTAGGGTCGGTCATCACCGAAATAAACGGAATACCACGTCGGTTCAGACGTGCCAATACGGCGCTGGTTTTCGCCATCTGCATCAGCGACATCAGCGCCTCCTGCATACGCGCACCACCACTGGCAGAGAAACAGATCAAGGGAATGCCAAACTCCATGGCCGCGTTGGCCGCAGAGACAAAACGCTCGCCAACCACTGAACCCATAGAGCCCGCCATGAAACGAAACTCAAATGCTGCCGCAACAACCGGGATACCTTTCAGCTCACCCTGAATGACAATCAGCGCGTCTTTCTCTCCCGTTGCTTTTTGTGCCTGACTGAGCCGATCTTTATACTTTTTACTATCTTTAAACTTCAGCGCATCTACAGGCTCCAGCGCAGTACCCAGCTCTTCACGTGGCTCTGCGTCGAGAAAAAAACCGAGCCGTACGCGGGCACCGATACGTTGATGGTGGCTGCACTTCGGACAGACATATAAATTGCGCTCCAGATCAGCTTGGTACAGTACCGCGCTGCATGACACGCATTTGGTCCACAATCCTTCCGGAACCGATTTTTTGCCCGTTCCTTCGATTCTTATTTTTGAGGGTAGTAAAAAACCAGCTCATCGTCTTTGTTCATTCGCTCCAGGCAAGCGTTAATTCGTTGTCATGTCGCATCAATTGCGCGACGCATCTCCGCCAGCATCATACCGATAGCAGCGGGTATTTTATCCGGCTGCACAGCCAGCCGTTCGATCTCGTTAACCAGCGCGCTACCAACTACCACGGCATCAGCAACAGCGCCAACAGCGGCAGCCGTTGAAGCATCTTTGATGCCGAACCCAACACCAACAGGGAGCGTTGTCAGCGCGCGAATTTCAGCCACTTTGACAGCCACTTCAGCAACATTGAGATGGCTCGCACCGGTGATGCCTTTGACCGAAACATAATAGACGAATCCACTGGCCATCGCACAAATTTCCTTGATGCGTTGGGTGCTCGAAGTGGGTGCAAGCAGAAACAGTGGATCGAGCTGATGCTTGCGCAGCTCCTGCACCAGTTCAGCGCCCTCTTCGGGTGGCAGATCGACGGTCAACACCGCATCGACACCAGCAGCGGCAGCCTGTTGCGCAAACGCAGCGTAACCCATCACTTCAACAGGGTTAAGATAGCCCATCAACACCACCGGGGTGGTTGGGTCATCCTTGCGAAAATCACGCACCATCGCCATCACGCTGCGCAAGCTGACGCCGTATTTCAACGCGCGTTCGCTGGCGCGCTGAATTACCGGTCCGTCAGCCATGGGGTCAGAGAACGGAACTCCCAGTTCGATGATGTTGGCACCGGCACTGACCATGGCGTGCATCAGCGGCACCGTCACTTGCGGGTTAGGATCACCAGCAGCAACGTATGGAATCAGCGCTGTGCGTTGCTGCGCTTTTAGCTGCGCAAAACAGTGGCTTATACGGCTCATACTTTAATCCCCTCAAGCGCGGCGACGGTGTGTATATCTTTATCCCCACGACCGGAGAGGTTAACAATAATGCTCTGCTCCTTGTCCATCTGCGCCGCAATTTTAGCACCCCAGGCCAAGGCATGGCTTGACTCAAGCGCGGGCATGATTCCCTCGATACGGGTCAGGGCATGAAATGCAGCCAGCGCTTCATCATCACTGATCGCCACATAATTGGCACGGCCAGAGTCCTTCAACCAAGCATGTTCGGGACCAACACCGGGGTAGTCGAGCCCGGCGGAGATGGAGTGCGTTTCGATGATCTGACCATCATTATCCTCCATTAAATAGGTGCGATTGCCATGCAACACGCCCGGTCGTCCTTTACATAGTGGCGCTGCGTGCCGACCGCTATCGAGCCCCTCCCCCGCCGCCTCAACACCGTAGAGGGTCACATCCTTATCATCCAGAAAAGGGTAAAAAAGACCGATGGCATTGGAGCCACCGCCAACGCAAGCCACCAGCGCATCGGGCAGGCGCCCCGTCTGTTCGACGATCTGGGTGCGCGCTTCGCGACCGATCACCGCCTGAAAATCACGCACCATCGCCGGATAGGGGTGAGGGCCAGCAACGGTGCCGATGATATAAAATGTCGAATCGATATTAGTCACCCAGTCGCGCATCGCTTCGTTGAGCGCATCCTTGAGTGTCTTTGACCCCGACTCGACCGCGACAACCTCAGCACCGAGCAGGCGCATACGATAGACATTGAGCGCCTGACGAGCGATATCCACAGCGCCCATATAGACCACACACTGCAGACCAAAGCGAGCAGCCACCGTCGCGGTGGCCACGCCGTGTTGACCCGCGCCGGTTTCGGCGATAACACGCGGCTTGCCCATGTATCTGGCCAACAGCGCCTGACCCACAGTGTTGTTCACCTTATGTGCGCCGGTGTGGTTGAGATCCTCCCGCTTCAGATAGATCTGCGCACCACCGAGCTGCTCGCTCCAGCGCTTGGCGTGATAGAGCGGTGACGGGCGACCAACATAGTGCTTGAGATCGTGATCAAGTTCGGCGAGAAATGCGGGATCACCCTGCACGTGCTCATAGGCCTGACGCAACTCATCCAGCGGCCCCATCAAGGTTTCAGCGACGAAGCGACCACCGTAGGGGCCAAAGTGACCGTTGGCATCGGGCAGGGTTGCAGACATAGCGGG
>JAADGQ010000169.1 GCA_013152295.1 Gammaproteobacteria bacterium | reverse complement strand
TGGGGATCGAGGCACTGCCGCCGGGATTGCGTGCATTTGATACAGTCTTCTCTATGGGCGTGCTCTACCACCGGCGCTCGCCGATGGATCATCTGCTTGAGTTGCGTGGCAGTATGCGTCGTGGTGGAGAGCTGGTGCTGGAGACGCTGGTCGTCGATGGCGAGCAGGGCTACGCGCTACTGCCCGAGAGACGTTATGCCAAGATGCGTAACGTCTGGTTTTTGCCGTCGTGCGCAACGCTTGAGTTGTGGCTCAGACGCTGCGGTTTTAGCAATGTGCGAGTCATCGATGTCACCGCCACCACCTGTGATGAGCAGCGCGCTACGCCGTGGATGAAATTTGAATCTCTGCAAGATTTTCTCGACCCTAATGATCCCTCTCTGACCATTGAAGGTCTGCCTGCCCCATGTCGCGCCATCGTGTTGGCCGATGCTACGTGAATGGCGCGGTGAGGGCAGGGAGGATAGGTGAGTGTCCCTCGTTGGTTTTCGTAAAAAGAGATAGAGCCCCCGATTGTGAGTAAATCACTTCTGAAATCTACCGTCAGTGTTGGCGCGATGACGTTGATATCGCGTATTTTGGGGTTTGCACGCGACATCCTGATTGCCCGCCTGTTTGGCACCAGTGCCGGTGCCGACGCTTTTTTTGTCGCTTTTAAAATCCCTAACTTTATGCGCCGCTTGTTTGGTGAGGGGGCTTTTTCGCTCGCCTTTGTGCCGGTGCTGTCAGAGTATAAAACGCAGCGTGGTGATGCCGAGGTGCAGCGCCTGATCGATCACGTTGCCGGGGTTTTGGGCGGGATTCTATTTGTCGTCACGGTGATCGGGGTGATCGCTGCGCCGATTCTGGTGGCGCTGTTTGCACCGGGGTTTCTCGATGAGCCGGATCGTTATGCGTTGACGGTAGAGATGTTGCGCATCACGTTTCCCTATCTGATGTTTATCTCGCTCACCGCGCTGGCGGCGGGCATTCTCAATAGCTACGGCTTTTTCAGCGCGGCGGCATTTACCCCGGTTATTCTCAATGTTTCGTTGATCGCCGCCGCCGTGCTATTGGCACCCTATCTGGATCAACCTGTTACCGCGCTGGCGTGGGGGGTGTTTTTCGGCGGTATTTTTCAGCTGCTGTTTCAGTTCCCTTTTTTGCGCCGCTTGGGCAAATTGCCACGGCCACGCTGGCAGCGCAAAGACGAAGGGGTCAGGCGTATTATCAAACTGATGATGCCCGCCATTTTTGGCTCGTCTGTGGTGCAGATCAATCTGCTGTTTGATACTTTGATTGCCTCTTTTTTGGTGACCGGCAGTGTTAGCTGGCTCTACTTCTCTGACCGGCTGGTTGAGTTTCCGCTCGGTATTTTTGGCATTGCACTGGCGACAGTGATATTGCCGAATCTATCCCAGAAACATGCGGACCAATCGGCCGAAGCATTCTCTTCGACGCTGGATTGGGCGCTGCGTTTAGTTGTGGTATTAGCGCTTCCCGCTGCACTGGCACTGGCTGTGTTGGCGGCGCCGATGATTGCGACGCTGTTTCAATACGGCGAGTTTTCTGCCCACGATACGCTGATGGCTGCCAGAAGCCTGGTCGCCTATTCACTCGGTCTGCTCAGCTTTATTTTGGTAAAAGTGCTGGTGACGGGGTTCTATTCGCGTCAGGATACCAAGACGCCGGTACGCATCGGCATCATCGCGATGGTGGCAAACATGGTATTTAACGTGCTGCTGGTTTTTCCGCTGGCTCATGCCGGACTGGCGCTGGCCACCTCGTTGTCGGCGCTGCTCAATGCGCTCTTGCTGTACAGGATATTGCGTCGTGAAGGTGTCTATCAGCCGGGTGCTGGATGGTTGCCATTGGTGCTTCGCGTAGTGAGTGCAAGTGTGGCGATGGCTTTGGTGTTGTGGCTGGGTGTCGCCGGGATTGAGCAGTGGTTTGAGTGGGGTTGGTTGCAGCGCAGCTGGCACTTAGGTATGTGGGTTGTGGTGGGTGGCACAGTCTATTTTGCTGTTTTATGGTTGTGCGGAATGCGCCCTGGCCAACTCCGTTTGGCCAGGACTTGAGCGCTATGGATCTACTTTTTTATCTCCACCTCCACTTCGTTTTTAAAGTGCCGCCTATTGAACAGTTTGGTCCCGTATTCGTAGCACAGTAACCCCAACGCAATAAACGCCGTGCCGATAACAATGATCATCGTCATCGGTTCATCGTTGAGTTGATTGCCCAGCAGCAGTGCTGTCACTGGCGTGATCAGCGCGATCAACGCCGTGCGGCTCGCCTCCATGTGGTGGAGCAGATAGTAGTACAGCGCGAAGCCGAGCACCGAACCGCACAGCGACAGATAGACAATAGACCATGCAACATGTGTCGGGATCGTCGCCGGCCACACGCCATCAACCATCAACCAGGTGAGCAGGAAGACCGGCGCAGAGAGCAGCAGTCCGCCCGCAGTCACCGCCAGCCCGTGAATGCCGTCGTTGGTTCGTTTCACCCACACCGCGCTGACTGAGTGAAAGGCGGTCGACAGCAGCACAGCGACCACACCGTAGGCCATCATATCGTTATGCAGCGAGTCGCCACCGCCGAACAGAATCATCAGTCCAACAACGCCGAGCAGTGCACCGCCGATCTTGTTAACGGTCATCGCATCTTCATTGAGCCAGATCGTCGCCAGTACGCCGGTGGTGATCGGGGCCAGACCAAAAATGACGGAGACCCAACCCGACGGGATATATTGTGCGCCCCAATAGACGCACAGCATTGCGGTGTAGATACCGAAACCCGCAGCAACATAGGTGTGCAGCGCTGGTTTATGCCAAGGCATTTTGACGCGCAGCAGGTGGACGAAGAGCATCGCCACGACGGCACTGATCGCCATGCGGCTGGCCGCGCCAAACAGAAAACCCACCTCGTCACCACTCCACTTGATGGCCAGTGGTGTTGTGCTCCAGATGAGGATTACGCCTATGTATGCTGCCGGTATCGACACAACTTTTTCCTCCCAAAAATAGTCCAGATAAAGAAACGAAAAAAGGCCGCAAACCATGGGTTTGCGGCCTTTTTTCGAATCCGGTTTTTTGCGTTTTACTGCTACATCAACGCTCTTTCACCACCCGATTCCACGACACGCACAACCCTGCTGCGGCTGCTCCAGCGCAGCACATGCATAATCAGCGGTAGTCGTTTTTTAGAAATAGAGTGATTCATAACGGGCGTTATTGTCAGTGACCGTGGCGGCAGCTGTCAAGCGAACGGAGCCGTATTTTAACAACCTGCTAAAACATCAGTAGCTGCTGTTTTACGCCAGCGTCAAAATGTAACGCCACTGCTCTGCGCTAACGGGCATGATCGATAGCCGGTTGCCGCGGCGCACCAACGGCATCTCCGCGAGTGGCGCCTGCGCTTTCAGCTCCGTGAGTGTGATCGTGCGTTTCAATGTACGCACATGGCGTACGTCAACCATGTACCAGCGCGGATTGTCAGGGTCACTTTTAGGGTCGTAGTAGTTTGACGCCGGGTCATGGGCGGTAAAGTCCGGGTAGCTCTCTCTGACAATCTCCATGATGCCGACGATACCCGGCTCTTTGCAATTGGAGTGATAGAAGAACGCTTGGTCGCCAAGCTTCATCTGATCACGCATCATGTTGCGTGCCTGATAATTACGCACACCATCCCAATGTTCAGCGTGTTGCGGGTCGCGCGCCAGATCGTCGATGCTGTAAGTGTCCGGTTCGGACTTGAGTAGCCAGTAGTTCATGGCGATGGATTTCCGTTTGTAAAATGACAGAAACAGCTTTGTACAGGTGAAATAACAGGGATCAAGGTTTTTTTGAACTTCACTGTCGTCTGCCTCGTGGCTTCGGCTTCGGCTTCGATTGAAGTTTGGGTTTTGGCTTGCTGCCGACTTTTCTGCGTGCGCGATTGGCGGGTGCTTTAGTTGCACGCCTGGGACCGCTTGGAGAGTGCTCTTTTGGTGTTGCAGCAGTGTCCCTTGTTACAGCGGGCTGCCAGGAGGGAATCAGATGTTTTTTGCCGTTACCGATCAGATCTGCACGGCCCATTCGCTTCAGCGCATCGCGCAGTAGTGG
>JAADGQ010000093.1 GCA_013152295.1 Gammaproteobacteria bacterium | reverse complement strand
TTCGGCAGAAACAGCTCATCTTGTGCACTGCGGACTGCTGCGGAGGGGGGAGTGTCGAAAGTCATGATGCCAGAGTCACGCTTGTTGTTGGTGTGAGTGAGCGAACTATATTCTACCGTTTTTGCGACGTGAGCGAATTGTCATCGCGGTTTGTTTGGTTTAGCATCGGTGAGCCGTTTTTTCAGGCGCTAAGTGTCATTACTGAAAAATTAAGGAGTTGGATATGAAAAAATTGATAGCTGGATCTATTCTTCTGGTTTCATCTTCTGCAGCACTGGCGGTAGCGCCAGGTGGTCCAGATTGTGGCTGGGGAAACATGCTCTTCGACGGCCAAAGCGGCTTGGGGCCTCATTTTATTGCCTCCAGCACCAATGGCACATCAGGTAACGCGTCATTTGGCATGACATCGGGCACTAATGGCTGCTCAAGCGATGGCACACTGACTTATGGTGGCTCGTCGCTGGTCTCTAACATGATGGACGAATTCTCCGAAGACGTAGCTCGCGGTCATGGTGAGGCGTTGAATGCAGTAGCTGTGTCAATGGGTGTTGAGCAAGCAGACAGAGCGCTGTTTGCCAAAGTCGCTCACGACAATTTCAACACTATTTTCCCCAATGAGAATGTGACCGCCCAACAGGTCACTGCGTCATTGAATGCATTGATGAAAGCCGACTCACGTTTGGCGAAGTACGCAGTGTAACTGCCTCTATTACTCTAGTTAACTAGAGTCGTTACATTAGTAGATAAACTCTGTGCCGAACGGCACAGAGTTTTTTTTTGCTCAACAAATCAGTGTGATTAAATCAATGCGAAGCGGTATCCATCAGCTCGGCGGGTTTTTATTTCTGCTCTTGGCATCCTGCATTGCGGAAGCCACCTCCCTTGACCAAGAGCAAACAGTTTTCCAGCAAGCACTCCAGCAACTGCAACAACAGGTCCAGCAACGTCAACTATGGCAACACCAAGAGTGGCTCAACCTACTGCACTACGACAGAGACCGTAGCAGCCCAAGTGGCTATACCAGCGCTGTTGATGACGCGCGCTTCTTTAACGCGGCGGGCGGCGCAACTGACCCTGCCGCAGAGTTGCTGGCAACGTTGTCGGCACTGTACCGTCGCGACATATCAGGCAACGCTCACGCCCAGTGCCGCTTCGTAGCCCGATCGCACTGGCTGCAGAAACAGCTCTCAATTGACGCGGCAACACTGCCCGAGGTTGCCTGCCCCGACTACAGCGAGTGGTACAGCATGGTCAAGGCACAACAGGCAACGCTGATCTTCCCCACCTACCACCTCAACAGCCCCTCATCCATGTTTGGTCATACGCTGCTACGTCTGGACCACTCTGCTGACGCAGAAGCGTCAAACTGGCTCTCCTTTGCGGTGAACTTCGGCGCCAATACCAGCGCCGAAGATAATTCGCTCTTTTATGCCTTCAAAGGGCTGACGGGCGGTTATCCCGGAATTTTTATCGTCTCACCCTACTTCAAAAAAATTCAGGAATATAACCGCATCGAGAAGCGCGATATCTGGGAGTACCCGCTGAACTTGACCCCGGCAGAGGTCGATCGCATGGTGACCCATCTGTGGGAGCTGAAAGAGGTCAATTTTGACTACTACTTCTTTGATGAAAACTGCTCATACCGACTGCTCGAACTGCTGGAGGTCGCCCGACCCGGCACAGAGTTAACCGATGAGTTTGGCGTCACCGCGATCCCTATCGACACCGTTAAAGCTATCGAGCGGGCTGGCATGATTGAGTCACGACACTTTCGTCCCGCGCGCATCACCGAGCTGGCCGCGTTGATCGAAATGTTATCCGATAGAGAACAGACACTTATGCAGCAGCTGGCCGCTGATCCAGCCATTATTGAGAGCGCTGCTTTTACTCATTTAAGCGATGAGCGCAGAGCGCGCATTATCGACACCGCATACCGTTACCAGCGCTACCAGCAGAGCGGCGAAGCACGCAGTGATGAGCAGGCACGCAATAGCCACCGCCTGTTGACGCTCTTAAACAGCTATTCAGGCACGGTGCAAAACCCAACGGTTACGGTGCCCTCGCGCCCGGAGCTGGGCCATCACTCCAGGCGAGTATCGATGTCACTCGGCGAGCGTAACAATGAGCGCTTTACTGAGGTAGCACTACGCATGGCATTCCACAGTTTGGAAGATAACGAAGAGGGGTTTCTGCGCGGTGCGCAAATCAATATGGCCAATGTACAGCTGCGCGTCGCCGACTCCGGCAAGTTTCGTCTGCAGCAACTCGATGTGATCGATATTTTTTCGCTGACACCGCGTACACGCTTTTTTAAACCGATGTCGTGGAAGGTCTATACCGGCCTTGAACGCCAGATTACCGACGGCAAAGATCGTCTGACTGCGCATGTGACAGCGGGTTGGGGGGCGAGCTATTCGGTTGCAGAGGATGGATTGTTTTACGCGTTGGCAACCGGGCGGTTGGAGCACAACAAGGGTTTTTCAACACGCAGGCTCGAACCGGCTGCGGGCATCGATAGCGGATTTCTGTGGCATTTCGGCAAAAGCACGGCGCGCTTGACGCTAAGCGGGGAGCGTTTTTTGAATAACCACTACCGCACCCGAATCAGCTACGCTCAGAATTTTGTTGTGGCAAGAAATCACAGCATAAAATTAACCGTTGGCCATAATCGCAACCGCGATGATCGCTATTCACAGTTCGATCTCGCCTACCGCTACCACTTTTGAAAGCGATGTTTGAGCGCACATCAAAACGTATTGTGCGGGCCACCGCCTCGGTGCTGTTGGCCACCCTGCTGGTCGGCTGTTCGGGAATCTTCTTCTTCCCCTACCGGGGTCACTTGCAGACACCGGATCAGCTCGGCCTGGCCTACGAAGATATCTATCTGAAGACAGCAGACGACGTAAAGTTGCATGCGTGGTTTCTGCCCGCAGCAGGTTCAGTGCAGGGTACGGTCTACTACCTTCACGGCAACGGCGAAAACATCAGCACCCATATCCATAATGTGCGCTGGTTGCCAGACAAGGGTTACAACGTACTGCTCCTTGATTACCGTGGCTACGGGCTATCCGAAGGGGAGGCGGCACTACCCGGTGCGCTATGGGATATCAAAGCCGGTATGCAGTGGCTAATCAAGCAGCGCGATGTGACAGACAAACCGCTCTATCTTCTGGGGCAGAGCCTGGGTGCAAGTCTGGCGATCTACTTTGCAGCAACCGATGTGCAGGCAAGGCAACAGTTAAGCGGCGTGGTCAGCGATGCGGCGTTCACCCGTTATGGGGATATTGTTCGTCACGTAGCAGCGGGCAGCTGGTTGACCTGGCTGTTTCAGTACCCCGCCAGCTGGATGGTGGTCAAACAGTATGACCCTATCGATTACATCGAGCGGATCGCGCCGCTGCCGCTGTTGCTGATTCACAGCCGCGACGATGAGGTGGTTCCCTATCAATATGGCGAGCAGCTCTATCGAACAGCAGTGTCACCCAAACAGTTTTTGACGACGCGCGGCTTTCACGGCGGCACCTTCAACAGCGCGAATAATCGTACAACACTGCTCTCATTTTTCGACAAAAACAGAGGCGCTGTCGCCGCACCGCTGACGCGCAACCAAGAGTAACGACAAACCCACCAACAACGGCAACCAATACCACGCCTGACGCAAAAACAGATTCTGCTCGCGCTGCTCAATCGTCTCCAGCTGATCGATATCCGCAATAATCTGCATCATCGTCGAGCTGTCAGCCGCATGGTAGTAGCGACCACCGCTCTCCACAGCCAAACGACGCAGCAGCGCCTCATCCACCGGGAGCCGGGTAAATTCAGGGCTGTTGTTGGCGCCGCGCGGGAAGGCGACCGTTCGATTGGAGCCGATGGCAACCGTGTAAATTTTAATGCCGCTCTCTTGAGCCAGCAGCAACGCATCCTCTGGGCTCATTGAGCCAGCGGTGTTGCTGCCATCGCTAAAGAGGATCACCACCCGCGCCGGGTGCTGGCGGTCCTGCAAGCGTTTGACAGCCAAGGCAATAGCGTCGCCAAGCGCGGTTCTTTCGCCCGCAATCCCGTTTTTCATCTGGAAGAGCAGGGTACGAATCAGGTTGAGATCGCTGCTGATCGGTGCCACCGTAAAGGCATCGTCGGCGAACACAATGAGCCCAGCGCGGTCGCCACGGCGCTGTTCGAGAAATTCGCCGATCACCGTTTTTATCATC
>JAADGQ010000159.1 GCA_013152295.1 Gammaproteobacteria bacterium | reverse complement strand
ACGCGCAGGCAGCCGCCATGACGCACCTCGACATTCACGGCATCGACTGCCATATCGGCTCTCAACTCACAGAGACCGCGCCATTTATCGAGGCGCTACAAAAAGTTCTCTCGCTGGCAGATCAACTCAACACGCAGGGAATTCACATCAGCCATCTCGATATGGGCGGAGGTCTGGGCATTCGCTACGCAGACGAACAACCGCCACTGCCGGGCGACCTCGCCACAGCGCTGCGCAAAACACTGGCAGGCAACCGTTACAAACTGCTTGTCGAACCCGGTCGCGCCATCGTTGGTAACGCAGGTATTCTGCTGACTCAAGTGGAGTATCTGAAATGCAGCGACCATAAAAACTTTGCCATCGTCGATGCAGCGATGAATGACCTGCTCAGACCTTCGCTCTACAGCGCCTGGCAGGAGATTATTCCAGTCACTCCGAATATGGCGCAGCCACGGCGCGTTTACGATGTCGTTGGGCCTGTTTGCGAAACCGGCGATTTCCTCGGCAAAGAGCGTGCGCTCGCTATCAAAGCAGGAGACTTGCTTGCAGTGCGCTCTGCGGGCGCCTATGGTTTTTCGATGAGTTCAAACTACAACACCCGGCCCCGTGCAGCCGAAGTGATGGTCGATGGAGAACAACACACACTTGTTCGCGAGCGTGAAAAGGTTGCCGACCTCTTTCTCGGCGAACGAATACTGGACGATTAATGGTATTGCTTGCTAGCTGAATGCAGCGGGCAGTCTGTTACGCACGCTTTACATGCTTGCTTAACAGGCTGTCCAGGTGGTTTGCAAAAGACTTTCGGTCACTCTGATTAAGCGCTGGTGGCCCCCCTGATTCGATGCCGCTGGCGCGCAGCGTCTCCATAAAATCCCGCATATTCAGGCGTGCTTTGATGTTGTCCTCTGAATAGAGTTCACCGCGCGGATTGAGTGCACGCCCACCTTTTTCTATCACCTCTGCTGCCAACGGAATATCGCCAGTGATGACAAGATCACCCGCACTCAGCCTTTTAACAATCTCATTGTCGGCAACATCAAAACCCGATGCGACTTGAAGAAATTTAATGTAGCGCGATGGCGGAGTGCGTATCGAATGGTTAGCAACCAGCGTCAACGGCACCTTGGTGCGCTCTGCCGCTCGAAACAGAATCTCTTTGATCACTACAGGGCATGCATCTGCGTCCACCCATATTTTCATTTCATACCACTTCCGTTGAGCGTGTTGAGTGCATAATAAATTGTGAGCACTGCCGGGATTGGTCGAGACACTGGACAACTACTCTCACTATCCCCAAGAGCCGCGCACGTCGCGCCACAGCACAACGGCATCTTCCCGCCCTTTTGCCGTAGGGTAGTAACCCTCTCGCAACCCTGTCTCTCTGAAGCCCATTTCGTCATACAGCGTCAATGCGGCTCTATTTGAGCTACGCACTTCAAGAAAAACGCTATCGACTCTGGCGGGATCAAGCTGATCGAGAAGATGTTGCAGCAGTTTTCGACCCAGCCCCTGGCGCTGGCGAGGTGGGATGATACAGAGGTTTTGGATATGCGCTTCGCCACCACCACGGGACATCACACCATAACCAATAATTTCACTCCCTGGCGCCTTATCTGGCTGCTCAGTCAACTCCATCAACGCGCAGTAGTAACCATTCCTGAGGCAACCAGCCATAACACCCGGTGTCCATGGGTATGGATGGGCGAGACGCTCGACCACCATCACCGCCGCGAGATCGTCGCGACACATCGGGCGGATAGTTGTCGGGCAGGCGACGGTCATGTTTCAAGACCGCCCCCGGCCTGCGATAAAATGCGCATGGCAAGCTGCAGATCGGACCAGCTTTTGCGTTTTTCCAACGGTGAACGCAGCAGGTATGCCGGGTGGTAAGTGGCAACAACGGGGATGCCGGTATCCGCATATTCGAAACGTTGGCCACGCAGCGCGCCGATACGGGCATCACTTTTCAGCAAATTTTGTGCGGCAATGCGACCCACGGCGAGAATAATTTTCGGCTGAATCAACGCGACCTGACGACGCAGATACGCCTCACAATGCACCACCTCTTGCGCTTTCGGGTCACGATTGCCGGGTGGACGGCACTTGAGAATGTTGGCGATATAGACCTGCTCGCGACGTAATCCGGCAGCAAACAGCATGGCGTTGAGCAACTTACCGGCACGCCCCACGAAAGGCTCGCCCTGACGGTCCTCATCGGCACCCGGCGCCTCACCAATAATCAGCCAGTCAGCACTGCGATCACCAACGCCGAATACGGTCTGAGTTCGGGTGGTGGATAGCTCACATCGCGTGCACGCCGCCACCTCGTCCACCAACGTCTGCCAGTCGTCGTCACCCGCTTGAGCAGGCGCTTCGACCGGCTGCGCTGGCGCCACGTGAGGAAGCCCCTCCGGCTGCTTTGACTCATTTGGCTCACGCTGATGCCAAACCTGAATACCCATCGCCTGCAGATATTCGCTGTGCCTCTCGTGATCACTGACCCTGTTTGCCATGAAGGGACCCCTCTCTTTTCGCTCGCCCTGTGGCTCTATACCTGCGGATGAGTGCGCTCCACCAGCGTGTAGAGTTTGTTGATGGCGTTGACGTACGCTTTAGCCGATGCAATGACAATATCGGTATCCGCCCCCTGGCCATTCACGGTACGATCATCGCAACTGATACGCACGGCGACCTCCCCCTGGGAGTCAGTGCCACTGGTGATGTTGTTCACCGAGTAGAGCTGCAACGTCACACCGCTGTCGATGATCGCCTCGATCGCTTTGTATGTCGCATCCACAGGGCCGCTGCCACAAGCGCTTCCGGCCTGCGCCTTGCCATCCACCTCAAGTGTTATCTCGGCGCATGGCACCTTGCCGGTTTCGGAGCAGACGCGCAGAGAGAGCAACTTCACATGTTCGTTATCCACCGCCAACGTGGTGTCGTTGACCAACGCCTGCAGATCTTCATCGTAGATCTCATGCTTTTTATCGGCGAGCTTTTTAAACTCATCGAAAGCCGATTGAAACTCTGTGTCGCTGGAAAACTCGACCCCCAGCTCCTGCAAGCGGGTGCGGAACGCGTTGCGCCCGGAGTGTTTGCCCAACACCATGCGGTTGGCGCTCCAGCCCACGTCTTCGGCGCGCATGATTTCGTAGGTCTCGCGGCTCTTCAACACGCCATCTTGATGGATGCCCGATTCGTGGGCGAACGCATTGGCGCCAACGATCGCCTTGTTGGGCTGCACGGCAAAGCCGGTAATACCCGATACCAAGCGGCTGCACGGCATGATCTGCGTGGTATCCAAAGCAACATCGCAGCTAAACAGGTCGCGACGTGTGCGCACCGCCATCACCACCTCCTCCAATGCCGCGTTACCGGCACGCTCACCCAACCCGTTGACGGTACACTCCACCTGACGCGCACCGTGCAATACGGCGGACAACGAGTTGGAGACCGCCAAACCGAGGTCGTTGTGGCAATGCACAGAGAAGACCGTCTGGTCTGAGTTGGGCACCTGCTCAATCAAGCGGCCGATCAAGCCGCCGAACTGATGAGGCAGGTTATAGCCAACGGTATCGGGGATATTCACCGTGCCCGCCCCGGCCGCGATCACCGCTTCTAAAATGCGGCACAAAAAGTTGAAGTCGGAACGACCCGCATCCTCCGGCGAGAACTCCACGTTATCGGTGTACCGACGCGCCCGCTTCACCGCTGCCACCGCCTGCGCCAACACCTCGTCGGGGCTCATGCGCAGCTTGGCTTTCATGTGGATCGGCGAGGTCGCGATAAAGGTATGAATACGTGCGGAATTAGCTCCCTTCAGTGCCTCACCGGCACGATCGATATCGCGATCAAGGGCACGCGCCAAACCACACACCGTACTCTCTTTAACCGCTTTGGCTACCGCCTGCACTGATTCGAAATCGCCAGGGCTGGCGACCGGGAAACCGGCTTCAATGACATCGACACCCATTCGCTCCAGCGCCTTGGCAATGCGCACCTTTTCGTCTCGTGTCATCGACGCACCAGGGCTCTGCTCACCGTCACGCAAGGTGGTATCAAATATGATCAAACGTTCGCTGCTACTCATTACTGCTCTCCACTATCTGCATCAACAAGCCGCGCCACAAGCGGACGACATGTTTCTTTGAATTTTTAATTGTCTGTGGGGTGGCGTGTATAACCCTCGCCAGGGCGTTCACTTGTCTGCCCTACGGCAGTCGTAGCGATAGTAG
>JAADGQ010000033.1 GCA_013152295.1 Gammaproteobacteria bacterium | reverse complement strand
GGAGTGACTCCATTCGGCCGATCGCTGCGCCACACCCTTGGTATTTGGGCGTGTTCTCCTATCAGGGAAACGATGTGAAAGTGATCGATCTTGGCTGCTTTATTTTGCCGGATACCCAGTGCTCACAGCTGCAAGATGTCAATGGCCGTCTGGCGAAAATTGCTGTGCTCAAGGGTTCCCAGTGGGCGTTGGCGTGCGGGAAGGTATTGGGAGTGATCACGGTCAGTGGTGACGACCTGCTCTGGCGGACTCGCCACGGCAAACGGCCATGGCTGGCAGGCACTTCGACCAAACATAAGTTTGGGCTTCTCGATAGTGCCGCAATGGTGACGCTTTTTGCGTCGGGGCGGCGCCAATAACGCCAGAAAAATGGCGAACCCATGCTGGTTTGCGAGTATTTCTGGATAGATTGCTGATGCTGAAATTTTATTCACTCATTTGACGGGATTACAACAGTCGTTGGTACGAGGAATGCATTCGTGTGGGTAGCAACTGCACACAATACTGTTGCCTGATCACTAACTGAACGCTGAAGGAGTATCTCAATGTCGCAGCAAGCAGTGCAAAGCACGGGTGATAATATCACTCAGTGGGTGACGTTTTACATGGATGGTGAAACGTACGGAATTAATGTCATGCGTGTACAAGAGGTGCTCAGGGTTCCGGAAATTGCGCCGGTTCCAGGGGCGCCGGACTATGTACTGGGCATTATCAATTTGCGCGGCAGCGTAGTGACGGTGCTCGATACACGCAAACGTTTTGGCCTGATGCCTAATGAGATTGATGACTCCACGCGTATCGTTGTGGTTGAGACCGGGCAGCAGGTGGTGGGTATTTTAGTGGACAGCGTGGCCGAGGTGGTCTACCTCGAACAGTCCGAAATCGATACCGCACCATCGGTTGGTAACGAAGAGGGTTCTGAGTTTATTCAGGGCGTGTGCAGCCATGAGGGTCATCTGTACATACTGGTGGATCTCAACAAATTGCTTACGGAAGAGGAGTGGAGCGAGTTCGGTATGAAGTAGCAGGGCTGTTTTATGAGGTTGTTCAGGTGGGGGTAAAGTCATGGTAGCTCTATTGGCGACGACACAGATTTTAATGTTGATTGCGGTAGCCGGATTGGCCCATTTTGCCTATCAAAGGGACAAGCAGCGCAGCAACATGATTGCCGAAATGCAGAGCGACATGGCGGCGCTGTGTGAAGGCGCGTTGGGTATCACTGACCATTTGGAGCGCGTAGAGATTCAACAGCGTCGGTTGGTGGCGAAGCAAGAGCGCGAAGATATCCATGGTTCAACCGAACACTCCTACAATCAGGCGATCAAGCTGGTTCAGCAGGGGGCGGATATAGAGAGCTTGATGTCCCGTTGCGGCCTGGTACTAGAGGAGGCTGAGTTGATTGTGATGTTGCACCGATTGAAAAAAGATGCCGCGTGACGGCGGCAGATCATAAATAGTCGAGAACGCCCCGCCGCTGCCTTTTCCAAAGGCGCACATGCCTGGTAGCAATGTTGTGATCTGTGTTTTGTATCGTTAAGGAGAACATATGGAACGCACCCTGCTGTTGGTCGATGATGAGCCGCACATCCTCTCATCCTTGACACGCTTGTTGCGTGAAGAGGGTTATCAGATCTTAACGGCTACCAGTGGTCAGCAAGGGCTGGCCCTGCTCGACCGCGAACAGATCGATGTTGTTGTCTCAGATCAGCGCATGCCACAGATGACGGGTGTGGAGTTCCTTTCGTCAGTCAAGGAGCGCTTTCCCCATACGGTGCGCATTGTCTTGAGCGGCTACGCTGACTTCGGGGCGGTGACCGATGCCATCAATCGCGGCGCTATCTACAAATTTTTTACCAAGCCGTGGGATGACGAGCTGCTGCGCACCAATCTTCAAGAGGCATTTCAGCGCTTCGAGCTGGTGAGGAAAAACGAGCAGCTGCTGCAGGTATTCGACAGCACTATTGAAGGCATTATGATCACCGATGCCGGGGGCGTTATCCAGTCGGTCAATCCCGCCTTTACCACCATTACCGGCTACAGTGCTGAAGAGGCGATTGGTAATAATCCGAGATTGTTGCAGTCGGGTCGTCAGGATCGCGATTTTTATCAGCAGATGTGGCATGCCTTGGCGGATAAAGGCGAGTGGCACGGCGAGATCTGGAATCGCCGTAAAAGTGGTGAGATCTATCCTGAGTGGTTATCGATCACCGCTATTTATAGCGATACGGGCCACACCACCCAATATGTCTCTCTCTTCATCGATATCACAGAACAGAAGGCCAATGAAGCAAAGATAGAGCACCAAGCCTATTACGATACGCTTACTGACCTGCCGAACCGCCTACTCTTTAACGAGCGCCTCGCCTTGGCACTGGTGAAGGCGCAACGCATGCAGTGGATGGCCGCCGTGATGTTTCTGGATCTGGACCGTTTCAAGACGATCAATGATAGCCTTGGCCACCATGCGGGCGACCAACTTCTCGTGGCAGTGGCAAAGCGGCTGCGTGCGGCCATTCGTGATGAAGATCTGGTGGCGCGCATGGGTGGTGATGAGTTCACCCTGTTGCTGCCGAAGATCAATAGCAAGAAAGACGCAGACAAGGTGGCTGATAAGATTCTGCAGGGTTTTAGCGCGCCGATGTCTATTGATGGTCATGCGCTTCACGTGACGCCCAGCATCGGTATCGCCTTCTACCCCGATGATGGTGAGAGCGCCGAAGCATTGATGAAAAATGCCGATACCGCCATGTACTGCACCAAAGGTGAGGGCGGTAACCATTACCATCTTTATCAATCGACGATGAATGGCGAAGCTGTACAGCGCCTGGCTGTTGAAAATGATCTGCACAGTGCTCTGGAGCGCCACGAACTCGAACTCCACTATCAGCCCCAGGTCGATTTGGCCAGTGGTGAAATCGTTAGCATGGAGACGTTAGTACGCTGGCACCATCCTGAATTGGGGCTGATCTCTCCCACCCATTTCATCCCGTTGGCCGAGGAGACAGGCCTGATTCTATCTATCGGCGAGTGGGTGCTGACCAGTGCTTGTGTCCAGCTTAAAGCGTGGCTCGATGCCGGGCTGATGGTTGAACGGGTGGCGGTAAACCTTTCGGCACGTCAGTTTCATCGTCACGATCTGATTGCAATGGTTGAGGCGGCGCTGAGTCACTCAAAACTGGCGCCGGAGTCTCTTGAGTTGGAGATCACAGAAGGCATTGTGATGAATGATGTCACGGCAAATATCGAGATGTTGGCACGGCTTAAAGCGATGGGGATAAAGCTTGCTATCGACGACTTCGGTACCGGTTACTCTTCTCTCAGTTATCTGAAACGTTTTCCTGTCGACACCCTGAAGATCGATCGTGCCTTTATTCGCGATATAAACAGCGAATCGGAGGATGAGGCAATTGTCAGCGCCATCATTGCCATGGCTCACAACCTCAAATTACGCGTAGTTGCAGAGGGGGTTGAGGAGCGGGCGCAACTGGCCTATCTGAAGAGACAGGGCTGTGATGAGGTGCAGGGTTACTATTTTAGCCGACCATTACCGGCGGATGAGATGGCGAAGTTACTGCAACAAGGGATTCAAGCGGAGAAGACGGGATGACTATTCACTCAGAAACAGAGGCGCATAATCTGACCGAGCGTCAACTGTTACTGGTTGATGACGAAATCGGCATTCTGCGCTCATTAGAGCGTGCATTGCGCGGCCAAGGGTACCAGATTCATAAAGCCAACAGCGGCCGGGAGGGGCTGGAGCTGCTTGAATGGAACCCGATAGGTGTCATTGTCTCGGATCATCGCATGCCGCAGATGACCGGTGTCGAGTTTCTCAGCCAGGTCAAAGTGCGCTATCCAGATACCGTACGCATTGTTCTGAGCGGCTACATCGACCTGAAACTGGTCACTGATGCTATTAACCAAGGCGCCATCTATAAATTTTTCAGCAAGCCATGGGACGACGATCTGCTGCGGACAAATATCAAAGAGGCGTTCGAACATTACGAACTGCGCAGTGAAAATGCCCGACTGAGCAAAGCGCTGCAAGATGCCAACCGTGCGTTGGAGACGATCAACCAAGAGCTGGAGCAGCGAGTCGAGCAGAAGAGTCGCGAAGTGGTGCTCAACCTCACGACCCTGCAACTCTCCCAGGAGTTACTGGAGAACCTGCCAACAGCGGTGATCGGCGTCGATGATAACGGCACTATCGTTCTGGCCAACCATCACGCTCGTAGCTCTCTTCTCG
>JAADGQ010000167.1 GCA_013152295.1 Gammaproteobacteria bacterium | reverse complement strand
CACGACTGAGCAGTGCCTCCGGGTCTTTATTGGTGGCAGACATGGCAAGTCCGGCCGTGCCCTCGATAATAGGGCGATTAACCACAAAGTAGGCATCTCTGGACCAGTGGCAATTTTTTTTGAGAGGCAGCGCTTTATCACTTTGCAACAACCCTTCAGCGTAAGGCCCCGCAGCATTGAGAACCATTTCGGAGCGGATCTCTAACGGTCAGCACATCCCGCGCGATGACGCCGGTGATGCGCCTCCCTTCGCGGATAAAGCCGGTGGCCTCCACATAGTTTGCCGCCTCAGCTCCCAGCTCGGCTGCCGCACGCACAAACGCGAGCACCAGTCGTGGCGGGTTGTACATCTGCCCGTCATGAAAAACTGCCGCGCCGCTGAGCCCATCTTGATCAACATCAGGATAGCGCTGCATAACCTCTTCGCGAGACAGGCAGTAACCGGGGGGCACATGCCGTGCCGGGTCTTTGATATCGCGATTTCTATCACAGGTAATCATGTCGTAAAGCGCCATCGCAATACGCATGATGCCTTTGCTTTTCATGCCGTAGCCATAGGTCGGAACGACGACGGGAAAAGGGCGCGTTAGATGCGGGGCCGTGCGTAGCAGAAAACTGCGCGCTTGAGCCGACTGACGAACGTGGCTGATATCACCATGCTGCATGTAGCGGATACCGCCATGGATTATCTTGAATGAGTTGGCGGATGTCGCGGAGCAAAAATCACCACGCTCGATGATGGCAACCGACAGACCGCGTTGCGCAGCATCCAGCGCTGCGCAGCTGCCGTAAATACCACCACCGACAACAATCAGATCAAACTTTTTTTGGCGCAGCGCCGAAAGATTTCGCTTCATGAGTGTACTTTTTCTCTGTGATATCGTCGTAAATAACAGGCTTGAAAAAAGCTATTTATAGCAAACTGCAGCCAGTTTTTTGCTCAGGACTTTTACCTTTTTTCCGTACAGAATAAACATCACCCGGCACAGCAGCTCGAATACGCTGGTCACTGCCAACCCGACATAGTTGAGCGGATTTTTCCAGAACACATACAGCTTGAGCGGCAGCACCTTGATCTTTTTAAAACCGCAAATTTCCAGAACCTGCCCAAAACTGTATTCAGTAAAGGTGTAGAAATGATCAATGTTGTGGGAGAGGTTCTCGGACCCAACCAACGGGTTAGCCCCATTGAGACCGTAGACAATCATCGAGCCCCCTTCACGCAGAGCCGTATGGCACAACTTCAAAAATGAGAGGCTCTCCTCCAGCGTGAGGTGGTTGAGCTCCTGCTCTGGGATAATAACGTCAAACTCTTCGCTGCGATTTTGCAGAAAAGGAAACGCTTCGTGCGTTTCACAGTTGAGATTGCGCTTTTTGCCGTGAGCAATCTTGTCAGCATCAGAGTCGATCCCCAATACATTTTTGTAGCCTTGCTCTGCCAGAAGGTTGACGAGATAACCGGGACCACAGCTGATCACTAAAATATTTGCTTGCTTGTTCTCGGGGAGGTGCGGCAGGTAGTTATATTTATAATATTCGTAAAAAGAGGTGTAACCAGCTTCGACATCATCAGGCGCTTGCCAATAAGAGTCGAACGGTTCAAGCCTGGCTGCAAGCTTGCGCTCAACGGGCAGCGGGGTCGCTGTCGTGCCTTGTTTCGCCGTCGAATCAAGCTGTGCAGCATTTTGCTGTGTCATCATATTGCTCCTTATATTCCTAAATAATGCGCTGGCTGGTTATTGATTGGCTGCTCTTTGGCCTGTTGGCCCGCACCGCTCACACAGCTTAAATTCAAAACAGGTTGTGTCGGGCAAAGCATGGTGCTGTGAGCGTGCCCAAGCATCGATGATGCGGGTGTCGGGCGGGTCGAGAGGGTACGGCGTAGATATGAGTCGGGCGATTCTAGCGATACGTCAAGAATGTTGTCAACCGAAGTGGTCACAGACGAAGAAGGCCGTTTTTGGTGGATAGCTCGAAGCAAAAAAACAGAGGGCCATGCGGTTAATTCTACTGTGTGCCGCGATGAATCTCGCAGCCAAGCCCAATTGCGGCGGGGCACCGCTCCTACATCAGAGGCATCTATCTTTGGTTAACTCTCTTCGAGACGGGTGTACCAGTACTCCGCTTTTGTCAGATCGCGGGCGAGGCCAAACCAACCCTCTTCAAATGCCACAGCCAGATAGGCCTGCGCCTCTTTAACACCCTGTTCCGCAGCTCTCTTGTACCACTTGACCGCTTCAACCTCATTAGGCTGTACGCCGTTACCACTGTGGTAGAGCATCGCCAGATTAAACTGTGCCCGGGCATCTCCGTCCGCCGCCAACAATTGGAACAGCTCCACTGCCTTGCTATAATCGCCGCTCCACACAGCGTCATACCCATCTGCATAGTCAAGCGCACTCACTTGAAGTGGTGCCGTGACCAATGCCAGCGCGAAAATAATTTTTTTTGCACGAGAGTTCATCATTAATTGTTACCCTTCTAGTGACAGCGTTGAGAGTCAGGAAGCACGCGCCCGGTGGGGCGATGAGTGGACTCATATACGCGAAGATTTAGAGCCGACTGGACCCAGCTTGCTACGCTGGCAGGCTCTCGGTGTATGCCTCCTGTATCGGCTTTAACCACTAAAACTTAACCACTAAAGCTCTGTATCTGTATGACAACGAAACGAATTTTCAGGATCAACTTTCATAACCAGGATAAAGTTTATGAGATGTATGCGGCCGACATTGCCCAAAGCGAACTGTTCGGCTTCATCGAGGTAGAGACGCTGATTTTCGGCGCAAAAAGCGCCGTGGTTATCGATCCCGCTGAGGAGCAATTGAAGACGGAATTTGATGGGGTGGCGAGAACCTATATCCCCATGCACTCCATTATCCGCATCGATGAAGTTGAGGAGGGGGGCATTAGCAAAATCAAGCCGAGAGCTGGCACAGATAACGTGACACCCTTTCCAACACCGTCAAGTTATCCACCACCCAAGAGTGGCCCTGACAAACGTTAGCGTTAGCAGACTGCTAGGGTGACGTTGGCGAAAGGGCATCCTTTGCACAACGGAAACCGAGATCGTCAAATGCTTTGTCCGGTGCGTAGTAGGCGCGATATGCGCTGCGGTAGAAGTGGCTGATAGTGTAGTGACCAACACCACCGTAGCTACCACCTCTAACCACTTTATAGGTCTTGCCGAAGGCGCTGTTCTGATAGTCCGAGCCCGGATATGCGCCGTACCAGTCGCCGACCCACTCCATCACATTACCGGCCATGTTGTAGACACCATAGGCAGAAACACCCTCAGGGTATGCGTCGATCGGCGCAGTACCATCGGGCCATTTGTCAGACCCACCGCTAGCGTTGAGCTTATCGCGCTCCCAGCCAGAGCCCCACGGGAACTCCAGCGCCTTCACCCCTCGCGCCGCTTTCTCCCACTCCTGCTCGCTGGGCAGTCGCTTGCCAGCCCAGCGACAATAGCTATCGGCGTCGCGCCAAGTCACACCGCCCACCGGGAGATTTTCGCGCTGCTGCTGCCGCGCCTCAATGGCATCCAGCAACTCTACTTTGTTCATGAGGTGTGGAGCACCATCAATGTCATACTTCTCTTCAGCAAGTGCGCGCAGTGTTTTCAGGTCAGCAAAATCGAGAATCCTGCGCGTCATTAAAAAACCGTTCTCGCGCCAGGTGGAAGGCACCCAATGGTTGGTCTGGATAACAAAGGTGCGGTAGCGGGCGTTGCTCACTTCGTACCTATCGATGTAATAGGCATCAAGCTGTACCGTGTGCTGCGGCTGTTCATCCCGATACCACGGTTTGATCGAGCCAAACTCCTGCGCCCTTTTCTCTTCATCGATCTTGTCGCTGCCCATGGTGAATTCACCGGCCGGGATGAGCACCATCTCAGCGTCAAGCTCAGCTGCGGCGCTTCCGGCATTCGCAAAACAGATGAGGGAGATGGTAAAGAGCAGAAGTCGTCGCTGGCTTGTGGTATTCATCGTTCAATCGCGTTGTTGTAAACAGGAGGGGTCTATTGTCGAAGCAGGGCCGTCGCGGCAAACATCGTAACAGGAAAAGCTGCTAGCGGCAGCGCTCTGCACTGAAGCAGAATTTTGAGCTATTTATAGCGTAATCTGTAGCGAATTGTTGCCCCACAAACAGAGACTCTGCCACGACAAATCTGACTGCTAAAATCAATTTGTCAGATAGAGTTTTGAAGTCACGGGGAATTCAGTGTTTAATACGTCTGTTTTTAGGCTAGATCATTCCCGCAATGCGTATCTACATGCAAACGCTTCCTGATGGTGTCAGTGCGCCACGGTTCTATCACCTGCTGGTCGAGCAAGACCTGCTGGGAGGATGGATACTCACAAAAGAGTGGGGCAGGCAGGGAGCGTCGGGGCGGGTCAAACGAACATATTTCAACCAACGAGAACAGGCAGAGGAAGCCTTGATGACAGCGCGCGATGACCTGCTCAAGCGCGGCTTTCGGACGGTCTTTGCCAAAGGGCAGGAGCAACCTCAATGAGTAACAGTGAAAAACAGCAAGTTTCCGTAGTGCCACCAGACAGTCAGGAGGCGTTTGAGCTACAGTGCGAGCCTTTTGCTGACGCCATTGACAACAGTTTTTTCTACTCGGAGCAGGCGCGCATTCAACGCCTGCGCCTGCTGCAGCATCTCGCCTCCTACAGCGAGTTGCTAATGGTGGTGGGTGCCGATGGCATCGGCAAAACAACACTGCTTGAGCAATTTATTTTTCGCGCCAAAGAGTCTGCCCACATCTGCAGCATTCAGGCGACACAAATGATGGACGCAGAACGCTTTACCGAACAGTTGCTTGACGGTTTTCAGCTGTCACCTGATGAAGGCGGCGACAAAGCATCCGCGCTGAGTCTGGATGCGCTCTTCAACCTGCTCTGCTCGGTACAACAGGAGGGTCGCCACACTGTCATCATCATTGATGATGCCCACCTGCTTTCACTCTCTGCACTCAAGTTGGTGTTGCAGCTGGTGGAGGCGGCACCGAGCAACGATCACTCGCCGCACATCATTCTGTTCTGTGCGCCGAGCATCGACAAAGCACTGTCGACACCTGCCGTCAAACCGCTGTTGCAGCGTATCAACCACACCTTCGAGATGGCACCGCTCTCCGAGACGGAGTGCGCAGGCTATATACGCCATCGACTGGGCGTGGCCGGGCTTGATGGCGAAGGGCCGTTTGATGATGCAGTGGTCCACAAAATCTACAAAGCCTCCCAAGGTATCCCCGCTCAAGTGAATGCGCTGGCAAGAGAGGTTCTGCAAGGTAGGCCCGTTGCTTCTGTCACGGAGGAGTCAGCAACTGAAGCAGGCGCTGGCAACAAGCTCAAATGGATCGTCGGCGGCCTTGTGGCGGTCATTCTGGCGGCGGTGCTACTCATGCAAGACACCATTAACAGTATGGTTTCATCCGACACTGAAAAACCACAGGTTGCCATGCAGCAGCGCAGCACACCCATCGCGCTACCGCCTCAGAGCAGTGCCAAAGTCGTTGTGCCAGCAGCACAACCACCCGTACAAAAAGCGCCACCAGCACAGCCCGCTGTAACCAAACCTGAGCCGACCGCGCCCAAGCCTCCTGCACTTGCTCAAGCCAAGCCGGAAACAGCACAGCAAGCAAAACCAGCTGAGCCAGTGAAGCAAGCTGTCGCAGCACCACAGACTCCTGCTCCTGCAGCGCCTGCGCCTGCGCCTGCGCCTGTTGTAGCAAAAGCAGCGGAGCCAGCACCAGTAAAAGCAGAACCCGTAAAACCTGCGGTTGCCGAAAAACAGCCCGTACCGACTGTTTCGCCAGCGCTTTCGGCCGTGGAAGGGGCCGTCTGGCTGCTCGATCAAAACCCCAAGTACTACACCATTCAACTGATCGCCACCAGTCGTGAATCATCAGCGGTAGCCTTTATCAAAAGCAAGGGTCTCGAAGATAAAAGCGCAATCTTCCGTGTTGATCGCAATGGCAAGACTGTCTACCCCGTCGTCTATGGCGTCTACCCGGATCGCCGTCAGGCGCAGCAGGCCGCTGGCAAACTGCCCGACATCGAGGGCTGGGTGCGCACTGTCGCAGGCATCCAAAAAACGTTGCGCTAGACATCGCGGCCAAATAGCTGCCAATACGTCGGGCGCATTCAGTGCCCGACAGTCCGCTGCGCCGCTCTGATCCCTTCGCTTTCTCAGGTTTATGAAAAACTTCGACGCAGCTATAATCTGCCGCCTTTGGCAAAACCACTAGCAACCATCGGGGTTTACTTTG
>JAADGQ010000100.1 GCA_013152295.1 Gammaproteobacteria bacterium | reverse complement strand
GTGGTGGCGACAACGCTGGGAAAAGAGGGGAGAGAGCGCAGCAGCCTCTACCGAGCGGCTGCTTGGGGATGCGCGCCAGTGGTTGGCTGAATTGAGCAGCCCGGATCATAAATATTTTCCTGCAGTCTGGCTGCCACTGTGGGAGGCCTCGGCCAGTGACGAGTTGTGGCACAGCGGTTATCAGTGGTTAAAAAATGTGCCTTTTGATGCCCGTGGCTGGTCCGCTGTCTGGTGGCAGCTTGCAGCCTGGCCCGCACCCGCAGGTCCGGCCAAAGAGTTATTGGCGCGCGCTTATATCAGGATGAGCAGTGACGACTTGCCGCACGCGCGCTGGCCACGCACCTGGTTGGTGTTGTGGGAGCGCTCTCAAGATAATAAAACACGCCGTGCGCTACTGCTCAAGATGGCTCGTGACTATCTGGCTAAAACCTGTGCGGGCAGAGGTCGAAAAGCGGTTATCGCTATCGTTAACGAGATGGAGAGGCGGCGTTTGAACAGGGAACGGCTGCGGGTGGAAGAGAGCAAAAACGAGTAGTGTGCCCTGTTTTTTCACTATAATTTGGTGCTTTCGCTGATAATTTTTTACACTTCTATTTTTATCTCATCTCGTTAGATTGACACTGGTGGGGCATTGCTGATCAGCTTATCTACTTTCTGTCTATTCTTCGTCACAGTTCAAATTTCTTGTTCTCTGCGCGTGTTATAAATTGACTTAATCATCGCCTGCTGTTGTTGGTTGTGGCTGTTGTTTTAACTTGATTAAGGCTCTTTTCGTCATGAAAATACCTGCAAAAAATAGTGTGATTAGCGTAGCGCATGGTCGCATCGCCCTGTTCTTCTTGGTTCTTATCAGCGCTTCTAATATTGCAGCGGCACAGGAACTTTCAGGCGTTGTTGAGCTCTCCGCACTTGAGCAACTGATGCGTGATTGGGGCGGGTTAGTGCTCGGTCTGGTCGGGGCCATACTTGGATTTATGGGCTACATTGAAGCGAAAAAAACGAAAGCGACCATTTTGACGGGGGAACTTGAGCCCGTTATCGCCCCCAGTGAAAAGAGCGATGTCGCTGGCCATTTGGCACAGGCTCATACTGGCATGACCATTAATAGCAAGGCGCTACGCACACAATCAAAATCAGCGTTTTTTTATAATAATATTGGCGTTACGCTGAAAAGTCGTGGCAAGATCAATGCCGCCATCGTGGCCTACCGCAAAGCACTACTGATCAACCCAGAGTACGCTCAAGCCTATTACAATCTGGGCATTGCGTTGATGGCGCTGAATAAAACAGAAGAGGCCATTGAGGCTTATAACAAAGCGCTGTGGATCGATCCGGAATATGTCGATACGCACTACAATCTGGGTAATGCCTATCGGGTTTTAAATAAAACCGAAGATGCAATCCGCTCTTTTCGCAAAGCGTTGCAGATTGATCCGAGCCATGTTTGGGCTTACAACAATATGGGGATTTCACTAATGAACCTGGGTCAGGTTGACGAGGCGATCAAGTGTTTTCGTGCAGCGCTCAAGATTGACGCTAACTTTACGCTGTTGCACGATAATCTTCGTCATGCACTCAAGCAGGCAGGAGAGGGGAAAAAGAGTACCTTTGCACTGGTGAATGGGCGCGCCCAGCAGGGGCAAAATCAAACAAGACAAACTCAGCAATCAGTGGTCAGATTGGCTAGCAATGTATAGATTAACGGCTTTGCGGCTTTTGTTTAGGGTCTGTAATTTGCCACGCTGCTTGTTGCGGTAGACCGCTCCCAATTGAGCGATCTGTTTATCAATTTGTAGCACCTGTTGAATAAATCGAATGACGTTCTGTTTGTCACAATGAGATGTGGTGGTCGAAAAATAGTGCTCGATCAATGTATGTCGCTTGAGTTCAATGTCACTGACAGCTGACCAATCCTCGCTTTCGGCGAGGGCAAGCATCTCCTGACTCATATCGATGATGGCATTCATCCCCCAAGTCCGTCGTTAATTACAGCCGAATCAGCGAACCTGTGGAAGCGGGTTTTCAGCACTCAACTTACCTTCGGCATGAGCGCGGCGAATATCATCGGGAATGGCATCCCAGCCACTTTTGATCTCTATTAGCAGATTGGAAACTTCACTTAATATCTCTGCATCGTTTTTCAAATTAGCTTCCAGCAAGCGGCGACCCATGTATTCGTACAGATAATCAAGATTGGTCACGATATCGTTTTTCATACTTTTATCGAGGCTGGTGCGCAAGCCATCGATGATGGAGATGGCCAGACTGATATTAGAGCCTTTTTGTGCGATATTTCCTTGTGCCATCGCCTGTTTAGCCACGGTTATTTTCTCTAAAGCGCCCTCCAATAACATTTGAATCAAGCGATGAGGGGTCACGTCAATGACACCTGTGCTGGTACCAATTGACTTATATTGGTTTAACGCTCCACGGGCACCGCTATTCATATTTCATCTCCTCGTCGCTTGGCTTTATCATCTGTTTTCATCACCTTTTGCCTTCAGCTTTTCCTTTCATCTTCACTAAATGGGCCAGTGAGTTAACCACTGTTAGCGCACTCTATAACTTACGGCCTAGTCCTCTTTAAACCTTAGACCTTAAATTTTCACTTATAAGCAGCATTTTTTCATCTTCACTTCGGATTCAGGCTCGGAAGATTGGCGAGCTGTTGCGTCAAAAAATCACTGGTACTGTTCAGTCGACTCAGCAATGTATCGAGGCCGATAAACTGTTTGCGCAGACGGCTCTCCATACTTGAAAGACGCTCGTCCAGATCACGGCGTTGTGTGTTGATATCGCTGATGCGATCGTTAATGCCTTCAGTTCTAGCACCGACAATGCCATTATCACTTAGCAGACGGCCGATAACGCTCTCCAGTTGGTCTGCAAAACCTAGGTTATTGTCACCTTTCGGTGCGGTGAAGAGACGACCAACATCACCAAGATTAGCATCCATCGCCGCATCAAATTTCTCGCTGTTAAGGCTTAACGTACCATTACGCTGCACACTGATGCCGATATCTGAAAGTGTCTTGAAATCACCCGGTGCTCCACTGACGAAGTTGCCAAACACGGCGCTGATCTGCAATGAGACACCACGCACCGTTGCATCACCAAGTAACACAGCTCCTTCTTTTGTTTCGAAATTAAAGCCCGATGAAGCACTAATCGTCGACACCAGTGCGTTGTAGTTTGAGACCAGGTCGCTTACGGCAGATGATGCACTCGCGGTATCTAACGCAACGTTAATCGTAGATGTTTCTGTGGTTACCTGGCGCAAATCAAGCGTCACCCCTGATATCGCCTCACTGAGCTTGTTGGTGGCGCTGGTGATCGCTAACCCATCGATGGTGATCGATGCGTCCAAACCTTTGGCGGTGCGACTCATATTGCGCGTTGTCTCACTGAACACCAATTGAGACAGACCTTGATTATCGCTATTACTGGCATCGCTACTATCACTGGCAGTGATGCGCAGTGCACTATTATCACCACTGTCAGCAGAGGCGAATACGAGGCGAAATCCCTCGCCATCGTTGACGAGTGAAGCGCGCACGCCAATCTCGGCAGCGTTTACAGCATCACGAATATCGCTTAGCGTATTTTTACCCGCACTGATTTCAACACTTTTTGTGGTTTTATCCGCGTTAGCAGTAAACCCGTTTTCAATATCGCTGCCATCAAATGTATAGGTGCCAAATTCAAAACTCAGGGTGCCGTAGCCAACTTCCGAATCGACGGCAGAAAAGCTGGCGGATGCTAATTTATTGCTTTGAGCAAGCTGGTTGACATCAATGCTGTAACTACCAACGGAGGCGATTGATGATGCCCTGACGGTATAAGCGTCGCTATTGCCAGAAGTGGCTTGCCTGCCCTGAAAAATAGTACTGGATTGAAGGCTTTTAGCCGTATCTTGAAATGCGGAGAGTGCCCCTTTGAGGCTGCCAAAAGAGGAGAGTTGTGCTTGAAGCTCAATCTCGCGGGAGTCTAAACGTTTCGTTGCAGGTTCGCGTTCAGCGTTGATCAACTGATCAACAAGGTTAGCGCTATCGAATCCTGAACCGATTCCAGAAATGGTAATGTGGGACATAACGTTATCTACCAACCATTATCTACTAATTCATTGTTTAACGAATATTCACAAGACGGCAGCAAGAGAACTTGCCATGAGCCTGTTATGAATCTGCGATAAACAATGTGCAATTAACAGGCCTGTGATAACGCTTCCATGCAGTTGTTTTTTTAATGCACCGGCTGGGCATTGTGTATGAATAGGCGAGATGAAATTATGCTTCAGTACGCAGCACCATGCCTTCGAATTTTTTCATGTTATTGACCACAGCCAACAGCTCCTCAGGTGGCATCTGGCGAATAATGTCGCCAGTTTCGGAATCACGCACTCTAACTATAGTGCGCCCGCTCTCTTCATCGACGCTGAATTCGATATTGCGCTGAACAAATTGTACACGCTCGTTCATTGTTGCAATCGCTTCAGTCAATGCGGTCTCGCTGACAGTTTGATCATTCGCGGCCACTGTCACGTCGGTGCCGGAAACTTGTGGCAACTCTGTGCCCGTTGCGGCAGCATCTTGCCGTGGCTCTGGTTTTTTTGTGCTGTTGACGGATGCGGATGAGCCTGGCGATTGAGGGGCTAGTTGGCCACCATCTCTGCTGAGTGAAACTGTCAAGTCTGTAGAGAACATAACTGCGTACTCTTTACATCATGTTTAAGGACACTGTGCCCGAAACCGTATCCGGGAGCGCGCTGATTGTTCGCGCGTTCCCGGATCGGTGTACGGCTACTACTGCAGCAGTGACAATACCAGCTGTGGCAATCCATTTGCCTGTGACAAAATTGACACACCAGCCTGTTGCAGAATCTGCGCTCTTGTCAGCGCCGCCGTTTCTGCCGCAAAGTCGGTATCCTGAACTCGCGACCGCGCAGCGGTGAGGTTTTCAGAGGTGACGCTCAGGTTTGAGATGGTCGATTCAAAACGATTTTGAATCGCGCCAAGATCTGCTCGCGAGCTACTCACCTGAGCCAGCGCACCATCGATGATGTCAATGGCGCTGTTGGCACCCGCGATGCTGCTAATGTCGACGGAGTTTACGGTGCTCTTTGTGCTGGCTTGCAGCTCAGCGGCGGCACCCGTAAATAGGCTGCCGGCGCTAGAAGTAACACTAGAAGCCATGCTGAAAGTGCCACCTGTAGATTTAAATTCAACCTGCCCACCCACTACAGTTGAATCAAAAGTTCCGGGATTGGCTCCGCCGTCACGTAAGGTCACCGTTGTGCCGCTGCCTCCATCGACATCAAATTCTACAGGTGTGCCATTATTGCTACCGGAGGCATCAACTGCGGCTGAACTATTGAAGTTGAGAATGTCGATGTCATCACCCGCATCTTGTTTCAGGGTAATGCTAGTGCCATCGTTGCTGGTTAACGCGGTAATTCCAGTGGCGCCGCTTCTGTCGTTGATTGCCTCGGTCAATGCACTGAGGTCGGAGGTTGTAATATTGGCTGAAATATCCTGTCCGTTAAGGTTAAACGAGACTACGCCGCTGGCGGAAAGATTGCTCAAAGTGGCGGTTGTGGTCGCTCTTGCGGTCACGCCAGTGCTGTTTGACTCTGCATTGACCAGCGATGCGATGTCCCGAGCGGTGGCATCAGCAACAATGCTCACAGTAGCCTGTGCCTGACCATTAATGGTAATGGTTTGTGCCTCAACGTTGTTACCGCCGCTGGCGTTGGCTAAACCTAAACGGCTAAACGTTGCATCTACGCCAGCTGCCGTCGTAAACAACCCACCAGCAGTACTTGCTACGCTGGACGAGATGGTTACACCCTCAGCTAGCGTTACACTCAGTGTGCCTGTTGCTACTGCTGCGAGATCGGCACTGCTGCCCGCTTCGCCAATCGTCTGGTTGCCAACGATCAACGTGCTGGTATTAATCACGCTGGTGGAGGTAATCGTATCCGCCGCACTGAAGCTCAGAGTGTCATTTTCACCTGTTGCCAAGGTGTCATCTTCAACGGTAACGTTAAATGATGCCGCCGCACCGGCACCGCCAGCAACACGGGTTGCGTTATCGTCGCTGACCCGGGCAAATGTGAAGTTAGAGTCTGCTTCATCCGTTGAGGTGATGCTCACCACATTACTCACGTTGCTCACCGTACGATTGGTCAGCGTCGCATCAGCATTCAATGCGGTCTCTAGCGTCGAAGCAACGTTAGCAGCAATACTCGTATCTACGCCTGTCAGATCGAAGGTGATGTTCTCCGCACCACCGACTGAATCGACCAAGGAAAATACCAGTGAGTTCTGGCCTTGTACTGTGGAAGAGTCAGAGAGGCCGTCGCCAATTGTCCCTGCACTTGCGGCAGCAGTATCGGTGCCAGCGACTGTTGTCAGAGTGGCAATCGAACCTGAAGTGTCAGCATCAGTGTGAACATAGTTGGCAGCAACCACTTCGAAGGTATTCAAACCCGTTACCGTCACTGTGCCGGCGGCGGTATCGGATACCAAACTGACAGCTGAACCAAATTGGGTAGTGATTTCCGCAGCGATATCAGCCTCTAGATCAGCGGCTGTGCCGACAGTAACGCTGATATTTTGCGTAGTCGTTCCGATGGTTAAGTCGAATGCAACGGTATCGCCATTGGTAAAAGCCGCGTTGAGACCACCAAGAACCAAGTTCGTATCAACCGCGAGATTTTGAAAAGAGCCAAATGTTGCGACACCCAAATCCTGTACCGCGAATCCATCAATGGCGATATTCATGCCGCTGGTGCTGGTCAGGGTGAGAGTTTCTGCTGTGGCATTCTGCTGTAAACCGATATCGGTATTGCCGTTGGCGGCGTTAATGGTGCCCTGAGCACTAGACAATTCGACTAATGCCTGATCATAAAGACTGCTATAAGTAGCGGTATCACGCGTAAAAGAGATCGCCTGGGTATTCGCGGCAGCACCATCTTCGATCACCACGTTAAACTGTACAATATCACCGTTTTTCACACTGGAGACTGAAGAGAAATCGAGCACAGCGCTGGTCGCCCCTGCCGTTGCAGTTACTCCGGTAGCCGTTGAAAGCGCAGCGGCTATAGAGTTAGCTGACTTTTCAGTCAACGCGGTATCCGTGATATTCACTCCGGACGTAGCACCACTAGACTGCGTCACAGTGATGGTCTGATCCGCCAGCAATGAGTCACCCGCAGCATCAATAGTGGCGCCGCCCGCATTGGCGCTGAATCCCGTTGTACTCACGTCAACAGTGGTACTCGTTGCACCTGTTGCTGATGTAATACCGTCTACGTTGCTCGTCGCTGCTTTTTCAACACCGAGCACAGAACCCGTGGCAGCGGCCACCGATACGTTAATCGTTTGATTCGCTTCAGCGCCCACCTGAAATGCCTGGCTACTAAAGCTGCCATCAAGCAGTTTCAATCCATTAAATGTAGTGTTTTCAGAAATACGATTCAGCTCTGACACCAACTGATTGACTTCTGATTGCAGTGCTGCGCGGTCAGTCGATGAGTTGGTGCTGTTGGCAGACTGAATGGCCAGCTCACGTACACGTTGCAGAATGTTGTTACTTTCAACCAGCGCGCCTTCAGCGGTCTGCGATAGCGAAATACCGTCATTGGCGTTCCGAATCGCCTGATCAAGGCCGCGAATCTGCGTGGTAAAACGTTCTGAAATGGCCAAGCCCGCAGCGTCATCTTTTGCGCTGTTGATGCGCAAACCCGAGGAGAGACGTTCGAGAGAGACAGAGAGCTGGCTTTGGGAGTTGTTTAACTGGCGCTGCGCGTTGAGCGAAGCGATATTAGTATTAATGACTTGAGGCATGAATGCATCTCCATGCCGTGGCCAGTGCGGCAAACACCGCGCCACGACAAAAAGTTTTTCTGTAGCGGATATACCGAGCCGAACTGCCGGTATTCACCGCCTCCACGACCGTTATCGGCTCCGGCAGCAGTAATCTTTATATCTGTTTCTGAAGGGTTATAGCGGGGACGCTTTTGTCTTCGAGTTTGACAGCGAATATTTATGCAACGATTAATACGCGGATGGTTACAAATGCATACGGCTACAAGAAGTTAAACAGAGAGAGCCCTTGCAGTCGCACATACGCCTGTTGCGCCGCTTGCAAGCCGACCAGTTCGAGGTTGAGGCGGGTCGCCGCTTCTGCGTAATCGAGATCGAGCAGCGATGAGATGGTTGTTTCAAAGCTCAATATCGATTCGCTATTTAGATCTTGCTGGTTATCCAGTACGTTGAGCCGCGCACCCACTGCGGCACGTGACTGCACGACGCTGTCGCTGGCACGGCTGAGATCTTCCAGCGCGCTGTTGATGACGTTGTTGATATGGGGAACGGTTGTGCCACCCTCTAACACGGAGGCAACATTTTCAACCATCTGAAAGAGATTTTGATTGATGCTGGGCTTCACGTTGAAGCTGTCACCGATATTGGGTACGCCGGTAATGGCTGTGCTGATCCCGTTAAAGGTGATGGCGGTATTCGCTTGAAAAGCGCCGTTGGCATCGACGTTGCCAAGGCTGTCGATCACCACATAACTGTCGGCTGCAGCAGCGTATGAAAACGAAATATCACTGGAGAGTGGTTCGGCATCGCCGCTCAACTGTGTGCCAAAGTAGCCGCTGATGCGGTCTGCGCTGTCCAGTGGATCACCGTTGAGATCTATCATGCGCTCACTGATGTCGATGCTTTGACCATTTGGCGAGCTATTGCCCAGATAGAGCGTGGTACCACCACTGCCTACATAAGCTCTGACTCCGGTTGTTGCCACATCATCATTGATTGCTGCCGCAAGCGCATTGAGATCGGTTAACGGTGGGTCCGCTTCTGTCTGGCTATAGACGACTGTGCCGTTGATCTCCAGCTCGTATTGCAGAGCGTTATCACTGTCGGGGGCAAGGCTTGAATCATTGAATAGACCAACCGTTGCGCCATCGGCTACCGCTGGGGTTTGCGCTGTTAACGCGATGCTGTAGCTGTCATTGTCGTAAGCGGCTGTATTGGTGACGCTGCCGGTATTGATGATGCCAGAGCCGCTATTGAGCGGGTTGTCAGCGACGGTGAAGATGCCGTTGCCATTGCGAACACCCTGAAACAGATCGCTGCCGGGGTCACTCACGGCTACCTGTCGTGTTGCACCAATTTGAATAAAACGCTGACCCTGATCACCAGAGTAGGTGTAGTTGCCTGAGCTATCGCGGGCAAAAGGTTGGGTACGGCTCTGAAAACCGGCGAACAGGTATTCGCCATTGGCGTCTTGCGAGTTGGCCAAGCCCACCATCTCTTCAAGTAGTTGGCGAACTTCAACGGCGGTGTCGGCGCGGGTTATTGCATCTTGCGCGCCGTTGTTGCCCTGTAGTGCCAGCTCACGTACTCGTTGCAGAATATTGCCAACGCTGGATAGCACCCCCTCTTCCTGATTCAGACGGCTGCGCCCGGAACCGATGTTGGTCTGATACTGTTCGGCTATCTGTTTGGCCTGTCCCATTGCCTGAGCGCGCACTGCCGCTGCGGGATCATCGGCAGCGCTTAACAAGCGTCGTCCTGAAGCTAGCTGCAACTGTGTCTTGCTCAGTTTGAGCTGTGCTTCACCCATGGCATTGACCATGGTGTTCTGCATTTGATTACTGGAAATACGCATGATTTACCGTCCGGTTGCCGAAAGCAGTGTCTCAAACATACTTTGTGCGGCGCTGATGATGCGCGCGCTTGCTTCATAGGCTTGCTGAAAGCGCAGCAGGTCCGCCGCCTCTTCATCAAGGTTAACGCCCGATAGTGACTCCCGCGAAGCGATGGCCTGATCGAGCAATACTGTCTGCGCACTGAGATTAATCTGCGCCTGCCGGGTATTCGCACCTACGTCGGCAACAATACCACCGTATGCAGCCTGAAAATTTTCGGTACCGCCCGAGAGGGTCAGGCTTGTTTGAAGCTGTGCCAATGTCAACGCATTACGATTATCGCCTACGCCACCACTGTTGGGGGAGACACTGAACAGGTCGCCGATCTGAGCGCTGCCTGTGAGCGCTGTCTGGATGCCGTTAAAGGTGATTGGAGTGCCTTCGACGTACGCGCCTGATGTCTCCATATTACCCGCACTATCCAGCACAAAATAGCGGTCAGCAGGGCCTGTATAGCTGAAGCTGTTTGTTGTCGCTGTGGCACCTAACAGATTGGATCCGAAATAGCCGGTGACACTGTTTTCATCCTCCAACGGGCCATTGGTGGTGAGCAGCGATTCGCTAACGGTAATCGCGCGTCCGTTTTGTGGCTCATTGACGAGATAAAGGTTGTTGCTCACATTATCAACGTAGGCCCTGACGCCTGTGACGGCGCTATCATCATTGATAACGGCAGCTAAAGCATCGAGATCAGCCAACGGCGCATCGGCTTCACTTTGGCTGAATACGACGGTGCCGTTTATTTCAAGGTTGTACGTTAGATCGTTGTTGGCACTGGGGTCGGCAATGAGGCCAATGGCGACGCCACCATCGGCTGCTGCTGGTGTTCCCGCTGCCGCAACGACTTGGTAAGTGTCGCCGTCGTAGGCGGTAGTGTTAGTGATTGAGCCGGATAAAATAGAGGCGGAACCGGCGTTAGCTTGTGCGCTCTCAGTGCGCACCGGACTACCGGCAGCTACGCGTCTGACATCGCTCAACGAGACATCGATGCGCGCCGCCATCTGGCGCACCGGCTGAATTAAAAATCGATCACCATCGCTGATGCTGCCTGCCGTCAGCGACAAGTTCATGCCATCTACGACTGCATTAGTGGCGGGGAACCCGCTCAGCGTGGTACTGACGTTATCGGACAAGCGCGTCAATATATAATTTGATCCGTTGCGCTCTAACCGATAGTCACTCGGGGTCAAGGCTGAGACATCGGTGATGGTTACATCGACGACCGCGCTGGAGACAGTGAGCACATCCACCCCTGTTGCAGCAATATCATTGAAAAAGTTGCCACCTGCATTACCATCGAGATCGATGCCAAGACGATGTTGTGCATTAAAGGTCTGGCTTAGCCCCAGCGCAATATAGCCCAGTTCATCCTGGGCAGGGTCGAGAACCTGATTGCGAAACAGCAGGCTGCCGCCCAATGAGCCGCCCGACAACTGCTCGGTAATCACGCTGGTCGTTGTGCCAACACGATAGCCAATCTCCTTGCGGCTCGGATCGAAAGCATTGCTGATGACTTCGATAGGGCGCATCTGTTCACCTGCAACCAATGTCTGTCCACTGCCGATGAATACACTAAAAGTGCCATCGGACTGTGTCACGCTATCTACCGCGACCAGCTCGGATATCTTCTTCAACAGTGTTTCACGTTGATCGAGAAGACCATTGGGCACCTGGCCACCGCCTTCAACCAGTGCGATCTCTTTGTTGATCGAGGCGATATCACGGGCAAAACTGTTGATGTCGCTCACCGCACTTTCGATCTGCGTGTTGACACCACCACGCAGATCTTCAAGACGTTGATTCAAAAACTGAAAGCGATCAACAAGCGCCTGGGCTTGAGTAATCATCACCTGTCGCGGCGGGGTTGATGCAGGGTCATCGGCGACCTCTTGCATGGCATCAAAAAAACCGTCAAGCACTGGCGCCAAACCTGCCTGGGGGTTGGCCAGTAAATTATCCACTTGAGAAATCAATTCGTTATAACGTTCGGTCTGCTGCTGTGAGGTGCTGCTGGTACGTACCTGTTCATTGAGAAAACTGTCGTAAAAACGTTCGATACTGGAGACTTCAACGCCACTGCCGATAAAACCGATGCCGGTCTGCTGGCCAGGCAAGATACCCAGCTCAACACGTTGGCGGCTGTACCCTTCTGTATTGGCATTGGATATGTTGTTGCCTGCAGTGGATAGCGCGCGCTGAAAAGTTTGTAGCCCCGATACACCAATACCGAGGAGACCGCCTACTGCTCCCATGTCAGCCTCCCCTTAGCCGCGCTAATAGTCGCGCCAGTCGCGCGAACTGCGTGAAAACCTGAATCCGTGTTCATCATGGTGCTACCTCTACAAATAGTATTAGCGTCCGCTAGTCGATAGAACTTAGTCGACAGAACTGTTGTTTTGGCGGAACTCGGAAAAAATATCGGATTTCAGTACGGTACCGATTTTGTTTCCATAGGTCGGGTCTGTCGCGTATCCAGCGCGCTGTAGCGCATGGCCAAACTCAAATGCGTCATCACCTTTTTTCAATGCTGCCTCATAGCGTTCATCGGCGCGCAAAAAATTGGCGTAGTCGTCGAAACTAGCCGCATAGGAGTCATAGGCTCTGAAGTTGGCGCGCTGCTGTACAGCCAGGCCATCACTATATTCAAGCGTTGGCACAGAGAGTGCGTCACCAGACCAGCGTCGGTCTGCCTTGATACCAAATAGATTATGGCTGCTGCCACCATCGGCGCGTTGCATGACACTCTGCCCCCAACCTGATTCAAGCGCAGCCTGGGCGAGAATGGCCTCCGGATTGACGCCCAACTGTTTGCCTGCTCGCTGCGCATGTGGCCACAAGCTGTCGAGAAACTGCTGTGGTGAGTCAAAGTCTGGTGCTTTCACCGCACCTTTTGTTTCACTTTTAATCGCGTTGCTATTGATAGCCATGGTAGGTGAGTTGGAAGCAATACGTTCTGGAAAAGTTAGTGATGCAGTAGCGGGGTCACTGCTTGCTTTGGCCCCACCTAATTGGCGTACTAGCATATCTGCCAATCCCATGCCGCGCTGTGCAACCATTGTCCCTGACAGCTGTTCATCAAACATACCCTGATAGAGCTTGCTCTGCTCACTATCAAACAGGCCATCACCCAACTGTGCTTCGCGCATACTCTTCATCATCATCTGCATGAACAGTGCTTCAAATTGCACGGCGACTTCGCGTACGGCCTCCGGGTCGTTATCGCGCGCTGCCTGCTTAAGATTTTCAATATCTTGTTTGGCGCTCAGCGCATGTACGGATGAAATATCGGAAATCATTCTATTTACCGTGTCGAAATCGTCTGTCGGTATCAGATAACAATCAACTGCGCACGCAGTGCGCCCGCCTCTTTTAACGCTTCAAGTATCGCCACCAGATCACCCGGTGCTGCACCTACTTGGTTCACTGCGCGCACGATATCACCAAGCGAGACACCGGGCTCGAACAGGAACATGCGACTGCTATCTTGTGTGACCGAAATATCAGTGGTGGGTACCACCACCGTATTGCCCCCCGTCAGCGTTCCGTTGGGTTGACTGACGATAGGTTTTTCGGTGATGGTAACGGTCAAGCTGCCGTGGGCGACCGCAGCTGAAGTGACACGTACATAGCGACCGATGACCACCGTGCCTGTTCTGGAATTAATAATAATACGTGCCGATTTCTCGCCGGGCTCTAGCGTCAGGTTTTCGAGCATTGACACATAAGCAACACGTTGCGCGTGATCACGCGGTGCATTAACGGCAACAGACGTATTATCGATAGGCATTGCGGTGCCCATGCCGACCAGCTCGTTAATGGCATTTGCCATGCGAGTTGAGGTGGTGAAATCGGGAGTCCGCAGATTGAAGATGATGCTGCTGTCACCGCCAAATTGTGTTGGCGCCGCTCTCTCGACTGATGCGCCTCCCGGAATTCTACCGACGCTGGGAATGTTAACGCTGATTCTGGAGCCGTCACTGCCGGAGATACCAAACCCACCAACAATCAAATTACCTTGTGCGATAGCGTAAACGCGGCCATCGGTACCTTTTAGTGGCGTCAGCAACAGTGTGCCACCGCGTAGACTTTTAGAGTTGCCAATCGATGACGCGGTAACATCCAAAACCTGACCCGGCTTGGCAAAGGGTGGTAACTCGGCATGTATCGCGACTGCGGCAATATTTTTTGGTTTTGGATTGACGTTAGGTGGCAGCGTAATGCCAAACTGGCGCAACATGCTTTGCAAACTCTGAATGGTAAACGGCACCTGGCTGGTTTGGTCGCCACTACCATCCAGCCCCACCACCAGCCCATAACCAACCAACTGGTTGCTGCGTACGCCAGCAATTGTTGCCAGATCCTTGATGCGTTCAGCGAATACCTGCTCACTGCCAATCAACAATATGAGCATTGCTAATAGCATGCTGTACATGGATAATCTGCTGCTGGTATTTCTCATGACTTGGCTCTCATGGTGTTTATTGCGTGAAAATTTCAGACGGGGTGTTCTGGCCGTTGCATCACAACGGCCACCATTTACTGTTGAATATCCTCGATAGCCAGCCCATTTTGTTCACATCGGCGACAACGCCGTCACCGCTGTAAGTTATCTTTGCATCAGCTAGCATCGTTGAGAGAACACTATTATCCGTGCGGATATCTGCTTGTCTTATGATACCGGAGACGCGGATGTACTCTTCACCCTGATTGATTCCCAATGATTTTTGGCCACGCACCATCAAGTTCCCATTGCTCAGAACCCTGACAACGGTAACGCTGATATTGCCGCTTAAACTGTTGCTCTGTTTGCTGTCACCACTGCCGGCGAAATCGCGTTGTGCATCGATACCGATGGTGCCGATCTCGCGACCACCGTAGGTTACGCCACGGCCAAAAATAGTTGGTGCACCGATGGCAATAGCATCATCTTTAGAGGTCGTTGTTGCGGCTGTCTTTTTTGCATCGGTCTTTTCTGTCAGTACAATATTGAGAATGTCGCCGACACGCCGTGCGCGCATATCTTCAAACAGTCCTACCGAGCGGCCGGCATGATAGATCGACCCTTCGTTAGTGGAGGTCTCTTCTATCTCTACAGGATAGGCGGGCTCATAGGAGGCCTCATCGTCACGTTGTATCGGCGTTGATGAGCAGCCGCTGATCAGCGTGATGCCGAACAACAATAGACAGATTTTATTATTCATGCCATGACTCCTAATTCCGACATTTATCCGAATAGGTGTGTTGTCGTTATAGGTTGTTGTTAACAAATTGCAACATACGATCGGCAGCGGAGATCACTTTAGAGTTCATCTCATAGGCGCGTTGTGTTTCGATCATATTGACCAGCTCTTCGACGACGTTGATGTTGGAGCTCTCCAGCGCTCCCTGCTCAAGACGACCCAGACCGTTCAGGCCGGGTGTGCCTGTTTGTGGTGTGCCACTGGCGGCAGACTCTATGTAGAGATTCTGTCCTATCGGTTGCAACCCGGTCGGGTTGATGAAATCGGCTGTTTGAACAGAACCCACCTGGCTGGGTGCCGGACTGCCTGCTAGCGTGACCGAAACAATGCCGTCACCGCTGATGGTGATGCTCTGAGCGCCATCAGGAATGCTGATCGCGGGCTGTAGCAGGTAACCGTTAGCGGTCACGACCTGACCCTGAGCATCGATTTTGAAGCTGCCGTCGCGGGTGTATCCGATGGTGCCGTCAGGTTGCAGTATCTGCAAAAAACCACGCCCGTCAATGGCAAGATCCAGCGCATTGCCCGTCTGAATAACATTACCTTGAGTAAACATTTTTTCCGTGGCGACGGTGCGCACACCGGTGCCTAATGATAGTCCCGACGGTAGCTGGGTATCCTGTGATGACTGAGCGCCGACCTGGCGAATATTTTGATAAAACAGATCTTCAAATACGGCACGATCTTTTTTGAAGCCGGTGGTGTTCACGTTGGAAAGGTTATTGGAGATCACCGCAATGCGGGTCTGCTGCGCATCGAGTCCGGTTTTTGCAATCCACAGTGCTTGATTCATTGCTGCTTACCTTTGCCTTTAACTATCAATATATTAATGCACGTTTAATGCGCATGAACCGTTAACCATTCATGCGCATCAATGCCGTTGCCGCAGCATCATTCTCTTCTGCACTTTTCATCATCTTTATTTGAATCTCAAACTGGCGGGCCAGTGTAATCATGTCAACCATTGAACCAACGGCATTGACATTGCTGCTTTCGATAGCACCGGATACAAGCTGAATTCGGGCATCGACATCGGCACTATCGCCATTGCGTGTGTGCATTAAACCGTCACTGCCTTTGCGCAGGTTTTCTGATGGAACACTCACTAGGCGAATACGGTCAACGACTGCCAGTGCAGCAGCAGTTTGACCGACGGGCCTGATAGAGATGGTGCCGTCACCTGCGATTTCGACTTTTTCTGCCGGAGGAATGGTAATGACGCCGCTGTTTCCGAGTACCGGGTAGCCAGCACCGGTGACCAGCAAACCGCCACTGGTAATCTTCAATTCGCCGCTGCGCGTCAGGGCTTCACCACCTTCCGCACTCTGTACTGCAATCCAGCCCTCTCCTTTTAGTGCAATATCCAGCTCCCGTCCCGTTGTCATAATAGAGCCGGGGTTGAGGTCTACGTTGGCGCTGTTTGATGTGCTCATGATTCTGCTATCCCAACCATCACCTTTTACTGCATAACTGGTGACTTCAAGCAGATCTGCACGAAAACCAGTGGTATTGACGTTGGCAAGATTATTCGCATTGACGGCCTGGGCACGCATGGTCTGTTTGGCCCCGGACATTGCCACGTATAACATATGGTCCATGCTGCTAGTCTCCGCCTGTCTGTTTCAAAATCATTAGCTGTAAGAGAGAGCTAAAGAGCGCTGTTAACGAATATTGATGATGGTCTGTGTCACCGTATCTGCCGTGGTGATAACCTGGGCATTGGCCTGAAAATTACGCTGCGCTGTAATCATATTGACCAACTGCTCGGTTAAATCCACATTTGACCCCTCAAGGGCGCCAGACTGTACCAGGCCCAAGCTGGATGCACCGGGTGGGCCGATCAATGGTGGTCCTGAACTAAAACTCTCCGCCCAGTTTCCATTGCCCATTTGGCTCAACCCTTGCGTATTGCTGAAGTTCGCCAGTGCTATCTGCGCCAGCGTGCGCGATTGGCCATTGGTAAAACGCGCAAGAATGACACCCGTATCATCGATGTCGATGCCACTCAAGCGGCCAGAGCTAAATCCGTCTTGAGCCAGCGAGTTGACGTTAAATCCGCCGCCGTATTGTGTTAAAGAGGTGTAGTCAATGGTTAGGTTGATGTCTGCAGCGCCGCCCGATGTCGGGATCGGCGGTGTTGTAATTGACGAGGGTGGCACTAATGTACCGTTGATGGCATTTAAGGAGCCATCTGTTGAAAATTGCAGCAGATCAGCGTTGTTGGCTTGTGCGCCATTAACCTGAACGCCGTCGTTGAACAGATAGGTTTCCCACTGGTTGGGGACGGCTGTCTTGCGATAATAGAGTGTTGCCAAATGGCTGGCACCCTGTGAGTCAAATATGGTCAAGGATGTGGAGTGGTTGTAGGTTGTCGCATCTGATGCGACAAAGGCGCCTTGCACGGCACCGTTGGTGGTGGCGGTCACATCATTGGTGCCACCGGCAACCGATGTGATTGCCGTGGTATTTAGCGTGATGGGGATCGCGTTTTGTGCGCCGCCACCATCGGCATCCCAATTCAGCGTGACGCTGTCTGTGCCAATATCAACGGCTGAGGCGATGGTCGGTGGTGCAGTGGCGGCACCACCGACCAGTAGCTCAACATCCCACTCCCGTGTTGCGCCCCCTCCCACATAGGTAAATTGCAAGGTGCCGTTATTGACCAGGTTGCCGTATGCATCCACCAAATCAAAAGCAGGCGTCGTCAGTGTGCCCGCTGTTTCGTCCAGTTGTGCGCCACCTAATAAAAAGGTGGACGAGACCACCGGCGCTGCAGGAATCGCCGCCCCGGCATCGATATTCAGACCTGGTGTAACCGAGGTGGTCGCTTGGGGGGCGATGTCCGAGGTGTCGATCTGTATATCACCCACCGCCCCGGTGATGTTGCCCACGCTATCGGCAAGAAATCCTGTGAGGCGCTGATCGGCACTATTGACGATGAGCCCGTTGCGGTCAACGCTAAAAGCGCCAGCTCTGGAATAAACGCTGACGCCACCATCACTCAAGCGAAAAAATCCCTGTCCGCTGATGGCAAGGTCGAGATTGTTGTCGGTGAAACCCACATTGCCCTGGGTGAATTGCTGAGCGATGTTGCTGATTTTAACGCCGCTGCCGATGGCGTTGGAGGCAGCGCCAAGGTTAGCCGTGGCGAAGATATCTGCAAACTCGGCACGCGATTTTTTAAAACCTACAGTGCTGGCGTTGGCGACATTGTTTCCGATGACTCTCAGTTCGGCCGATGCGGCATTCAGGCCGCTGAGCGCAGTACGAAACGGCATGTTAACTCTCCTCTAGCAGGGTGTTTGGTTCGGTTGTGAACATCTGTTATCAATATCTGTTGTTAACGAAAAGGTGGGTGTTACATGATCTGTTTAACCTGATCGAAGCCGGTTGAGCCCAATCCTGCCAGGGTGATCTCCAACCCTCTTGTATTGCCACCCATAGTGACACTTTCGACCTGTCCGGCAATGAGGGTGCTGAGCGCTTCATCACGACCATTGATGCGTGCTGACACCGAAACTTGATAACGCCCTGGGGGTGCTGTTGTGCCGCTAGCGGTTGAGCCATCCCATTTGAAGGGGATATTGCCTGCAGTTTGATCGCCCAGGCTGATCTGTTGCACAAGGTTGCCACCCTCATCGGTGATCGAGAGCAGTAGCGCGCGACCATTTTCCGGTAGTGCAACCTCACCACTCAAAGACTCGGCACCGGTAAAGTAGCCCGTATTGCCAGGGACCAACACCGTGCGCCCTACTAGGCTGGATGCCTGCAACGCTTGGTTAGAGGTCAACGCACCGCTAAGTTGGGCAAATGAGTTTTGCAGTGCCTGGATGCCCGAAACAGTACCAAATTGCGCCATTTGGCCGAGGAATTCACCATTCTCCATCGGCTTAAAGGGGTCCTGGTTCTGCATCTGTGTCATCATCAGCTCCATAAAATCGTCTTGTCCCAGCTTCTGTTCTTTAAACTCGTTGCGCTTGGTCAATCCCAAACTATCGAGCACTGATGTATCAATCTGGTTGCTCACTATTCACCCCTCCCCGTTACTGCCCCATGCTCAGCGTGCGTATCAGCAGCTGTTTTGTTGTATTCATCACCTCTACATTGCTTTGATAAGAGCGCGATGCGGAGATCATGTTGGCCATCTCTTCCACAATATTGATATTTGGTTTGTAGATGTAACCTTGCTCATCAGCGAGCGGATGATCTGGGCTGTATTGCTGAATCGGTGGTCGTTGACTCTCTACAATACCGAGCACCTCAACCCCTCGTGCCGATGATGTTTCGCCCAGTTCAGCTAACATGGCAGCGAATATCGGCTGGCGTGGACGGTAGGCATCTGCTGCGCTGCCGCTAACACTTTGCGCATTGGCGAGGTTGCTGGCTGTGGCGTTGAGGCGCACCGACTGCGCATTGAGCCCCGACCCGGCAGCTTGGAACACATCAAACAGTGCCATGGTTTATTCTCCTCTGATCGCACGTATCAGGCCGGATATCCGGCCATTTAAAAACGTCAGGCTGGCCTGGTAGCGCAGCGCATTTTTCATGAACTCCGCCTGCTCGACCTGGGTTTCGACAGAGTTGCCGTCAACACTGGGCTGATGGGGTACGCGGTAGAGGCTGTCGCTACCGAATACGTTGCCGCCGCCCTCTTTAATGTGGCCTTTATTTGTGCTCTTCATCGTCATCGCATCCCCTTTGGCTTGCGCGAGTAGTTGTTTGAAATCGATATCCCTGGCCTTAAATCCGGGGGTGTCGGTGTTGGCCAGATTGTTTGCTAACAGCTCCGTGCGGCGCGCACGTACCAGCAGTGCCGGTTCGTGAATTCCCATGACCTTGTCTAAATCAAAACGCATCTGATCTCTCCACCTTTGTTTGCCACGCTCTTCTGGCTAATAAGAAAAGCAAACTGCATGCCAAATATATATATCTATATTTTTCAACGTATTAGGTGGTATTGGCAGGCTGGACGGCAATCAGGGTGCGGCAATTTGCGTCCCTTAGGTGGCAAGCGGGGTGAAGGTTATCCACTACCCTGAATCTCGTGTTGAGAGAGTGCGTGTGTCACCTTTTTTTTGAAAAGTGGTACTGATACGCTAGGAAGTCATCTCTCTTTTCCTCTATAGTGCAAGCGCTATATCCCGCTAATCAGCGCTTAAAGACAATTACGCTTGCCAGAGTCTGGCTCCTCCCAGGATGGCGGGCACCCCTCCCTTTTTTTATTGGAAATTTTTGCTTCATCAAGGAGATGTGCGATGTGCAACCCCCCTATTTACAGGCAGCACGGCATTCTATTTGCGGCTCTGCTACTGCTGCTTTGTGCAGGTACTGTTTATGCGGCTACGCTGGAGACGTATCTTGCCAATGCGCGCGGTTACGAGGCGCAGGGGGCGTTCTCTTCAGCACTCATTGAGTTGAAAAATGCGGTGCAGAAAGAGCCTGCCAGTGCTGAAGCACGGCGTATGCTCGGTGAACTCTATCTGAAATTAGGTGATGGCCTATCAGCGCAAAAAGAGCTGAATAAGGCGCTATTGCATGGTGCCGAGAAAAGGGTGATTTTGCCCTCTTTAGGGCGTGCTTACCTGCTGTTCGGTGACCAGGAGAAACTGCTTGAAGAGATTCGGGTCAGCGATGAAACGCCAGTCGACCTGCAACCTGAACTCTACACGTTGCGCGGCAATGCTTACCTGCTTGCAGAGCAGCATGATCAGGCGCAGGCTGAATACAATAACGCTTTGGCACTGCAGGAAAATTATAGCGATGCTCTGCTGGGCCTGGCTCGCCTGGCACTGATGAGTGGTGACCTACAAACTGCGCGGCAAAAGCTGGATGCAGCGCTATTGGGCGGGCTTGATAGCCTGGATGGCCGCATGGTTCAGGCCGAACTCAGTACGCGCGAGGGGAACTACGAAACGGCTATCGAAGCGCTTCAGCAACTGCTTGCCAAAGTGCCTGATTATCTACC
>JAADGQ010000066.1 GCA_013152295.1 Gammaproteobacteria bacterium | reverse complement strand
CAGCGGGCTGCCAGGAGGGAATCAGATGTTTTTTGCCGTTACCGATCAGATCTGCACGGCCCATTCGCTTCAGCGCATCGCGCAGTAGTGGCCAGTTGTGCGCGTCGTGGTAGCGCAGAAACGCTTTGTGCAAGCGCCGCGTTTTCATGTTTTTGGCAACGACCACCGCTTCCGACTGGTCGCTGAGTCGGTGCAGCGGGTTTTTCCCCGAGTGGTACATCGCTGTGGCCAGCGCCATGGGTGAGGGTAGGAACGTCTGTACCTGATCGAGGCGAAAGCTGTTTTTTTTCAGCCACAGTGCCAGCGCGAGCATGTCTGCGTCGGTGGTGCCGGGGTGCGCGGCGATAAAGTAGGGGATCAGGTACTGCTCTTTTCCGGCTTGCCGGGAGTACTTTTCGAACATCGTTTTAAAACGTTCGTAGGTGCCGATGCCCGGTTTTTTCATCTTGCTCAGCGGCCCCTCTTCGGTGTGCTCCGGGGCGATTTTCAGGTAGCCGCCAACGTGGTGCGCAGTGAGCTCTTTAATGTATTCGCTGGAGCGCACCGCGAGGTCGTAGCGCAGTCCCGAGGCGATGAACACTTTTTTGATGCCCGGCAGTGTGCGCGCTTTGCGGTAGAGACTGATTAGTGGTGCGTGGTCGGTTTTTAGGTTGACGCAGATCTCCGGGTGCACACAGGAGAGGCGACGGCACACCGCCTCGATTGCGCTGCTTTTACAGTGCATGCGGTACATATTGGCGGTGGGGCCGCCGAGGTCCGAGATGATGCCGGTGAAGCCGGGCGTGGTATCGCGTATCGCTTCGACCTCACGCAGCACCGACTGCTCGGAGCGGTTCTGGATAATGCGCCCCTCGTGCTCGGTGATGGAGCAGAATGTACAGCCGCCAAAGCAGCCGCGCATGATAGTCACCGAAAAACGGATCATCTCGTAAGCGGGGATTTTGCTGTCGCCGTAGTGAGGGTGGGGCTGCCGCGTGTAGGGCAGCTCGTAGACGCGATCCATCTCTCTGCTGTCTAGCGGGATGGGCGGCGGCGTGATCCACACGTCCTGATCGCCATGGCGTTGCACCAGTGCGCGGGCATTGCCGGGATTGGATTCCAGGTGGAGGGTGCGTGACGCCTGCGCATAGCGCACGCGGTCTGCTTTGATCTGCTCAAATGAGGGCAGGCGCATCACCGTCCGGTTGCGTGGCTCTGTTGCACTACGCAGCGGGATCTGTACCGTGCCTGCGTCGATCTCATGCCAGCCCGGCAGCGTCGATGTGCGGCGAAAGGCGCTGCCGCGAATGTCGGTGATGTCGCGGATCGGCTCTTTTGCCGCCAGTCGGTGAGCCAGCTCAACGATGGCGCGTTCGGCGTTGCCATAGAGCAGCAGGTCGGCCTTGGAGTCGATCAGCACCGAACGGCGCACGCTGTCGGACCAGTAGTCGTACTGCGCGACGCGGCGCAGGCTTGCTTCGATGCCGCCGATGACAATGGGCACATCGTTGTAGGCTTCGCGGCAGCGCTGGGCGTAGACGTTAACTGCGCGGTTGGGGCGCTTGCCCGCTGCGCCATCGGGGGTGTAGGCGTCGTCGCGGCGGATGCGCCGATCCGCCGTGTAGTGGTTGACCATCGAATCCATATTGCCCGCGGTCACACCAAACATCAGCGTCGGTCGGCCCAGTGCGCGAAATGGCTCGGCGCTGCGCCAATCCGGCTGGGCAATGATGCCGACGCGGAATCCCTGCGCCTCAAGCAGGCGGCCCACCAGCGCCATGCCGAAGCTGGGGTGGTCTACATAGGCGTCGCCAGTAATGAGGATGATGTCGCAGGCGTCCCAGCCCAGATCATCCATCTCTTCTCGCGACATCGGCAGCACGGTTGCTGTGCCGAAGCGGTGTGCCCAGTGGCGGCGATAGGAGAAGAGCTCCGGAGGCGCGGCTGTTTGCGCGCTGATTGTAGACACGCGGTGCTACTGGGCGTTTTCGATCACCATCTCCGGTGCCTTCCAGGTATTCAGTTTCTTGAACATGAACTTGGCGTAAGGCCCGTCTTTGCCCTTGTCGGTGTAGTACCAGGTCGCAAAATCGCCGCCTTTTTTGAATACGGGCTCGCCGATGAGGGCGATGACCTTTTTGAAGCTGAAGCCACTCTTCAGGCGCGTCCAGTTCATGGGGTCTTGCCAGGTGCCGGGGTTCTCTAAAGGGGGTGCTTCACCCTTGAATATGACGACCTCTCGAATCACAGTTGGGGCGGGCTGCCCGGCCGCTGATTGCACTGATGAAGTTTCGAGCGCTGGTTGCTCAAGCTTGCCCAGTCGCTGCTCCAGCTCGCTCACCTGAATTTTCAGCGCATCCAGCTGTTGTTGCAGGTCAGTGGCCGTGGCGGCGGATGAGATGTTGGGAAATGTACCGACGGTAAGCGCAGTAATAATTGCGAGAGTGGGAAGTTTGTTCATGAGAGGAGCCTCTTGACAGGTCGATGCAAACGGATAAAGCGAATGTGCTGCGGCGGGCAATTGTCTGCCAGCAACGGTGGGCGGATTGTATCTCTGCAGCAGGGGTGGGCACAATGCCGTGCGGGGTGTCGGTTTGCCCGTCGCGCAGAAAAGCGCTTAACATTTGCTGGCGCAGTCGCGCTTGCCTGCCACACTAACTATCAATTAATAAAGCAAGGATAAACCATGACTGAGATATCGCCGTTGGTTGAGGCTCAACAGAAATTTGCTGCTGCTGTGCCCTTTCGTTCTGTCGCCGCGCAGAGCTGTGTGTTAGCACAAGCATTGGGCCGAACGCTATATACTGATCTAACCGCGCCCGGTGATAGCCCACCCTATCACCGGGCGATCGTTGAAGGTTTTGTGGTCAATACAGCAGAGACACAAGCGGCCAGTGAAGAGACGCCAGTCTCGTTTGCTGTGGTCGGTGAAATCAAACCCGGCGACGAACAGTGCCCGGCTATTGGTGCAGGTGAAGCGTTGCGGGTTTCGACAGGCAGCATTCTCGCAGATGGTCCGTTCTCCGTCGTACGCATGTGGGAGGCCAACTGCTCAGGCGGTACATTCACCATCAGCCGCCCTTTTCCGCCGCGCTTTTTTATTGAAGAGAGTGGCTGCGACCACAAGGCGGGTGATGTGGTGCTGACGGCCGGTACGTTGTTGACGGCTGCTGATCTGGGTGTTGCCGCCAGTCTCGGTGTCGAGATGCTGGGCGTTGCCAGCCAGCCGACAGTGACACTGTTCTCTTCTGGCGATGAAGTGGTTCCCCATACCGCAGCTCTGGCACCCGGCTCGATTCGTGACTGCAACTCAATCATGCTCGCCGCCGCAGTCACTGGCGCGGGCGGCATCGCCCATTTCGGCGGCATTATGAGAGATGATTTCGACGCCTTTGTCAGCAGTGCCCGTCAGGCACTTGAGCAGTCCGATATGTTGCTCATCTCGGGTGGCACGGCGGTTGGCGATCGTGACTTTATCTCTGACTTGGTCAGTGAGCTTGGCGAACTATTGGTTGATGGTGTGCCGATGCGCTCTGGTCGTCCGCTCATTATGGGGGTGGCAGGTGGCAAACCGATTATCTGTGTTGCCGGTCATCCGCCAGAAGCGCTGCGTGGTTTTAATCTGTTTGGTGTTGCCGCGATGAACAGGTTGCTGGGGCGTGATGTTGAATTGCCAACGGATGCTGTGACGAATTGATGAATGCGAGAGCGGGTTTTATGCGTTGCTAATTTTTGATGTTGTTATTTTTTGTAAGAATGCAAGCATAAATCCCGTTTCTTCGCAAAATAAAATAAGAGGTAAACAGTTATAGTTTTTGCAAATATCGTCGTATATATTTTTAATTTGAATAAATTCAATCAATGGCACTCAATATTTCCTGAATTGTAATATTTTTAATAAAAAATCACTATACATAGTGTATTAAGTTGGTTTATTACAGTGTTAAAAATGCAAACTTGACATAATTGGTTAATAATTTGTGAGCCGGATCGGATAGACTGTCGTCAGTCCAAGGAAAAACTTTAATTGAGGATGTGTTTGTTGCTCCAAAGCTGAATCATGTTGCTGAAGCAGGTTCTCCATTGCCCCGGAATCCTGTCTCCTTCGCGACATGTGGCGCGTTTTTATGGGAGTACGGATGGACATGACAATCTGTTTTCGGAGGGTTTACATTATGAGTAAAAGAAGAAGTCGGGTTTTGAGCATTGCCCTGGTGCCGGTAGCATCTCTGCTGTTTTCTGCTAGTGCAGCGGCTGCGACACCGGCGTTTGATGAGTGGGCTATCGATTTTGCCACTGGTAGTATCACCAGCACAGGAAGTTGGGG
>JAADGQ010000152.1 GCA_013152295.1 Gammaproteobacteria bacterium | reverse complement strand
CTGCTGTCGCACGCGGGTGATGAGCACGCTGTCGATGCCGGAGAGTATCAGGTCTTGGGTAACCCTTTGCTGTTGCGTCGGGCACTGGATCACGGCGTGCGGGTTATTGTTGCGCACTGCGCGACTATCGGCAGCAACGTGGATCTGGATAGAGGACAACATGGGCCGCAAACAGCAAATTTGACGCTGTTTTCCCGATTAATGGATGAGCCCCGATACGTCGACCGCCTGTTTGGCGATATCTCTGCAATCACCCAGGTCAATCGAAGTCAGGCTGCGCTGGAGATGATCTATCGCCGTGATGATTGGCACCATCGTCTACTCTATGGCTCCGACTATCCTCTGCCGGGTGCGATGCCGGTGTTCTCTCTGGATACGATGGTGGGTCGCAGTTACATCTCTACGCAGCAGGCAACGCTGTTATCGCAAATTCGTCAGCATAATGCGCTGCTGTTCGATTTTCTTTTGAAGCGCATGATCACTGTTCAGGGAAAACAGCTTGATAATACTGTTTTTGAGAGCGGCCGTTTTTTCTAGCAATTTTCTTGATTTCATAAAGTCTTCTCGCCAGCTTGTTTTTAGAAACCCCAGTTTCGCGTGTTCTCTATACCTCGCTTTTGTGACCACTTTCGCTATTCGCGATAATGCTCGGTGCTCTCTCTGTTCGTTCTGCCTTGCGGTGATGAGGCTCACAGTCAGGCTTTGGTAACTGCCGGTATAGTCATTGTCCCCTGAGTCAGGGCAATCGTCGGCATGTTTGCCGATCCAATAAGGAGAGGCGCGATGAAAAAAGTGTGCAGTGAGCGAGTTTGCGCCAGCTTCATGGCACTGTTGGTCGGCGTCGCTTTGATGACGATGCTGGTGGCGTGCGGTGGTGGCAGTGGCGGTAGTGTGATCTCACCCCGTGCGTTGGATAGTCGTGTGGCTTCAGTGGATTTAAAGAGCCACACAGGTTCAGTGGCGTTGGTGCTTGTCGGTGAGCGGGCATCCCATTTCGGCTATATTCAAGACCTGGACCGACAAGAGCAGCGTTTTGCGCTGTGCCCGGCATCTGCTGGTGTTGATGATGACTCGTACCCAGAAGATAAGTGCGTCGAAGTACACACCAATAGCGCATCGCTCTTTGAATCATCGGGCGAACCCGTTTCGGTAGCGCTCTTGGATGTTGGCCAACCCGTAGTTGTAACAGGCCCTTTTGGTTACCAGAGAGCGGAGAAGGAGCCACTATATGCGCAAGTCATTGAGCGGGTTGCTGAGAGTACGGTGAGTGGTGAGGTTGTCTCGATCGCTGCAGCGGTCGGTTCGTTCTCTATTCGTGATGTGGGTGGGGAGTACCTGGTGAGACCCGGTGGTGTGACGCGGCACTTTCGCCTGTTCAAAAAGAGCGCTGGCAGCACTGCTGAACAGATCGAGGCGCTTACCTTAATGGTGGGGGATAATATTGATGTTTATGGTGGTGTTGATGCACTTGGTAACGTAGCGGCTGAGGTCATTTTATTTAAGGGGTCAGTAGTTGAATAAGCGTTGTTTGGCATCTCGCTGTTTCAAATAACGGGCATAAAAAAACCCGCCTTGAAGCGGGTTTTAATAGACTGGGTTTGACGGTTATCGCTTATAGCCTGTTAGCAGCATGAACGGACTCGGTGGATCCATCTGACGTGACTGGATGTCGGTAAAACCGACTTCAGCCATTAGTGTTTCCATCTCTGTGGTCGAGTACGATGAGCCGCCAACGGTGTTGATCACCTGGTTGACGCCGATCATCGCAGCTAATTCTGGACCATTTTTTTCAGGGTTGAGTAGCTGCTCTTGAATCATGATGACGCCATCTCTATTCATGGAGTCGTAACACTTTTTCAACAGTTTTTTAAGGTTCTCGGGAGACTCCTGGTTGGTCATCGATGACAACAACATGGCGTCGTTACCTTCGCCGAGACTATCGGTGTTGTAATCGCCCGGCAGCAGTTTGACGCGTTCCTGCATGCTGTATTCGTCAACGATCTCTTGGGCAATTTGCAGGTTCTGGGCACGGTCCATGGCGATCGCGTTGAGACCGTCATAGCGTTTGCAGAACATCACAGCGAAGGTTGATGGGCCGCAACCAACATCCATCAACTGTTTTTTTCCGCTGAGATCAACCATGCCGGTGAGCACACCTGATTGTGACAGCGCGCGGTTATGCATGCCCATCATGTAGTCACGGGTCTCTTCGTCGCTGTAGGATTGATGCATCAGTGCCGAAGGTTTGCCGCTCTTGACGGTGTCGTAGAGTCCGCCCCAGGCTTCGTACCAGTTTTCGAACATGTAGACGATGCCGCCCTGGTAAAATTTGCTGGACGTTGTCAAAAAAGTTTTGCTGAATTCGTTGTTGCGGAACACATTGCCATCACGATCGAGAAAGCCGATCGACACCATCGCGCTGAGCAGTGCTCCGAGGCAGCGCTTGTCAGAGTCGGTCTCTTTTTGCAGGGTGTCGAGATTCTTTGATTGACCATCCAGCAGGTTGAAAATATCGAGCCGGTTGGCCGCGTGCAGTACGCAGGAGTGCCAGTAAGCAGAGGCTGTCTGCATCACTTTCATTGGGTCCATGCCTTCGGGCAAACCCCAGCTATCAGCGCTATTCTTCTTCTCTTCCCAAGAGTCAGACATTTAAAATCTCTCCGATGCGTACGAAAAACCTGTGAGTGTGAAAAATCTGAAAAAATACCGCCGCAAATATGAAGGATGGCGTATAAATTGTCCAGCCTTGCAGTGCCCCGCTAACGGAGTCTTTTTAAGAGGTGCTACGGTAGCATGTTATGCAACGTTCTTCAATGTATAACGCTTGTTGTTGAGGCTGCTACTACGACTAACTGGTTGGTCCGGCGTGTGCTTTAGTATAGAATATAGATGTCGGTTACCAACATGGGGGCGACAAGGCTTCGACGTGGGTTACGAAACCTGAGGTGCATGCCGAGGTGCAGATTACCTCGTAAATCCAACTGCAAAAAATATAGTTGCCAACGACGACAACTACGCACTAGCAGCTTAATAACCTGCCTAGCGCCCTCTGACCAAGTCTGTGCTTGTGCACTTGGACCCAGGGGTCGACTCTCACAAGATCGCGATGAAACTTGTCCGGAGTGGATTCGCTAAAACCTAACGGAATCGCCGCATATCTTCCCTGCCCGTCGGGTAGTGTGTGGTTAAACTAATAGACGCGGATAAGCATGTAGAGCCGAAGGCAGAGGATTTGCGGACGCGGGTTCGATTCCCGCCGCCTCCACCAAAAGAGGGTTCATTAAGAACCTAAAGCAACCCGATAAGCCATATATAACAACGGTTTATCGGGTTTTTTATTGCCTATAGCTTCCTGTAGGGTCTAGTAACATCTTCGCTTTTTAGTAACACCCATAGTGACATCAAGCCAATGTTACCAAATGCAGTGTTACTAAAATGGCTAGAATCACAAAACCACTCACCAATAAATCAGAGCGACTGAAACATGCCTTATCCGGTTACTGGTCCAGGCGAATCAACGATGAACACAGAGCCATTTATAAAGCTGATTCCGAATCGGTTTATATTGCTCAACTTAGATACCATTACTGATCAATTGCACATGTAGTCGGATTAACATGGGTTTCGTCCCTCCTTTGCTAAAATCACCCGTATGAATTTTAGATATTTCCTCACATACATCACCCCGCATCGCTCCATTTTGTTGTTGGCAGTGCTGTTTATGGTGGGTGAGAGTGCGCTCTCGCTGCTGATTCCGTGGATTGCGGGGCAATTTGCCGAGAGCGTTATGGGGCAGCCTTCAACGTGGGCGTTGAGCCACGGCCAGATTCTGGCTCTTTGGTTGCTGATCTTTATTTTTCAAGCTGTTTTTCGTTTTGTGAATAGTTACTTGATTACGCAGAGTGGCGCCAAGATATTGGCTCAGCTGAGTATGCGCCTGTATGACCACCTGCAGTCACTGCCTGTGGGCTATTTTCACGACAAGAAGCGCGGCCAGGTTCTGGCGCTGTTGAGTAATGATGTGGCGACGCTGAGCCATTTTGTCACCGGGACGTTGATCGGGCTGGTGCCGATGTTGCTGACCCTGATTGGCGCAATCGTGTTGATGGCGGTGATCGATTGGCAGATTGCGCTGCTGGTTGCACTGTTAACGCCGCTCTTTTATGTTGCGCTTAAACTGCTGGGTAAAAAAATTCGTCCGGTCTCGTCCGAGCTTATGCAGAAGCAGGCTGATACGGTGGCGGTACTGGAAGAGAACCTGGGTCTGTTCTCTCTGATAAAGGCCTTTGTGCGTGAGCCGCTGGAGTCGCAACGGTTTGGGGGCGCCACGTCTGATGTGCTGCAGCTGCGTCGCCAACAGCTGCGCCTGCAGGCCACGTTGGGGCCGGTTGTTCAGCTGCTGGCGTCGATGGGTGTGCTTGCTGTGTTGTGGCTGAGCAGTCAGCAGTTACAGTCAGGCTCGCTTACAGCGCCCGAGTTGATTTCTCTGTTGCTGTACGGTCTGCTGTTTACACGGCCGATGAGCGCATTGGCAAATTTGTACGGTGATGTGCAGCAGGCGAGGGGTGGTGCTGAGCGGCTGCTGGCTATTTTTGCTGTTGCGCCGGAACCCGTCGATGATAAGCTGGCCGAGCTGCCACCTGTTAAGGGTGACATCGATTTTCGCGATATCCATTTTCGCTATCCCGGTGGCGAACTGCTGTTTGAGGAGATGGATTTTCACATCGATGCCGGAGAGACCGTCGCCATAACCGGGGCCAATGGCGCAGGAAAAAGTACTTTAACGCACCTGTTGATGCGTTTTTCTGATCCGCTGTCGGGCACGGTTGAGCTTGACGGTATTGATATTCGCGATGTCAGCCTGGCCAGCCTCAGGCGCCAAATCGGTCTGGTTGCTCAGCATGTCTTGCTCTCTGATATCAGCGTGGCTGACAATATTGCCTACGGCAAGCCGGATGCGAGCGCGAGTGAGATTGAGGCGGCAGCCCGGGCAGCCAACGCGCACGATTTTATTGCTGCGCTCTCTGCGGGCTATCAGAGCATGATTGGTGAGCAAGGGGTTCGTCTGTCGGGCGGGCAGCGGCAGCGCATCGCGCTGGCCAGAGCGTTGCTGGTTAAGCCTGCTATTCTGATTCTTGATGAAGCGACATCCATGTTTGATCCGCGTGGTGAAGCGCTGTTCCTGACCGAATGTCGTGAGCAGTTGAGCGCCTGCACCGTTATAATGATTACCCACCGCCCCGCGACGCTTGCCCTGGCCGACCGCATTGTACAACTTGAAAACGGACAACTAATCGAGATGAATCAATGATGTGCTATAAAATACAGGACGATCTTCTGTTGCAGAAGGTGGTCGACGAAACAGTCATTCTCGATCCTGAGAGTGGCGACTATTTTTCGCTGGATGAGATTGGCAGCCGGATGATCGAGCTGTTTAAAAAAAACGGATCGGTCAAGCAGGCTGTGAAAGCGATGGCTGAAGAGTACAGCGCCAGCGAAGCCGATATCGAGCGTGACATGATCGCGCTGCTGGATGAGATGGTGCAGCATGGTATTGTTGACAAAGTTGAGTCGTAATCTCAATCGCCTGTTTTCCCTTCAACTCAAGGACTATCTGCTACTGGCAGAGGCGTGGTTGACGTTAGGCTGGGTGGATCTGCTGATTAGCACCGTTCCCTACCG
>JAADGQ010000028.1:21215-22930 GCA_013152295.1 Gammaproteobacteria bacterium | reverse complement strand
TGACATTGCCACCCTGGCACCCAAAGAGAGTTACGTGGGCTACTCCTCCAGCTATCCCACCTCGTTCGCACCCGCCCGTAACGACAGCCTGCTGCTTGTAGGAATCGGTTCATCCGGCGACATCAATGCTTACGATCCCGAAACAGGAAACCGAGAACCTGCCTTCATTGGCCACATTGGCGTAACATGGCAAGCTAACTACTCCGCCGATGGCACCCGCATCGTCACAGCAGGAGATGACCAAACAGCCATCATCTGGGACGCCGTCACTGGCACAATACTACAGACCCTGAGCGGCCACACAGCGCGCCTCAACAGCGCCTACTTCAGCCCTGACGGTAACAAGGTGGTCACCGCCAGCGAAGATGGTACGGCGCGCATTTGGGATGCAAACACTGGCACCCAATTGCTGAGCGTCTCCCACACTGGCTCACCGGCACTCAACGACGCCAAGTTCTCACCAGACGGCAGCACTATCGTGACCAGTGGTGACGACGGCATGAGCGAGGGCTGGGATGCCACCAGCGGTGCCGCAGCAATCACCAACAGCTCAATCATTAATGCCAACTTTCAGTGGCAACTCAGTGCACTTGGAACCAACGAATACTATTTGACGGATAGCAGCGGTGCCGACCCGTTTGTCAGCCTGCCTAACACATTTTATGTGGCTGCACTGGCTGCCACACAAGGTACTGTCGGCGCACTCAGCGATGGCCAGTGGGCATTTGCCGACAATGACACACTCGGCTTCACCACCCTCTACTACAGCTCCACCGTTGACCCCGACACCCTGGCGCTGGACAGCATCAACATTGATCATGCGCTGAGCTTCACCTCACCCGGCAGTGTCGCCACCGGTGCCTTTTTCTCACCCGTCGATGGCGGCAAACTGGTGGTCAGCTCAAATTCCGGCAGCCAGTGGTGGTCGACACACAATACCACCACGCCACTGTGCCAACTGGGTAGCGGCTGGCACAACAACGCCCAGGTTTCCGCCGATGGCCTGCGCGTCCTCAGTGGCGGCGGCAACGCCGGGCGCCTGTGGAGTATTGACCCTGCCGACACAGCCAACTACTGCCAAGAGCTGATCGTCCTCGGCTTTTCCGGCCTCACCAACGTCGCGCTATCCGTGCATGATGGCGGCAAGCAAGCAGTGTTCGTCGGCTCCGGTTCCGGCTATTCTGCCAATATCATTCGCTTTGATATGGACCCAGCCTCGGTCACTTTCGGACAGCTGCTATCACCGGGAAGCTACAATAACGAGTTCCTCAGCTCACGCCCCCAGAACCGCACACGCCTCTACTACACCGCCTTTTCACCCGACGGCAGCCGGGTGCTTGGCACCGAAAATGCCAACCCCTTTGATCCCGCCTGGGCCGACTTTGATGGCTGGTTCAACCAGACTGACAGCGGTGGCAAGCTGCTACGCCCCGATGAAAACGACGACGCCAACCCCTACTACGTCTCCCCGTTCGCAACAATGTCAGGCTGTTACGAATCAGACACCAATGGCAACTGTGGCGGCAGCACCGGTTTTCAGACCTGCGCCGATGTTGGCGGTTGTACCGGCTACTCAGTCACCTCGCAGTTCACCCACGACCAAAACGGCACCACACCCGACGCAACGAAATTTAACTACCTGAAGTCACAACTGGATGCACTGAACTCGCAGTGGGAGCTGGAGCTGTTTTCGGCACAGCCGATTAATTGAGTAG
>JAADGQ010000028.1:0-21167 GCA_013152295.1 Gammaproteobacteria bacterium | reverse complement strand
CGCTCCTACGGGGAATCTGCCAAAACAAAATAACTACTCACGCCGAAACGGCGGCTGCCGGTCCGATACCCGGTAAGCAAAAGCGATCACTTCGGCAACGGCGACGTAGAGCGCCATAGGGATTTCGTCACCCAGTTCGAGGCGTGACAGCACAGCCATCAGTGCGGGGTCTTCGTGGATGGGGATGCCGTTCTCTTCGGCGATGGCGACAATTTGCTCAGCAATGGTGCCGTCACCCTTGGCGGTGACCGTCGGTGCGTTGCGGCCGTCGTAACGTAGTGCCACTGCTCTCTCTAGTGTAACACCGTAGGTTTTTCCGTTGCCATTCTCGCTCATACGTTGACATCCAACAGCGCAGTACCGTGCTCCGGCGCCCCAGGCTGCGGCGGCTTACCCTGACGACAGCGCAGCTCTGCCACATCAAGGCCCGCCGCGTGGAGACCGCAACGCAGCTCGTCGAGATAACCGTTGAGACGTGTCACCGTCGCCGCCTGCTCCGCCCAGAACAACGTTGAGACCTGCTCTCCCACCACGCTCACCCGCGCGTAGAGTGGCCCCAGTTGCGGCAGATCGAGCGCCACCAGCGCCGACCAGCGCGGCGTCTCTTTATCATCGTCCGCACCATTACCACCATTCCGCTCGCGCTGAAAACGAATCTGTAGCAGGTCTGTGCGCTCTTTGTGTTGCAGCGGCAGCTCGACTGTTAACAGATTGGCAGCGCTACCATCCGCTTGCAGCGTCGATAACTGATTGACCTGAATGCGTGCCAACGCCCCTTCGACCTGCTCCATCAGTTGCCCCATCAGCAGTGGCAACATACGCACCAACGGCTGTTGCAGCACGGGCGCTGTCTTCGCCGTCGCCTGCGTTTGCAGCGGTGTGTCACGCATCAGCGGCGGCGGGTTTGGTTGCGGCAAGCGAGCGCCAAAGGGCATCGCCGTTTTCACCGTCGGAGTAGTGCGCGTGGCTTCGCCGCTCGTCTGCTCATCTGCAACGGTGCTCGTCCCTTTCGTAGCCTCGTGACGCAGCCCCGCCAGCAGCTTTAGCAGCGCCACTTTGAGATCACCACTGTGCAACGCAGATTGCGCTTGTGGCTGGGGTTGGGATTGCTGAAGCACCTGTGCTGCATCGCCCTGCCCCGCCATATTGCCTGTCACCCGGCCTGTCTCTTTTCCTACCATAGCTGCTGTCTGCGCCAGGCTCTGCTCCATAAACAGTCCAGACTGCTTAACCGCCTGACGCAGACCGTCACCACTGCGAATCTTCTCTGTGCTGGCGATAGACAACAGCAGCTGTTTGATCAGCGACGAAAGTGCATCCGGCAACTTCTCAGCGGCGCTTTGCTGACCTGCAGAAGCCACATTGGAGAGCGCGCCGAGATTGGCCAACAGCGTAGCGAATCCTCCCTGGCGCGGTAACGCCGTGCGCAGCGCCTGCGTCAACAGCGCCGCATCACCCTGCACAGAGGACACCACTTTGAATGTCGGCGGTGACAGCGATGCCAACTGCAGCGTCAGCTTGTCACCCACTGCGGGGGCTAAAAACTGGGGCAGCGACGCACGCAACGGTTTGCCATCAACCTGTAGCGTCACATTCGCGTTATCCACCTTGGCCACGACTGCTTCCAACAGTTGCCCTACGCGTAGCGACGGCAGCTCGAGCTGCGCCAGCCGGGCTGTGTTAAGGGTAATGGTTGGTAGCGGCACCGACGCCGTTTTGATCTCCACGTCACGCCTCCAAAATCACAGCTGCCTAGCGCCGCACCAAAACCAACTTCTGCCGCTCGTGGTCGATCTCTACATTGAAGTTGCGCAAAAAAGTGAGTCCGAGCAAGCCGTCGAAGCGCCCCAATGAATCGAGAATAGCGACCTCGCTGTTATAGACAACCGCACCGTTGAGGTCGATGGAGTCAAGCGTCACCAGCGCAGCGCGGGTACGACCATTGGCGGTATTGAGCGTCACAGTCGATGCGCCGGAGGGCACCGAAATCCCCAGGGCATCGGCAGTGGCACGGGTAATAACACTGTACGATGCGCCGGTATCGAGAATAAAACGGAAGGGTGCGCCGTAACCGTTGAGCGCGATACTGAGGCGGATAATGTTATCGGTAGTGGCGATGGGCACCTCGGTCAGCCCTGGCGTATCCAGCTTCTGCTGCGCACTGTCGATCAACGACGACAACTCACCCTCAAGCGCGCTGTCGAGCAAAATAGCGTCACCCAGGGCGACAAGCGCTGCCTCGTACTCACTCTGCTCAAACAGAAGCTGCCCCAGCAGACGATGATAGGGCGCGTAGTTAGGGTCGTCGTCAATCTCTTCTTGCAACAGTTGGACCAAACTTGCGATTGAGTCACGCCGTGCGCTCGCGGCACTGGTCACCGCACGACGAATCGCCGCGCGAATCCCACCGGCAAGCGCCGGGTCTGTTTCCAGCGCCAGCGCTTGATGCAGATAATCCCGCGCACGACTCAGCTGACCCTCGCGCTGCGCCAATTCAGCACTGAGCATGAGCCGTTGTGCACTCGCGGGCAGTTTTTCGCCCGCCGCATCAAGCAGCCGTTGCGCTTCACGTAGCCCGTCGGTTGCCAGCGCCTGCTTGATCAGCTGCAGATAGATTTTGCTGAGCAGCGGCGTGCTGCGCTGCAAGTAGACAGGATCGCTGATCAACAGCGCTTCGGCCATGTTCAGCGCCTGCTGCCAACGCTTTTGTTGTGCAAACCGCTCGATCTGCTGCAGGCGCCCTTCGGGTACAGTGCTGAGATAGTGGTTGATAAACTCGGCCAGCGACTGCGGCTCAACTTCGCCGCTGTGCTCAACCACGGCGCTGATCGCTTCAGCATCGATCGCTTCGTAGTGCAGGTCATCTTCATCGGCTAGTAGTGCAATGCCAAGCAGCTGTTGCGCCGCACTATCGTAAAGTGCGCCGCCGGACCACTGCAGTGGAGCACGAATATTCACCTCATAGACTGAGCGACGCGGTGGTTTGTCGATCACTGAAGAGTCCACCCAGCCACTGCTCTGGCCATCAATAGAGATCGCGGTGAATTCGCGCCCCAGATAGAGCGAGGCACTATCGTTGGAGAGCGCCATGGCAGGACCACTAAGCAGACCGCTATCGAGCGCTACGATACCTTGGGCATAGTCAACCGCAACCACGTTAAGTAGCGGTTGACGGCGCTGCTGAAAGTCGTTGAACCAGGCTGCACGCGCCTCAGCTAACGTCTGCAGCGGCAGCAACAACAGACGCTCATCACCGACCACCACTCCCGATGTCACCAGTAATCCGCCGCCGCTCTTCTCCAGCTCCACGCGCACCACTGCATCGCTGTCCCGCCACGGCTGCGTTGCCCCGGCCAGCGATAACACCTCCGTAGGCGGCGGTGGAAACGGCAGTGTCGATGGCTCAGCGATTCGCGGCAGCGGTGGAGCAGGCGCCAACTCACCACCAAAACGCAGCAACGCAATGAGGTAACCCACCACCACACCACACGCCAATAGTGCTAAACCACGCTTCACAGAAGTCTCCGACGATATTTAATAGCCAGCAGAAAAACGCGTTGCACACGGAACAACAAAATCACTATTTAAAAATCTCCCTCAAGCCTTAAGTTAAGGTAAACCACATCGGCAATGTCTCCGGTAGCAGCAGTGTATCAAGTCCTCGTATTCAGAAAACAAATGGCAGAACAAGCCCCGAACAAGCAGTGTACGACAATCATCAAATAGCCGTGTACCGCAACACCAGCTGTGTTACAGTGTGCCGCCATAAATTCACCCACCCAAACGCCATCTAACCCGCTGAGCAACAACAGCAAAAGTAGGTGATAGTGCGTGCGTCCATATTAAGTTCAATCAGCCGATTCTAACCCGACGACCTAACTTTTCAGCGATCCCATACCGTGTTTACGCTTGCACAACAGCGGCTCAGCCGTCTGATTAACTCTGGCCACTCAGCACTGCTGAAACAGTGCATCGTTGGGCTTGAGAAAGAGAGTCTGCGCGTCACCCATGACGGTCATCTCGCACAAACGGCGCACCCTGTCGCATTGGGGTCGGCATTAACGCACCCCTACATCACCACTGATTATTCTGAAGCGCTGCTGGAATTTATTACGCCACCGCGTAACAACATCGCAGAACTACTCCAATTTCTGCATGAAACCCACCTGTTTACCTACACTAAAATCGGCGATGAGATGCTCTGGACAACCAGCATGCCATGCGTCGTGAGCGGCGAACAGCAGATCCCCATTGCCCGCTATGGAAGCTCTAATCAGGGCATGATGAAAACTATCTATCGGCGCGGCCTCGGCCACCGCTACGGACGCCCGATGCAGATCATCGCCGGCGCCCACTTCAACTTCTCGTTCGCTGATGCGTTCTGGCCCTGTTATCAAGCGTCAGAAAAAGCAACGCAGCCATTACAGGAGTTCATCTCCAGCAGCTACTTTTCGCTGATCCGCAACGTTAGACGCTACAGCTGGTTGATTCTCTATCTGTTCGGCGCCTCTCCGGCCGTATGTAAATCGTTTCTGCAAGGCAGGGAGAGTGGCCTCGATGAGTTCGACAGCCACACGCTATTTGGCCCCTATGCAACTTCATTGCGCATGGGCGATATCGGCTACACCAACGAACTGGCTGCCGACATGGGTGTCAGCGCCTGCTACAACAGTTTGCCCAGCTACGTGGAGAGCCTCATCACAGCCACTACGACCTCCTACCCTGCCTATGAAAAGATCGGTGTCGTCACAAATGGTGAATACCGCCAACTCAACACCAACATTCTACAAATTGAGAACGAGTACTACAGCAGCATTCGTCCGAAGCAGTTATTGCAGGAGAACGAAAAACCCGCACGGGCGCTGCAGCGCCGTGGCGTCAAATACGTTGAACTCAGGGCGCTCGACATCAATATGCGCGAGCCATTGGGAATCAACGAGAGCCAACTACGTTTTTTGCACGCATTCATGGCCTTCTGCCAACTCGATGACAGCCCGACCATCGACAGCGATGAGTGCCGTGAGATCGACGCCAACTTCAAACGCGTTGCTCATGAGGGGAGAAAGCCGGGACTGCAATTAGCTCAAAATGGCCGTACTCGCGACCTGAAAAGGTGGGGACTGGAACTCTGTGCGGCCATGCAGGGTATCTGTGAAGTGCTGGATAGTGATGAGCCGGGTACGCCCTACCAGGATACGCTGGCACAGCAGCAGGCGCTGTTCCGTGATGCCGGGCTCACACCGTCGGCCATCATGCTCGATGAAATGCGCACCAACAACGAGGCTTTTTTTCACTACGGCCTGCGCCTCTCCCAACAGCACCGTAACCACTTCGCGGCCCAGACGCTCAGCGCGGCGAGCCGAGGCTATTTTGAGGACGAAGCGCGCCGCTCGCTACAGCACCAGCAGCGCATCGAAGCAGATGATGAAGTGCCGTTTGCAACGCACTTGCAGCGCTATTTCAATGGTTAGCTAAGCTACCCGAGAACGGTCCAGTGCACCAATTGTTGGGCCGCTATTGAGCCGCAACCGCAGTCTGCGTACCGTGCTTACCGGAGAGCGCCAACATATCGAGGAGGATGTGGCCACTCTCCTCGACCAAAAAGTCGTTCTCTTCATCCCTTGTATTCGCAGAACTCTTCGCTTTTTCCACCTCTGCCTCTTCAAACTCCCTAAGCGCTTTGATGTCCTTAAAGCGACTCTCGCTCTTGGCAACCCGGCGCTTGTTCTCGATGCGCAGTCGCCACGCATCCGAGTCGGCACGTTCCTGCTTGCGCTTCGCCTCGTTCAACGAAACCACATTTTTATTCCTGATCTCGTCAAGGTGGTGAATCTGCTCATCCAGGTAGTTAAAATCCGGAGAATTTTTGATACGTGCCAAGTGGCGCACACGAACCTGATCCAGATAGGGTGCGAGATCACCATAGCGGCGATAGCGCAGCGGGCGAATGCGATCCCACTTCAACGCCCCTTCCAAAGCACTCTCACCGATCTCTTCCGTGTCGAACAGAACAGGATAAGCGATGTCCGGCAGCACCCCTTGATGCTGTGTGCTCGTACCCGACACCCGGTAAAATTTTGCCAGGGTCAGCTTTAACTGACCCTGATCAAGCGGGATCAATGACTGTACAGTGCCCTTGCCAAAGGTCTGCCCACCAATCACGATACCGCGCTGATAGTCCTGAATCGCGCCGGCAAAAATCTCTGATGCTGATGCGCTAAGACGGTTCACCAACACCGCCAGCGGCCCGTCATAAACAAGGCCGGGATCGGGATCCATGAGGCGCTCAAGATAACCGTTACCGCTGCGCACCTGCACTGTGGGACCTTTGTCGATAAACAGGCCTGTCAGTGTGTTCGACTCTCGCAACGAGCCCCCCCCATTGTTACGCAGATCAATCACTACGCCGTCCACCGATTCGGCAATCAACGCTTCGAGTAGTTTCCTCACATCCCGCGTGGTGCTTCTATAGTCGCGCTCACCGCGCTGCAACGCATCAAAATCGATATAAAATGCCGGAACATGAATGACGCCAATTTTATAGCTTCGATCGCCGTGCTTTATCTCAATAACCCGCTTCTGTGCCGCCTGCTCTTCAAGCTTCACCGTATTGCGCACGATCGATAACACGCGCGTCTGGTGATCATCGACGGCATCTACCGGAATAATATCCAGGCGCACGGTGGTTCCCTTCGGCCCGCGAATCAGCTCCACCACCTCATCCAGACGCCAGCCGACCACATCAACAATCTCACCATCTTTGCCCTGACCAACACCAACGATGCGATCTGCCGGTTTGAGCTGCTTAGCTTTCTCTGCGGGTCCTGCCGGAATCAGACGCACCACTTTTGTATATTCGTTCTCAGTCTGTAGCAGCGCACCAATACCTTCCAGCGACAGACTCATGTTGATATTAAAATTCTCCGACAGACGCGGAGAGAAGTACTGTGTATGCGGATCGTAAGTGTGCGTAAAGGCATTCATGAAAATCTGGAATACATCCTGAGCGTTGATCTGGCGCGCCCGGTTGAGCTGGTTTTTGTAGCGCTTCGTCAACAACTCTTGAATCTCATCCAAAGACTTGTCGGAAAGCTTCAGCTCTAACACCGCATTCTTTAACCGCTTGCGCCACAGCTCATCCAAATCTGCCTGGCTTTTGGCCCACGGCGCATCCTCCCGATCTGTTTCCAAGGTCTCTTCACGCTTAAAGTCGATCTTTTCCAACCCCTTATCAAGGCGCGAGACAATCCACTGCAAACGCTCGATCACATACTCCTGATAGCGATTGAATATGCCAAAAGCAGCCTGCAAATCACCTCTTTTGAGCATATCATCGAGCTGGGTACGGTAAGGCTCAAACGCGTTGATGTCACTGCCCAGGAAATACATTCTGGAGGAGTCCAACGCTTTCAGATAGCGGTCAAGCGTCGCGGAAGCGACTTTGTCATCAACGGCTGTTTGCAGGTAGTGTTTGCGCTGCAGCTGGCCAATCACCTCCCGCGTAATTGCAGAGTACTCCCTGTTGGGCGAGATAAGATCGTACCCCTCAGCCTGAGGGGAAGAGGGATTCGTTTTGGCGATCGACGCCAGCGGAATGCCAAGCGCAACGATCAGCAGTAACGATAAAAAGAGTGCCCTATTTGTAAACTTTTGAGGCATACAGACGTTCCATAGATATATAGATAAGTATTTCGCTCGCGAAACTTTTCGAAGACCTTTAGTGAGTTGGGACGCACAGGTCACCCGCATAGTTCCGCCGCGGCTGCCGCCAATGTTACCTCAGCGATGCGCGCAAAAACTACATGAATTCACAAAAGCACATACATTTTTCCCGCAAAGACGAACAGCTGAGCGCCCTCGGCGCACGGTTCATGCGGCTCTCAGCCTGCCGTGCTATGCTTCGGTCGAAACATTGCGCAAACAGCTGAGCAGAAACAGCCCGCTCATACCCGCGTCATCTGCAGCCGTTATAATTTTTATCCATCGATGCCACAAACACGGCTAGCCAGAATAGAGCAATAGCCATAGATGTGACTTTTGCCAAGAAATACTCGAGAGAAAAAGGTTATAAGCTGTGCCAATAATTGGTTTCGTACATTTCGCTGCACAGCAACAGCAATAAAATATGTTCACTTTTCATTCGATTTTTCGCTCAATGAGCGCCAACAATCTAATCGACCATTTGCGCTAACTCATGGCTCTGGCACTTAACCTGAAAAGCTTTGCTCCATCGCTATCGCTGCAGCCTCTGCTTGAGAAAACTGCGCTGGCCAGTGCCGCGTTGCTGGTTATTGTATTGAGCTACAATTTTGCCGAACTCACCTGGCGCTTCGTTCCCAACAGGGGCAACGACGGCGCACCACCACCTGCACAGCAAATCATCAGCAGCGCACCGCAGCGCCCAGCAAGCAGCACCGACGTTGCACGACTGCACCTCTTTGGCACGGTTCAAAGCACCGCAAAAGCGTTCATCAAGCCACAGGTCATCCGTGAATCCAAGCTCAATTTAATCCTGCGCGGTGTTATTGCCACGGGTGATGAGAGCGCGCTGGCAATCATTCACAACCCATCAGGCTCCAAAAAGGGGGATGCGACCTATGCACTGGGCGATCAACTGCCCGGTGGCGCAACGCTGAGTGAAGTCCACGCAGACCGCATTATTTTGCGGCGCAACGGCAACTACGAAACGCTGCGATTGCCGCGCGACAAAACAAACGCCACGGCATCCAACACACGCTCAGCAATCCGTCGTGGTCGCAACAACCGTGACTTTAACCGCTCATCTGCCGCAACAACTTCAGTACGCCAATACCGCGACACAATGATCAACGACCCGGCCAGCATGGCCGACATGATCAAAGCTGCGCCATTCCGCAAAGGTGGGAGACAGGTTGGGTACCGCGTTCAACCCGGTCGTGACAGAACGGCGTTGGCCGCTTTTGGATTGCAAGCCGGGGACGTGGTCACCGCCGTTAATGGGGTGTCACTGAGCAATTCGGCGAACATGATGAAAGTCATGAGAAAACTGGCAAAGGCCGACACCATTACTGCGGAAGTGCTGCGTAATGGCGTACCGACAACCATCACAAAGCGCATGGACCCATAATCGGCTTTAACGCTTGAAGGCATAACTTCAAAACAGTCTCAAAATGATACAACTAACTCATTGAACAGTAGCTAAATAATCAACATAATTTTAATATGGGCGATAAGTCAGGCGTCGAATGTCAACATCCCGTCAAAATTCGAACCGGTTGGTTGTAGCTGCTTGGATCGCCAACACCCAGCCGTTGCCACAGACCGGGAACAGGGATGAACACTCATTTTGATTTGGAAAACAGAACCATAATGGCCAGTTCGGGAAAATCGCTTCGCCAATCCACCATGCGCTATCAACGCAGGTTGGCGCAGATGATCATCGCATGGGGATTATTGAGCCTCGTCGTCACTACATCGGCAATGGCCAAATCCATCACCTTCAACCTCAAGGATGCTGACCTGTCATCGGTGATTACGACCGTCTCCCAATTGACGGGCAAAAACTTCATCGTCGACCCCCGCGTAAAGGGCAAAGCAACGATCATCTCCTCTCACCCAATGGATAAAGATGAGGTCTATCAGGTCTTTCTCACCATCCTGCAAGTGCATGGTTTCGCCGCCATCCCCAGCGGCAACGCAATCAAAATTATCCCCTCAGCCAGTGCCAAGCAGTCCGCTGGGGTAATGGCTTCGGCACGACGACCCGGCCGTGGCGATGAGGTTGTCACGCGGGTGTTGCAGCTAGAAAATGTCTCCGCGCCACAGCTGGTTCCTATCCTGCGACCACTGATGCCACAACAGGGTCATATGGCTGCCTACGCACCAGCCAATGTGCTAATCATCTCTGACCGCGCGGCGAACATCACTAGACTCATTCAGGTTATCCATCGTATCGACCAACCCAGTAGCGACGAGGTAGAGGTCATTCCTCTCAAACATGCGTCTGCATCTGAGGTAGTACGCATTCTGACAACCCTTGCACAGCAGGCGAACAAAGGCGCTAAAGGCAACGCATCGGTGCCGCCCATACTGATCGCCGATGAACGCACCAACAGCGTACTGATCGGCGGTGCCAAAGCAGGACGACTGCGTTTGCGCAGCATCATCGCGCACCTCGACACTCCGCTTGAAACCAGCGGCAACACTCAAGTGATCTTCCTGCGTTACGCCAAAGCCAAAGATTTGGTGCCCGTACTCACCGGCATCGGCAAAAGCATGGAACAGGAGAAGCGCAGCATTAAGGGAAAAGGCGCCAAAGCAGGCTCAACACCGATCAACATTCAAGCGGTAGAGCCCTCCAACAGCATCGTGATTACTGCTCCACCAGACCAGATTCATGCGCTAAAACAAGTCATACAACAGCTCGACGTGCGCCGCGCTCAGGTGCTGGTTGAAGGGGTAATCGCCGAGGTCACCTCAAGCCGTACCGCCGAGCTGGGCGTACAGTGGGTACTTGATGGCCTGCCATCAGACAACCCCGTCGGCATCGTCAACTTCAACGTCGGCGGCAGTGGCAGCAGCATCGGTGAGATCGGCGCAGCAATCGCATCAGGCACCGCAAGTGCGGCCGCCCCCGGCGTCACCGTGGGGTTCGGTCAATTCAACAGCGGCAGCTTTAACTTCGGCGCCCTAGTGCGAGCACTGGAGGGCGACGGCTCCTCCAACGTACTCTCCAAGCCAACACTGATCACCCTCGACAATGAGGAGGCCGAGATCGTCGTCGGCCAGAAAGTACCGTTTCTCACTGGCTCATTCACCTCCACCGGCAGCGGCACATCAGCCACCAACCCGTTTCAGACCATCAACCGCGAAAACGTCGGCATCACCCTAAAGGTCAAGCCACAGATCAACGAGGGCAACGCGGTGCGCCTCGATATCGAACAGACTATCGACAGCATCAGCCCCAGTTCAGTTGCGGTAGACACCATCACCAACACCCGCTCTATCAAAACCAGCGTGATGGTGGATGACGGCAAGATTGTCGTACTCGGCGGCATGCTCACCGATGACCTTGCAGAGAACAGCCAAAAAGTACCACTGCTTGGCGATATCCCCCTGATCGGTCGTCTGTTCCGCTACGACCGCTCGACCAAAAGAAAAACCAACCTGCTGGTCTTCATCCACCCGGTCATCATGCGCGAGGGCACGCTTACCACCCGTATCAGCGGCAACAAATATGACTACATTCGCGACAAACAGCTGGAGATCAAAAATGCTGGTATCTCGCTACTGCCCGATGATGAGGCGCCATTGTTGAGCCCACTCGACCATTTCCTGGAGCTGCCCCCACCTTTCGAGGGCAGCGATAGCGCTGCTGGAATCGACGCTGACGAGAAACGCTGAGCCTCGCGACAGTGACCACACCCATCGACAATGCACTCGAGCCTGAGGAGTTTACCGAGGCGCCGCTGCAAGCGGAAGCGCTGCCGGAGCAACATGTGCCGTTCGCCTACGCCAAACGGCACGGTATTTTAGTCAGCAGTATTGCCGACCACCAGGCCATCATTCTCTACCGCCCAGGTATCTCCAATTTGACACTAGTGGAGCTGCGCCGCCACTTCGGCGTGCCGCTGCGACTGCAAATACTCGACAGCGAAGAGTTTGAAACGGTGTTACAACAGACCTACGAGCAAGGTGGCGGGCAGACCATGCAGATGATGGATGACTTCGGCGACGAACTCGATCTGTCGCGCGTCGCCCAAGAATTGGCAGAGCCAGAAGACCTGCTGGAGAGCGAAGATGACGCACCGATCATCCGTCTGCTCAACGCACTGCTCACTGAGGCGATCAAGGAAGGCGCTTCAGATATCCACATCGAGCCCTACGAATCCCGCTTGGTGGTGCGTTTTCGCGTCGATGGTGTGCTGCGCGAAATGATCGAACCGAAACGCGCGCTGGCACCACTGCTGGTATCACGCATCAAGGTCATGGCCAAACTCGACATCGCCGAAAAACGCCTGCCTCAAGATGGCCGCATCTCGCTGCGTGTGGCTAACCGGCCCGTCGATGTACGCGTCTCCACCCTCCCCTCTGGCCACGGCGAGCGCGTCGTACTGCGCCTGCTCGACAAACAGGCAGGCCGTCTCGACCTGCCCAGCATTGGCATGCAGGAAGAGACACTGGCTGCCCTCAACCGCGTCATCCATCGCCCCCATGGCGTGATTCTGGTCACTGGCCCCACCGGCTCTGGCAAAACCACCACCCTCTACGCAGCGCTCACCAGCCTCAACGACAAAAAGCGCAACATCATGACGGTGGAAGACCCGATTGAGTATTACCTCGATGGCATTAGTCAGACCCACGTCAACAGCCGCGTCGACATGACCTTCGCACGCGGCCTGCGGGCCATTTTGCGCCAGGACCCCGATATCGTCATGGTCGGTGAGATTCGCGACCTCGAAACGGCAGAGATCGCCGTGCAGGCCAGTCTCACCGGCCATCTGGTACTCTCCACCCTGCACACCAACACCGCAGTGGGCGCGGTGACCCGCCTGCGCGACATGGGCGTTGAACCATTTTTGCTCTCCTCCAGCCTGCTCGGTGTATTGGCACAGCGTTTAGTGCGTCTGCTCTGCCCCCACTGCAAACAGTCAGTGCAAGCCAGCGCGGCAGACTGCGAGATATTCGGCGTGGCACCCAGCGAACCACCCACCTACTACCGCGCAGTAGGCTGCGATAAATGCAATGGTCTCGGCTATCGCGGGCGCACAGGCATCTACGAACTGGTCGAAGTCGATGAAGAGATCGCCATCATGATTCACGACGGCTCGGGTGAACATCAACTAGAGAAGCACGCCCGCACCCGTACGCCTGGCATTCGCGATGATGGCCTGCGCCGTGTGTTAGCAGGCGACACCACGCTGGAAGAGGTGATGCGCGTCACCCGTGAGTCCTGACCATGGCTGCTTTTGAATACACTGCTCTTGATCAACAAGGGAAAGAGAACAGAGGCGTACTGGAGGGGGATGCCGCCCGGCAGGTCCGCCAACAGCTGCGTGACAAGGGGCTAGTGCCACTCACCGTCACCGAAGTTCAGCAACGACAAAATCGTGGCCAGAGTAAAAAATTCTCGTTTCAGCGCGGCATCAACGCCACCGACCTAGCACTGATCACACGTCAGTTCTCGACACTGGTGCGCTCCGGCCTTGCAGTTGAAGAAGCGCTGTTCACCGTCTCCAAACAGACTGAAAAACCACGCCTTAGTAACATGCTCATGGCGGTCCGTTCGCGCGTGCTTGAGGGTCACTCGCTGGCCACCGCACTGGAGGACTTTCCGCATATATTCTCCGATCTCTATCGCGCTACCGTAGCAGCCGGTGAACAGTCGGGTTTCCTCTATATGGTGCTGGAGCGACTTGCCGACCATACCGAAAGCCGCCAGGTGATGCAGCAGAAAACCCAGCTCGCCATGGTCTACCCGATCATCGTCACCGTGGTCGCCATACTGGTCATCATCGCGCTGCTCACCTTTGTTGTGCCACAGGTGGTCAAAGTGTTCGAGCACCAGGACCAGCAGCTACCACCGCTAACCGTCGGCCTGATTGCCGTCAGCGACTTTCTCCGCGACCATGCTCTGCTGCTCATTGGCGGGCTCACCGTGGTGATCGTTGGCACCAAAAGCCTGCTACGCAAGCCAGGACCAAAAAAGCAGTATCACCGCCTGCTGCTACGCCTGCCGCTGATATCAAAGCTGGTGCGTGGTCTCAACAGCGCACGTTTCGCACGAACCTTCAGCATCCTCACCGCCAGTGGCGTACCGGCTCTTGAAGGACTGCGCATCTCTGCCCAGGTGGTCTCCAACCAACCCATGCGCACCGCCGTCGAACAAGCCGCGCGCACGGTGCGCGAAGGAGGCAGTCTGCATAAAGCGCTGGATGAGAGCGGCTACTTCCCACCCATGACCGTTCATCTCATTGCCAGTGGCGAGGCCAGCGGCAATCTGGAAGAGATGCTCGAAAGAGCCGCCGTAAGTCAGGAGCGTGAAGTGGAAACATTGATCGCAAAAATTGTCGGACTGTTTGAACCGGCGATGATCCTGTTTATGGGGGTTGCTGTACTGATCATCGTGTTAGCGATACTGCTGCCCATTTTCGAGATTAACCAACTGATAAAGTAGGCCACCGCGCTGTCATGAGCCCCGTACATGAGTGTTGTCTCAAAGCAGCCATCACCACATAATGGGCGCGATATTTTTATATTGAATGAATTCAATAAACTGAAGAACACTAATGGTGCATAGAAAATGATACGGAAAGCCACAAAAAACACGCGTTGCTTCACCCCACACAACAGCCCGCGCAACGACCCAACAGCAGCACAATACGGTTTTACCCTGATCGAAATCATGGTGGTCGTTGTTATCTTGGGCATACTCGCCGCGTTTGTTGTGCCAAATTTAATGGATCGCCCCGACGCCGCCCGCATCATCAAAGCACAGCAGGATGTGCGCACGTTAGAGAATGCGCTCAACCTCTACAAGCTGGATAACTTCAACTACCCGACCACCGACCAGGGGTTGGAAGCACTGACTCAACAGGGCAGCGACTCCGGGCAACGGAAAGAGAGCAGCTATATCGACCGCCTGCCGAAAGATCCGTGGGGCAAACCTTACCAATATTTAAACCCAGGCACGCATGGCAAACTTGACATCTACAGCCTTGGTGCTGATGGGCAACCCGGCGGCGACGGCGTGAATGCTGACATTGGCAACTGGAGTCTGGGTGGTTAAAGAGCGCGCACCCCGCGATGAAAACCGCACACAGATGAGAAGAAGCTATCGGCGATAGCAGTGAACATGGCGTTAATGAACAGAGCAAGGGCTAAGGCCATCAACCGTGGCTTCACCCTAATCGAGCTGATGGTGGTGCTGTTTATTATCGGCATCATATTCAGCTTCGCCATGCTCTCCGTCAATACCAGCAGCAGCAAAGTGATCCGCGAAGAGGCACAACGCCTAACCTCTCTGATTAAGCTGATCAGCGAAGAGGCGATTTTTAAGTCGCGGGAGTACGCACTGCAGGTCAGCGAGACGGGTTATGAATTTTCGGTGCTGGAGCCCGGCGACGGCAAAGAGAAAAAGGATCAGTGGCTCACCATCGGCGATGATGCGACGTTTCGCAAGCGGGAGTTCAACGATGCCGTCGTTTTTGAAAGCCGCATCGAAGAGGAGGCATTTTTCAACGCCGATAGCGGCGACAAAGCGCGCCTCTACTTTCTCTCCAGCGGTGAGATGAGCCCATTCGAACTGGTGCTGCGCAATGAACAGAGCACAGCGGGGTATCGCATCACCGGGCAAGCCACCGGCAAACTGGAGATGACCGAACTCTACACTGAATCTGCCGAATCGAGATAGTCGTGTTACCTGCCGGTCAAACCTTGACGCTGAAATTATCGCACCATACGACATGCCTGCGACAACGTACACAGCGTGGCTTCACCCTGCTCGAAGTGGTCATCGCACTCGCCATACTGGCCCTGGCCCTCTCCGCCATCATCAGTGGCAGCGGCAGCAACACCGCCAATGCAGCGCACCTACGAGACCGCACACTCAGCCACTGGGTAGCAATGAACAAACTCACCGAGATGCAGGTCAGTGGCAAATGGCCCAACATCGGCATCAGCAACGGTGAGAGCGAGATGGCCGGGCGCGAATGGCACTGGACGGTGACCATCACCGGCACCCCCTACGACTACTTTCGTCGCATCGATGTCGAGGTGCGTAGCGATCCCAGTCACGATCGCCCCCTCACCACCCTGATCGGCTACGTGGTCAACAATCCGTGATACCAGCCGCTGCGCAAAACAACCATCAGTGTGACGATTCACAGCAAGGATTCACACTGCTTGAGCTGGTCGTTGCGATGGCCATCTTCTCCATCATGTCAATGATGGCCTATGGCGGGCTTAACGCCGTGCTCAACACACACCAGCATGTCGGAAAACAAGCAAAGCGCTTAACAGAGCTGCAGACCGCCTTCACATTCATCGGCCGTGACATTGAACAGACCGTCGCCCGTCCCATCCGCGACCAATACGGTGATCGCGTGGCAGCACTGACCAGCAGCAACACGCGTAGCGGCGCGCTCATCGAACTCACCCGCACTGGGCGGCGCAACCCCGGCGGTTATGCACGCAGCAACCTGCAGCGCGTTGCCTATCTGCTCGATGAAAACAGACTGATGCGCTTGAGCTGGCCAACCATTGACCGTGCGCAGGATGGCGAAGCCAACGAAACCGTGTTGATCGATGAGGTGGAGTCAGTCGAGATACGCTACCTTGATGAGCAGCTGAAGTGGCAACCAAACTGGCCGATGAATAGTAATAGCAGCAACCTTGGTAACAACAACGCAAACAGCAAGCCACACCAACTGCCTCGTGCGGTAGAATTGAGCGTTGAGATCAAAGGTTGGGGCACCATTGTGCGGCTGTTCCGCGTACCGGAAATTTAAACAAGGTAAAAAGACGTCACCTGTTTTACAACACAGCCATTTTAAAATACAGCCGTGCCCTGCCTACCAGTGAGCAGCTACCCATGAGTAACAGTCGTTGAGCCCCAAACAATACAGACAACAACGCGGCGTAGCACTCATCACCGCGATCTTGATCGTCGCGCTGGCCAGTGCCACCGCCATCGCCATGGTGGAGCGGCAACAGCTCGACATTCGTCGTACAGCCAACCTGCTAGACAATGACCGCGGCTACCTGTTCTCATTGGGTGCAGAATCATGGGTTCGTGGCATACTCGACACCGACCGCAAAGACAATAAAATCGATGCGCTGGCAGAAGACTGGGCCATCGAACTGCCACCACTAACAGTAGAAGACGGCTCAGTGCTGGGCCGCGTCGAAGATATGCAGGGACGTTTTAACATCAATAATCTAGTCGACAATGAGGGGAAAATCAGCGCGCTGGATGTGGCCCGTTTCAAACGCCTGCTACAAGCATTCGATCTCTCACCCGACTTGGCCGATGCGGCGCTGGACTGGATCGACAAAGACGCTGACTCCACATTTCCCGGCGGTGCTGAAGATGGCGAATACCTAGGCAATAACATCCCCTATCGTACCGCCAATGCATTGATGGCCAGCCCCAGCGAGTTACTGTTAGTCAAAGGATTCACTTACGAGGCGTACACACAATTGTCACCCTACATCGCTGCGCTGCCAGAGCGAACCAATATCAATCTGAATACCGCCCCACCCCCGGTACTGCAAACCATCGCTGCAAACATCGCCACCGCTGAAGCCGAAGCCATCGCCGAATCCCGCGGCGAAGAGGGTTTGAATGACGTGCAGGATTTTCTGGCGCTGCCCGCGCTGAACGGACGCAACGTCGATGCCAACGGTCTCGGCGTCTCATCGCAATACTTCATGCTCACCACCCACAGCCAGTTCGGTAGCAGCAGAGGCATCCTCTACAGTCTGATCAAACGGCCCGCCAGCGGAAAGATCACTGTGGTCATACGCGGCCAGGGAGCCTACTGATTATGGCTGATCAACTGTTCATACGACTCGATGCCAACATCTCTGGCGAAGTCAGCTGGGCCAGGCTCAACAGCGGTGACGAGTTCCCCGACGAAGTCGGCCACGGTCCACTGCATCAAACCACCGCACTGGCCACAGGCTGTCGGGTCACTGTTTTGGTGCCCACTATCGACGTATTGCTGGCCAGTGCAACAATCCCTACCCAAAACCGCCAGCGCATACTCGCAGCTCTGCCATATGCTTTTGAAGAGCAGTTGATCGAAGATATTGACGCGCTGCACTTTGCCGTCGGCGACCGCGACAAAGCGGGCAAACTAAACTTCGCAGCCATCGCCCACTCATGCATGAAGGCGTGGATTGAGGAGCTGGAGACGTGCGCCATACAGCCCTACGCACTGGTACCGGAAGTACTCGCCCTGCCCTACACCGAAGGCGGCTGGACGGTGCTGCGCAGTTATTCCGACATGGTGCTGGTGCGCACCGGCGCACAATCCGGCTTTAGCGTCGAAAGTGAATCTCTGGAGCTGGTGCTCGGCATCGCCATCGCAGAGGCAGACACCCCACCCGCCTGGGTGCGCGTCATCGACAGTGAAGGCAGCCCATCGTCGAGCTTCGAACTGGCAGATTGCGAGACCGTCTTCGAGAGTGACAACAATCACCCCGTCGCCATCATGGCTCAATCCTATGTTGCAGCGCAGAGCATCAACCTGCGCCAAGGCCCCTATAGTCTGCATGAAAAACTCGGTCGTTACTGGCGACCATGGATTCCAGTTGCCGCGCTAGCCGCTGTCTGGCTGCTACTCAGCGTTGCGCTGACGGTCAGCGACTACCTGCGTTATAAAAGCAGCGAGCAGTCGCTGCAACGGCAGATCGAGCAGATCTACCTCAACACCTTCCCCAACGCACGCAAAGTGGTAGATGCACAGGTGCAGATGAAGCGTAAGTTGATCGAGCTGCGCGGTAACGCAGGCCGGGCACCGGGAGGATTCATCAACCTGCTGGAGGTCAGCGGACCCGCGCTGAAACAGATTCCGTCGCTGCAGCTACAGAAGATCAACTACAAAGATGGCGTGCTCAGCCTCGCTTTCAAAATCAACAACCTGCAGACGCTTGACCAACTGAAAGAGACGCTGGCGAAAAACAGCGCGATCAAAGTTAAGCTGCAATCCGCATCAGCCCGTGGCGATCAAGTAGAGGCGCGGCTGCGCATTGAGGAAAACCGCTCATGAAGATACCCGCCGCACTGGCGCAGCTAAAACCACGCGAGCAGGCCATGCTGCTGGGCGGTGGTGCCGCGCTGATCATCATGATGATCTATTTTCTAGCCTGGCAGCCCTTTAAAAACAGCACAGACCGCCTGCGACAGACCACCGCCGACCAACAGACCTTGCTGCAGTGGATGCAAAAATCAGCGCTCGAAGCCAAATCACTACAGGGCAGCGCACCCACGCGCCGCAAAAACAGCAGCGGCAAATCGCTGCTGACACTCATCGACCAAACGGCAAAGAGCGGCAAACTGGGCAGCGCCCTGAAACGGGTCGAACCCTCCGGCAGCGACAAGGTACGCATCCGTCTGCAAGAGGCCTCATTTGATGACATGGTGCGCTGGCTCACGCGCATCAAGCGCGACTACGGCATTACCGTTATCAGCACCAGCATCGACTCCAATGCGGACGGCAGCGGCGGACGGGTTAACGTCCGCCTGACGCTACAAGGTGCCAAGCAATGAAAATAATGCGTTACGCGCTCGCGTTTGCCGCGCTCTACCTGCTGTTTTTAATCGTCACATTTCCCGCACAACATGCCTACAGCATGGTCAAAGAGCGCCTGCCAGCACAGCTCTATCAACTCGGCGGCAGTATATGGCGCGGCACAGCAGAGACCATCGTATTCGGCGATGCACGCTTACATAAAGTCTCGTGGAAAGCTCATCCCCTGGCACTGCTTATCGGGGATGCATCCGTCGCCATCACTGCAAAAACCAACAACGGTAACATCAGTGCCACCGTCAATGTCGGCCTCGACAAGACAATCACCATAGAGGAGCTGCACATCACAATGCCCGCCAGTGACCTCCAGACCCTCTCTTCCGCGATTCCGCTCGACCTCCATGGCCACATCAACGCTGACCTGGAGACCCTCACCCTCGATAACGGCTACCTTGTTGCGGCACAGGGCACCATCCGCTGGGACAGCGCCGCAGTCACCGCAATCCGCAAAACCAAACTGGATGACCTGTCGCTACTACTAAGCACAGAAGATGAGCAGGTCATCGGCAAACTCACCAGCAAAGGCCAACGCCTCAGAGCCAAAGCTGACATAACGTTAGAGAACAACGGCAACTACACACTCAACGGCATCTTCTCCGCCACCAACCGCAACAACCGACAGCTCGAACAGTCGCTACGCATACTCGGCCACCGTGGCAAAGATGGCCGCTATCATGTCAACAAATCAGGAACACTACCGCCCCTGTACACGGTCAACGACGGTGACTGACACCATGACCCGCCACTATTTCCGCCGCTACCCATAACTGCCTTCACCACCCACTCATGTTCGAAGTGTTCTGACCAACCGACCGAGCACCTTGATACAACATTAAGGTGAATAATCACCCGGTAACCCCATCAAAAAAATACTTTAGCTTTTCTCTCCAGCACCCGATTACAGACCACTAGCGCCAAAACGTCTTCGATATACACGTGCTTTTTATTTGAGATGGTTTTGTGCTTATTTCAGTGTAATAGAGTAAATCGACGGTAATAAATAATGGATTTTTTTAAAATCCCGTTTTTGATACTTCTTCTATCTTTGCTTCTTACGGTGGAGCTAAAAGCCGAAGAGTATCAAGTTGCGGTACGCGCACATCATGGAATTGAGGAAGCCACCCAGCAGTGGCAACCGACGATAGATACCTTAAACGAACAGATAAAGGGTCACCATTTCTCGCTTCTGCCTATTATCAACCTAAAAGAGATCTCAGCGCGCGCAGCGCGAAAGGAATTCGATTTTTTACTCACCAACCCATCCTCATTCGTTGAAACTAAACAACTCCATGGCGCCAAAGCCCTGGCTACCCTGAATAATAAACGCGCGAATACAGGACAGGACCGATTTGGATCTGTTGTTTTTACCCACGCTAAAAATGTCGACATATTGACCTTCAGTGACCTGGAAGACAAAAGTTTGATGGTTGTTTCCGAACAAGCTTTTGGTGGTTGGCGTATCGCTTGGTTAGAGATGCTGGAGCAAGGTTTCGATCCAAAAAACAAGCTCAAACACCTGAAATTCGCAAAAAGCAGAACTCAAGCTGAAGTTGTTTACGCAGTAATTAATGGAAGCGTTGACGCGGGAGTGGTGCGTACAGATCTGTTGGAACGTTTAGAGGCTTCCAGAAAAATTGACATGCGTTATGTGCGGGTTTTAAACAATAAAGATGTAAAGACGTTTCCTTTTTTTCTCAGTACAAAACTGTATCCAGAATGGGTTTTTAGTGCACTAAAACACATACCTGACAGATTTTCTAAACAGGTAGCAGATGTTCTATTGAGTATCTCAAAAGAGAGCCAAGCAGCTTTAGCCGGAAAGTATATGGGCTGGATTAGGCCAAAGGACTACACTTCAGTTCAGAAGCTAATGGA
>JAADGQ010000138.1 GCA_013152295.1 Gammaproteobacteria bacterium | reverse complement strand
ATACCAAGCTGTTTCGCGAAGAGCGCGAGCGACCCGTATTTATGTTGGTGGATGGGAGTGCCACCATGCATTTTGGTACGCGGCGTACCTTCAAGTCGGTCGTTGCCGCCGAGGCGGCGGCTATTTTGGCGTGGGCTGCGTGTGCCGGTGGTGATCGGGTTGGTGGTCTGCTCTTTTCATCTTCCGGGCACCGTGAAGTGCGCCCAACCAGTGGCCAGCGTGGCGTGTTACAGCTGTTAAAAGTACTGGTGGATGGCACCACTCAGACGGCATCCGAGCGCTCCGGTTTAGCTTTTGCGCTCAATCGCCTGCGCCGTGTCGCCCGCCCCGGCAGTCTGATTTTTATCCTCAGTGATTTTCGTCAACTCGATGAGGAGGCGGAGCGTCATCTTGTGCTGCTGAGCCGCCACAATGATCTGTTGCCGTTCTTTATCTACGACCCGCTAGAGCACGAACTGCCACCACCGGGCCGCTACAACGTCGCCGGAGAGGCGGGTACCTTTGCCATAGACACCGTCAAACGCAGCGCCCGCGAACAGTATCGGCAACAATTCAGCCATCGTCTTGAGACCCTGAGCAGCCTGTTTCGCAAGCAAGGGGTCAGGCTCGCAGAGTTGGCAACCGATGATGACGTGGCTGCTGTGCTGCGTTTGACATTGGCGGGGCGCACATAGTTATGGCAGCCAACGTTCAACTTCTCTTTTGGTCGTTCTAGTCGCCGATGAACGAAGCGCCCAACACCCTCGACAGTCTGCGCGATATCCATGCGCCGCCCGCCGTCTCGTGGTGGCCGCCAGCGCTGGGTTGGTGGTTGGTGACGGGCGCGCTGCTCTTGCTGGTTATCTCTATCGTGCTCTATCGCCATTGGAGGCGTAAGCGGGCGTTGCGCCGCAGCGCGTTGGCCGAGCTGCAACGGCTGAAAAGCATTTTTGAGGCGGATGGGGATGTCACGGCTTTCGTTGCGCAGCTCTCTATCTTGTTGCGTCGGGTAGCACTTAGCGGCGGACGCGGGCAGCAGGCGGCTGGGTTGGTGGGCGATGCGTGGTTGCGCTATCTGGATCAGGGCTTGGGTGAGCGTGCGCATGACGAGCAGTCTGGCGCGTTTAGCAACGGCCCCGGCACCGTGCTGGTCAGTGCTCCCTATCAGCGCCAGCCCGCTATTGATGACAGCGCTGCGCTCACTGACCTCATTCAGCAGTGGATCGAGAAAAACACATGATCGAACTGCAGTGGCCATGGCTATTGGTGGCACTACCCCTGCCGTGGCTGGTACGTTACTTGTGGCCTGCTGCACGTGACCACTCAGCGGCGGCACTGAAACTGCCGTTTGCCGATGAGATGGCAACGCTACGTGCTCACGGCGCTACTACGCTGCAGTCATCGAAATGGCGCTGGCTATTGATGAGCGCGATATGGTTGCTGTTGGTGCTGGCTGCAGCGCGACCACAGTGGTTGGGGGAGGCCATTGCGATACCGGCCAGTGGCCGCGATCTGATGCTGGCGATCGATATCTCTGGCAGCATGGAGGTTCCTGATCTCACGCTTGATGGTAAACAGACCAACCGACTGGAGGTGGTCAAAGCCACGGCGGGGGCATTTATCGCACGTCGGCAAGGTGATCGGCTCGGATTGATTCTGTTTGGTCGTCAGGCTTACCTGCAGACGCCGCTGACCTTTGATCGAACCACAGTACAGGTGATGCTCAATGAGGCGGAGATCGGCCTTGCCGGACAAGAGACCGCGATGGGCGATGCCATCGGTCTGGCGGTCAAACGGTTGCGCCAACGTTCGCGAGCGGCTGTTGCAGCTACCGATGGTAATGGCAGCGCCAATAGTGGCGCACTGATTCTGTTGACCGACGGTGCCAACACGGCAGGTGAGGTGGAGCCACTGCAGGCGGCGCAGCTGGCGGCGAAGGAGGGGTTGCGCATCTACACCATCGGCGTCGGTGCTGAGAGTATGCGTGTGCGCAGTCTGTTTGGCAGCCGTACCGTCAACCCGTCGCAAGATCTGGATGAGAAGACACTGCAAGCGATAGCCGATGTTACCGGCGGCGTCTATTTTCGCGCCAAAGATAGTGCCGCACTGGAGCAGATCTACAACCAGGTGGATGCGTTAGAGCCGGTGGTCGGTGACGAGCAAACTTTTCGCCCGGTGAGCGCACTCTATCCGTGGCCACTGGCTGTTGCTCTGTTGTTGAGTGCCATTTTGGCACTGCGTTACAGTACTCTCTTCAAGTTTTCCGATTATTCAAGATCAGGCTCTACTGAGTGATGCTTGAGCACTTTCACTTTCTTCGGCCATGGTGGCTATTGGCGTTGCTGGTGTTGGCACCGCTGTTGTGGCACTTAATGCGCCAGCGTGGCGGTGACAGTGGTTGGCAGCGGGCGTGCGATGCGCACCTGCTGCCTTACCTGCTCAGCCATGACGGCGCGGGGCAACGTGCCCGTGCGCCGTGGCTGTTACTCGGTTGTGGTTGGCTGTTGGTTGTTATCGCCCTGGCTGGGCCGGTGATAAAACAGCTGCCACAACCGGTTTTTACCACACTGGATGCCAGGGTGCTGGTGCTTGATCTCTCGCGCTCAATGGGTGCCAACGATATAAAACCTTCGCGCCTGACCCGCGCTCGCTATAAAGTGCTGGATATTCTCGATGCCAGCGATGAGGGTCAAACAGCGCTCGTCGTCTTCGCTGACGAAGCGTATGTGGTCTCACCGCTGACCACGGATGCGGCCACCATCGCCGCGATGGTGCCATCCCTTGATAGCTCGTTAATGCCGCGCCAGGGGAGCCATCCGGGTCAAGGCTTGCGTAAAGCAGACCAGCTGTTGACGCAGGGCAACGTGCCACGGGGCGAGATTATTCTGATAACCGATAGCGCAGGCGATGCTCAAACGTTGGCCACTGTCCGCGAGTTGCACCAGCGCGGACGACGTATTTCGGTGCTGGCGGTGGGTACGCCGGAGGGGGCGCCGATCCCCTCTGTTGATGGTGGCTTTATTAAAGACCGTGATGGCAACATCGTGATCCCTTCACTCGATACGACGGCGTTGCGTGAATTGGCAGCAGCGGGAGGTGGACGTTATGTAGCGCTGCGTGCCGACCAAAAAGATGTACAGCTGCTACTGGGCGAGTCATTTTCGCCGCCCTCCTGGGATGAACGTGTTGCCGCGACACAGCAGAAGAGCGACGCATGGCGTGAAGAGGGGCCATGGCTGCTGTTATTGGTGCTGCCACTGGCGGCACTGGCTTTTCGCCGTGGTTGGTTATTGGCTGTTGTGTTATCCGTCGCCATCACGCATCCCGCACCATCGTGGGCGCTGGAGTGGGGCGACTTGTGGTTGCGTCCCGATCAACAGGGCCAGCACTTGCTCGAACAGAACAGGGCGCGTGAAGCGGCGCAGCGTTTTGATGACCCTGCGTGGAAGGCACAAGCACTCTATCGGGCGGGGGAGTACGAGCAGGCGGCGCAGTTGTTGGAGTCGCTCGATAGTGCCGACGCTGACTATAATCGCGGTAATGCGCTGGCGCGTGCCGGACGGCTGCAGGCTGCGTTAGATGCGTACCAGCAAGCCTTGCAGAAGGCGCCAGGTCATGCTGATGCCGAGTTCAATCGTGCATTGATTGAAAGGATGCTCGATCCACAGAAAAACCAGAATCCGCAGCAACAAGATCAACAGCAGCAAGAAAAACAGAGCGAAGATCAGCAGGGCCAACAAAACCCGAATCAACAAAATCAGGGTCAGCAACAAGACTCGCAACAGAGTGATAGCCAACAGCAGGACGATAGCGCAGGAACGTTGCAACAGCAGCAATCGGATCACAGCGAAGAGCAAGATGCTGCACAGCAGCAAGATACCGCGCAGCCTCAGCAGCGCGACGACGCAGCGGCATCGGATGATGATGAACAAAAAGATGCACAGCAAGCCATGAGTGAACAGCGCTCAGAAGATGATGCCGAGGCGCAGAGTGAGCCGCAGTCGTTACAGGCGCAGGAAAGCACGCAATCCAGTGAAGAGGAGCAAGCAGTCGAGCAGTGGCTGCGACGTATTCCTGATGATCCCGGTGGTCTGCTACGGCGCAAATTTTTACGCCAGAGCGAGCGTGAAAAACAGCGCCGCCAAGGAAATTTTCGACAGAGTGATTCGACATGGTGAACGAAAAATTGAGCGTGATAACGCCTTTTATAGGTGCCAGGTCATGGTTATCTGTTTTTTTGCTGGTGATCTGCAGCACTTTAGGTGCTGAATTCGTGTCGGCAGCGCAGCCTACAGCGCGCCTGAGTGCTGATAAAATTTATGACAATGAGACATTTCAGTTAACCCTTAACAACGCCGGCGGTGATGGCGAACCCATCGATCTGGATGTTTTGGAGCGTGATTTTGAGATACTGAGTCGCTCACAAAATAACAGCATCAATATCGTTAATGGCCAGATCAATCGCAACAACGAGTGGGTCTATACGTTGGCAGCAAAGCGTACCGGGCAGTTAACCATTCCATCCATCCGTTTTGCTCAAGGGCAGACGCAGCCGCTGACTATTGAAGTGTTAAAAGTTGATCCTCAGGCAGCAGCACGGGGTGAAGTCGATGCATTTATAGAGGTTACGGTTGAACCAGAAACGGTTTACGTGCAGGGCCAGATTGCGCTGACCGTGCAGCTTTTTTTCGCCACCCCATTGCAACAGGGCAGCTTGCCCGATCCGCAGCCGACGAATGCCGTGGTTGAGCGTTTGGGCGAGGATACGAGTTACGAAACCTTGCGCGGCGGTCGTCGTTATCAGGTTATTGAGCGGCGCTATGCCGTGTTCCCACAACACAGTGGTGCGTTTACCGTGCCTGCGATCCGCTTTCAGGGGCGCGTTGCGGCGGCTACGCAGCAACGATCAAGGCGCGACCCTTTTTTCGGAATCAGCCCGTTTGATCAGATGGGGCAGCGCAGCAAACAGATTATGTTGCAGGCAGAGCCGGTGACGGTGGAGGTGATGGCAAAACCGGCCTCAGCGCAGGGGCAGTGGTGGTTGCCCGCACAATCATTTGAACTCAGCGAAAGCTGGCCGCAAGAGCCGCCCCAATTTCGTGTCGGCGAGCCGATTACGCGAACAATCACCATGACAGCAAAGGGTTTGACGGCCGCGCAGCTGCCACAGTTACCGCTGATAAACTCGCCGCAACTCAGTGTCTATCCCGATCAACCCGTCATCGAAAACCATGTTGAAGCGCCGTGGGTCGTCGCCACCCGTCAGGAGAAAGTGGCTCTGGTGCCTGCGCAGCAAGGGGTTTTGACGCTGCCTGAAGTGGCCATCCCGTGGTGGGATAGTATCGCCAACAAAGCGCGCGTTGCGCGGCTGCCCGCACGGCAGATTGAAGTATTGCCGTCGCTGCGCGCCCAAAGTGCTACGCCACAAGCGACGGCGGATGAGCGCATTGATGCAGCCAATAGTGCCGGTGATGATGACAGCGTTGCTGCTGAGAGTCCTGTTGTCGTACCCAATGTGGTTGGTGGTCGTCTGTCTGCGTGGTTCGATTGGTGGCCATGGTTGGCACTGCTATTTTTGACAGCCTGGTTGGTTACGCTGCTGGCTTGGTGGCGTGAAAGGGCGCGCCGTTTAGTTGCGCTGCACCGCGGGCATCATCACAGCCAACAAAGTGCCAAGGCACGAACTTTAAGCCAAACGAGCCGAGAGGCAGTGCGCGCTCTGCAACAAGCTTGTAACGACAACCGTGCCGCTGCTGCTCGGGATGCTCTGCTGCACTGGGCTGTGGCAGAGCAGCGGCTGGCAGCCCCTGGCTCATTGGGTGAATTGGCACGGCAGTTTGATGACAGCGCGGTGGTCAATGCGGTCATGGCACTGGATCGTTCGCTTTACGCAGATACAACTGGACAGCAGTGGCAGGGTGCCGGGTTCTGGTCTTTGATCTCCCCCTGCCTGAAGGCCCGGCCGGAATCTGCTGAATCAGCCACCGATCCGCTGCGCGCGCTCTATCCTGTTGGTTCTTCGTAGAGCTGTGTGAAGCTATGGTGCCAGATCCAGTTATAGCCCAAAGATGAAATTTCTCAGGCGCCTGACGCCTTCGCGCAAATTTTTGAGCGAAGTGGTGTACGCAAAGCGCAGGTGCTGGGCGGGCTGGTATTCACCGAAGTCACGCCCAGGGGTGATGGCAACGCCGACTTGTTCCAGAATCTCTCTGGCAAAAGCGTCGCTGTCGTTGGTAAATCGTTGGCACCCGGCATAAAGGTAGAACGCGCCCTGGGGTGTGACGGGAATGTCGAAGCCGAGTGCTCTTAGCTCGGGCAACAGGTAGTCGCGGCGTTGCTTAAAATCCACTCTGCGTGCAGCCATGATCTGCTGTGCATCCGGTGAAAATGCGGCTAGCGCTGCGTATTGCGCCGGTGTTGAGGCGGCCAGAAAGATGTTCTGTGCCAGTTTGTCGATGTATGGGATGTATGTTTCGGGCACAACCAGCCAGCCGACGCGCCATCCCGTCATCCCATAATATTTAGAGAAGCTGTTAAGAATAAAGGCATTTTCCGTGAGCGCCGCCGCTGACGTGGTGTCATCGTCATAGATCAAGCCGTGGTAGATCTCATCGACGATGAGGTGTCCACCATGGCGCTCGACGCAGCGCATGATCGCCTGCAAATTCTGCTCATCAATGACCGTGCCGGTTGGATTGGAGGGCGATGCGAGCATCACTGCTTTGCTTCGCGAACTCCAGTAGCGCTCGATGTGCTCAGCGGTGAGTTGGTAGTCGCAGCTGGCATCAACGGGGATCAAGGTTGCTTGCCCCTCTGCGAGCCTGACGAAATTGCGGTTGCAGGGGTAGCCGGGGTCCGCCATCAGCACTTCATCACCGGGATCGATCAGTGTTGCCATGACCAGCTGCAGTGCGCCGGAGGCACCCGGCGTGATAACGATGCGCTCGGCCGCTATCGATGCGCCATAGCATCTTTGGTAGTGGTCGGCGATGGCGCGGCGCAGCTCGGGCAGACCCAGGGCGGGCGTGTAGTGTGTGCGACCTTGGGTTAGTGCAGCGATTCCAGCAGCGCTGATGGGTGTGGGCGTTGCAAAATCGGGCTCGCCAATCTCCATGTGGATGATGGAGCGGCCCTGGCTCTCCAGCTCGCGGGCACGGGCGAGAATCTGCATGACATGAAAAGGCTGGATCTCAACTGCCCTGCGGGCAGGGGGCGGTAGCGCTCCTTTTTTAGTCGGACGGGTGGGAGTTGGCACTGGCCGATCAGTGTTCAAATAGCTGTTTCAGTAGCGCTGTGTTGATGCAGGTTGCGCCTCCAGCGTCGCCCTGTAGCACCTCCATTGGATTTTCGGCATCACCCATCTGATCAACAACCAGCAGTGCTTCGTCGAACTGATCATTGCGTGTGTAGCTGTTAACAGTGATGACACTTTTCAGAGCGGCGCCGCAGGCAGAGCGATATCCGTTGGCGGAGTCCTCGATGGCCAGACATTGGTCGGCGCTGAGCCCCATCTGCTCCATGGCGTAGCGGTAGATTGCTGGATCAGGCTTCTTGGCCGCAACGATATCCCCTGCTGCAATAACCTCAAACCACGATGGTGAATCGGGATGCAGCGCATGCGTCAGCAAGGCGGATACGTTGGCAGGCGTGGTGGTGGTTGCGATGGCCAGGCGCAGCCCTGCGTTGCGCGCTTCTTCAATAAGCCGTTTGACACCGCAGCGCAGGGGTAGCTGGCCGGTGCGCAGCATCTCAACAAAATGTTCTGTTTTGGTGGCGTGTAGCGCTGCAATAGCGGCGGTTAGATCACCGCTGGGTAGCGATTGGGGGGCGTAGTGTTCGATATAATGGCGAATACGTTCCTTGCCGCCCGTCACTGTCAGCAGCTCGCCATACAGCGCAGTATCCCACTCCCAGTCGAGGTTGGCGTCTTTGAAAGCCATATTAAAGGCGACGCGGTGGCCGTCGCGCTCGGTATCGGCCAGGGTGCCGTCTACATCAAATATCAGGGCTGCAAGTTGTGTCATGTTCTATCTCTGGGCTGTTTTGCACGCACGATTATTGTTTGGGTGTGCGGGAATTTGTTGTTTTTGCGATGCAGTTGATGCTGTCTCTTAATCAGTTTCACAGAAAAGCGTTCAGCAGCAACGTATATTGGGGCAGCGGCACGTAGTCAGCGAGTGGCGTGATCCTCAACTGTTTCATATTTTGACCGATTATATGACAAATAATCGGTGTTCGCTCAGTCACATGAGGCGGGGTGCCGACTTGGGAATCGTGCGGCATCGTTGTCGATCAAAGTAGATAATTCAGGCTCGTTAGGGTAATAGTCAATGCCTTTGCAGAGCCGATGGTAACGAAGAGCGTTACCGCACTCAATAGTGAGAGCCCCCAAAACAGCCATGCCCATGTACAGCCAAAATCGCCTAGCCGACGAAAAACTGCTGAGATCTTTCAGCTCAATGAAGTCGCTCTCCCAGGCTCAGATCGACGAGCTTGTCAGCAACTCTACTATTTCGATACTACCCGCCGGAGAAGTGTTGTTTGAAATTGGTGACCAGGATAACCGTGGGGTTTTTCTGGTCTCTGGCGATGTATTGATGCGCGCACCCAACTTTCCGGCGATGACGGTACAGGCGGGGAGTGACCCCGCAAGTACTGCGCTGGCTCACCATCAGCCTCGTCAAGTCAGCGCCTATGCCAAAACGGATATCGAGATTCTGACCATTGATGCCGAGTTGTTGGATGTCGTGCTGAGTTGGACCCAGAAAGCAGTTTGCGAAGTTCCTGAAACACAGCCCAGCACTCAAGAGGAGTGGACGGATAGCCTGTGGCAGTCCACTGTTTTTTCTTCGCTACCGCAGAAAAAACGCTATGCGCTACGCTCCGCCATCGAGGAGGTGCCCGCCAAGAAAGGGCAAGTGATCATTACCCAGGGCGAGGTTCACGACTGCTACTATATTCTCAAAGCGGGTCGTTGCAAGGTTAGCAAGCGGGTGCCGGGGGGTGGTGAAAGTATCGTTGCCGAGTTAAATGTCGGCCAGGGTTTCGGTGAAGAGGCGCTCATTACCGGCGGTGGCAGGAACGCCAGTGTGACAATGCTAGAAGATGGAGTTTTGCTGCGTTTAGGCAAAAAAGATTTTATCACCCATCTGCTCGATCCGCTGCTCAACTACATCTCGGTGCGTACATTTAAAGAGCGCAACCCGAACACGGTAGTGCTGGATGTGAGAACGCCAAATGAATTTTCCACCGGGGCAATACGCGGCAGCATTAGCGTGCCGCTTCCTGTACTGCGCTTAAAAGCGAATCGGCTTAACAAGCGACACTCCTATATCGTCTGCTGTGATAACGGCAAGCGCAGCGTCGTTGCCGCATTTGTCCTAAAGCAGTACGGACTTAAAGTTTCGGTGTTGGGTGGTGGTCTAAACCGTGTTCTTTTTGGGAACTCGGAGACAGATAGCGACGCTGTTGCAACGGGTAAGGTGGAGGCCAAGTCGAAGCAGCCTGCAAAAAAAAGGGGGACGACAATAAAGAAAAAGCAGAAAAGTGGGGCAGCGCAGGGTGCCGAACCAGTGTCTGGCAGTAGTAATAAAAAGGGTGAAAAAGAGGGGGGCGAGGAGGAAAACGTAAACGCTGCGGACGCCCCGTCACCAATCGGCGCGACACAGCGCTCCGAACAGCTACAAACAGAGGCACAGACAGCCAAGCTGAAAACGCTGGCTGCAGAGGAGGCGCGCCATCAAGCCGAAGAGGAGCTCAAACGCTTAAGGGATGAACTTAGAAAGGAGCAGGAAGGGTTCGAGCCCGATGCGCAGCCAGAAACTGTGGCTCAAGGTGCCTCTACTGCCCCAGCAGTTGGTGTCGAAGTTAATGCTGAAAAGACTATTATCTGGGAGATTGCATCAGATTACTGGGGTTGCCCGGCTGTTGATGTTGGTGTTGACGGAGAGGAGGATATGTCGCTGTTCCCTCCTCCTGCAAACCCGGTAGCTGAGGCCATTGCGCCCGCGGCGCCGCCACCGCCAGCCCCTACGCCACCAGCGGCCAAGGAGAGCGCTCCTGCCGATACGGTGCTGACCCAAATTGTCGTTGATGACAGTTGTGAGAATGATTATGACGACGAATTCGAATCCGCAGTCGATAAGAAGATGCTTGCTATGGTCGCTGCGTTGGTGATTGCAATCATCGCTGGTGGCCTGTTTATCGCTCAGGATGACAGCGCTACCGACTATATTGCCGAACAGGCAGAGAAGTTACCTGAGTTGCCCGCAACAGAAATTGCTGCGGCGACAGAAAATATCCAAAAAATGTTGCCAGAGCTGCCTAAGCCGGGTCAGCAGGCAATTGATCTGCAGAAAGATATCATGGCGCTTAAAAAGAAAATCGCCGAGCAGAAGATAATTAACCAGCGAGCTAAATTTTTTGAGCGGCAACTCGTCAAGGTCAAGGCTGAAGCGGAGCTGAGGTTTAAAGAGCGCCTGCTCGCAGAGGAGGCCAAGTGATTGATGAAAAGTTATGAGCGTTAAGTGAGAGAGATTATGGCGTGCGCAGCATCTTCACAATGTCTTTTTCAAACGATGGGTGCCGTGCTTGGTTGATTGTTCCATGGCGGTAGCGCATTGCGCCGCTGCGGTCAAAAACGATGGCGCTAGGCATACCGAACAGTCGATATTTGGCGCTCAGTTGGCGGTAGTGATCGTGGAACAGCGGCAACGATATGGACTCTTTTTTTAGCAGGGCTTCCGCTTGTCCGGGGACGTTATCGAGGCTGATAATGACAACCTGCAACCCCTCCTCTTGATGTCTGTTTTGCAACGCTGTGGCCCAGTGCAGTGTCTCTTTGCAAGTCAGACACCAACTTGCCCAGAAGATGGCATAGAGAACTTTCCCTTCGTAGTGGGTAGGGTTGAATGTCGTCTGTGCGTCGCTATTTTCTCTCTCTGTTTCTGCATGAGATGTAGCGTGTAAATCTAGCGATAGCAGCATGAGAAGCGCGGCGAGCAGTATCGAAATAACATGGCGATGGCGGTGGGTCATTTTCTTATCTTCGCTAGCGTAGGTCGTGCGGCGTCACCGCTGCCTGACCAGTAACAGTTCGCAGGGTACGTCATGGGGGTTGCGCCAGTTGTGGTTGCGGCGTGGATCGTAGTAGACCGCCTGGGCTTCGCGCACTGTGATCTCTTCACCGTCGTAGTGGAGCACTGCAGAGCCGCTACGCACCCACACAAACTCCGACTCCATGGCGACCAGAAACGGCTGCTCGGCAAGCATGCCATCCGGTTCCAGACGTACGATCACCGGCTCAAAACTTGAGTTGTGGCGCTGTGCGGCTAACGGGACCAGCTCTGCGTTGCCGCGCAGGGTGAATGTGGGACAGTCGGCCAGATTGAGCACCTCAACGGCTTGCTGTTCGTCGCCATCAGCGAAGAAAGCGGCCATGGGAATGCGCAGCCCGTGGGCCAACTTCTCCAGTGTTGCCACTGAGGGTGAGGTATCACCTTGCTCAATTTGGGAGAGCGTCGAGGGGCTGACACTGCACGCTTCCGCAAGCGCGCGTAATGACAATCCTTTTGATTCGCGCAGGGTGCGAACTCTTTTTGCTACCGGCATTAACAGCTGTCCTCAACGTAAAAACGGGTAAAGAAAATCGATTTGGCCATCAAAAATAGCGTTCGTTTAGCCACAGATGGCAGACGATGCTGGCGGCATAACCCAGCGCAATTACCGGGCTCCATTTGAGGTGACTGAAGAAGGTGTATTGACCCCGTGCCTGACCCATCAGCGCCACACCTGCAGCTGAGCCAATAGAGAGCAGGCTACCGCCGACGCCAGTAGTCAGTGCTACCAATAGCCACTGGCCGGTTGGCATCTCTGGGTGCATGGTGAGCACCGCAAACATCACAGGAATGTTATCGACGATGGCTGACAGCAATCCCACCACGATATTGGCTTCGGTAGGGCTCCACTGGCCATACATCGCCTCGGATGCCAGCGCCAGATAACCAATAAAACCGAGGCCGCCGACGCACAGCACCACGCCGTAAAAGAAGAGCAGCGTATCCCACTCCGCGCGCGCGATATTGCTGAAAATATCAAAGGGTATGGGTTCATCAATGTCGCTTTTGTTGGAAAGGGCACGGCATGCCCGGCGCTTGAGATGAAAGCCAAACAGCTGTAGATAGGCGAGGCCAGTAAGCATACCAAATACGGGTGGCAGGCCGAAGAAGTTGTGAAAGCTGACAGCGGTGGCGATGGTGAGCAGGAACAGCAGCATGATGCGTCGTGCTCCCCACTTCATAGCCAGTGGCGCCCCGCCACCTTGCGGGTGCAGCTTGGGTACGGCAAATTGCATGAGAGTAGCGGGCACTAAAAAATTGACCAGTGCTGGAAGAAACAGCGCGAAAAAGGTCTGAAACTCAACCAGCCCCTTTTGCCACACCATCAGGGTGGTGATGTCGCCAAACGGGCTGAAGGCGCCGCCCGCGTTGGCGCCGACTACAATATTGATACAGGCGAGACTGACAAAGCGTGCATTGTCTCCCCCCACCGCCAGCACGACTGCGCTCATCAGCAGGGCGGTGGTCAGGTTGTCGGCGATGGGTGAGATTAGAAAGGCGATCAGGCCGGTGAGCCAAAAGAGCTGACGAAAACTGAAGCCCTTGCGGACCAGCCAGGCACGCAGGGCAGCGAAGACGCGACGCTCCTCCATAGCGTTGACGTAGGTCATCGCCACCAACAGAAATAGCATCAGCTCAGCGTACTCCAGCAGATTGTGGCGTGCCGCCGCTTCGGCGACATCGCTCAGACCACGGGATGAGTAGACCGCGCCAATCATTGCCCAGATTAGCCCGGCGACGAGAATAACCGGCTTCGATTTGCGCAGCTGGGTGAACTCTTCGGCCATGACAAACAGGTAGGCGATCACAAACAGTGCAATGGCGAGCCAGCCGACAATGTGCTGAGTCAGGTCCAGCGGCTGCTGGCTGCTTTGATCGGCAAAAGCGCTGTCGGGTGCGAGCAGTGCCAGCGCAACGCAGAGCACAGAGATTAGCGCTAACCGTTTTCGAGTTGCTTGCTCAGCTGTATTGCGATTGTGCTGTTTCATAAGCTGTTCGTTGGTGCGGGGTCTAACGCTGAAAACGGTGAATGTTACGTAATATCGAACATGTTGTATATGCAAGTGAACATCCGTTGCTGCGCTCTGTTTCGAGGTGCAACGCATAACTTTGCAGGATGGGTGGAGCAGGGGAGTGCATTGAAAAGTTTGTGGGGGACCTAAAGTTATCCCCCCCATAGACCGATAAATTGAATTAGAGGCAGGTATATATGGCTGTTTACACCCCTCCCCTCCATGCCAAATATGCCTCATATTCCCCTGTGAAGTTCGACCGCTTCACAGGGGTTTTTTTATGGCGGTGTTTCCCTCTCTTTTTTCTTGGGCTATGTCGCTTTGTGGCTGGCGTACAACGTTGTCACGCAAGTAGACGGGCAAGGCATGCTCGGCACTCACCGCTAACCCTTTTTTAAAACGCGACAAAGCCAGCTGCGCAACCTCTTCTGCCCGCGGGTAACGCTCATCACCCATCCAGCCCGACAGGCGAGGGGCGAGTCGTTCGTTCAATGCGGCAGCATATGCGCACCAGCCGCTACCCACGCCATGCCATGCCCCGGCGGTAGGGAGAGGCACTTGCTCGGGGAGGCAAACCACTTCGTCGCCAACCAGCCTAACCAACTGATGATCCGCATCCACCTCATATGCCCCCCAATAGAGCTCCTTCATGCGCGCATCAAATGCGGCCAACAGCTGTGTTTCGCCCGTTTCGCGATGGAGTTGTTGGGCTAGAGCAGCCAGCGACGAAACAGGCACGACAGGCAAGTCCGCTCCAAATGCCAAACCCTGGATTACGCCGCTTGCGATTCGCACGCCGGTAAAAGCGCCAGGCCCACGACCAAATGCCAAAGCATCCATCGCGTTCAGCGACAGTTGTGCCTCTGCCAACAGTGACTCCAGCATCGGCAAAATCAGCTCGGCATGTTTTTGTGGCGCAAATTGATAGCGTTGCCTGATTTCGTCGTTAATTAACAAAGCAGCGGAGCACGCTTCACTGGATGTCTCTATCGCTAAGATTTTCATACGGAATCTATGGCAGCACTATGTTTTCAGCTGATGAGACAGGTTTTGCGGTTTTAAACAGGCGAAAAAAGTTCTCAGTGGAATATGTTGCAACCTGCTCCAGTGACTCTCCTCTTAAGTCGGCAATGCATTCCGCGACGTGGCGCACATAGGCCGGTTGATTGCTTTTGCTGCGATGAGGAACGGGGGCAAGATAGGGTGAGTCTGTCTCAATCAACAAGCGATCAGCAGGAACCAGCGCCGCGACCTCTTGCACCTGCTTAGCGCTTTTAAATGTCACGATACCGGAAAAAGAGATGTAGAAATTAAGTGCCATCGCTTGCTCTGCCATCTGCCAGTCATCGACAAAACAGTGCATGACACCACCTACTTTGTCGGCGCCCTCTTCGCGCAGAATGCGTATGGTGTCACTTCCCGCTTCACGGCTATGTACGATCAGTGGCTTTTGGCATGCCTGCGCTGCAGCGATGTGATAACGGAAGCGTTGACGTTGCCACTCCAGATCGCCTTCACTACGAAAATAGTCAAGACCTGTCTCGCCGATGGCCACCACTTTGTCTTGAGTAGCGAGCTCGACCAGTTGTGCGACCGTTGGTTCTTTACCCTCTTGCTCATTAGGATGCACGCCTACCGATGCCGAGACTGAGGCGTAGCGCTGGGCAATTTCCAATACCTCGGGCAGTGCTTCGAGATTGATGGAGACACACAGCAGGTGCTTCACACCATGCTCATCCGCAGTGGCTAAAAATGGCTCAATATCGGCGCATTGCTCTACGCCATGTAGCCGATCCAGATGGCAGTGGGAATCAACAAACATCATGAAAAAACTCTTTTAAGGCAAAAAAAGCGCAGGATAGCAGAGTCGGGAAATCTATGCGGCCAAACCCTCAACAAGCTTTGGCACCACCTTTTTGAAGTGGGTCAACAGATCATTGACATGCCGCGACTGCGTGATGTTGTCGTTCCATACCGTTTCATAGACGAACGTGGCAGGTTGATCTTTTACAACATGCAGTGGGCAAGTGGAGTTGTTTCTTGAGGAGATTTTTGACTGTGGCAGTATTGCTGCGCCGATACCGAGCCCTGCCCAATCTTCAAGCACCTGATAACTGAGTGCCTGTCCCGGATACTCTTGCATCTTCAAACCCTGGCTTGTGAAAAGGTGGTGCAAACCATCCGCTAGGCCACACCCTTTCGAGACCATAATAGTCTCTTCCGAGATAGAGGCGAGTGTCACGGGGCCTGATGGCAGTGGCGCAGCTGCCTGATCTTCATTAGGCAGATAATAGAGCGGTTCACTATAAAAAGTTTCGCAGGCCTGGCCCGATTTGCGTGGTTCGCTTAATAAAAATGCCAAGTCAATTTTATGTTCATCCATGCGTTGATTAAGTTCATCAAGCAGGCACTCTTTGAAGATGATTTCAGTTTCCGGGTTTTTACGCCGGAATGGTTCGAGTGCTGTGGCGACCAACTGGGTATTGATGAGCGGTGACATGCCGATACGAATCAGTTTGTGTGATGGGTTTAGAAATGATCGGGCTGCCTGAGTCACACCGACTTTGGCATCAAGTACCTCAGCGATCAATGGTCGCAGATGTTCACCCAGCGGCGTCAAGCTGACCTGGCGAGTGTTGCGAATAAACAGCCGCCCTTCAAGCTCTGATTCCAGTTGCGCGATGGCATTGGACAAACTTGGTTGCGTTACGCAGCACTGTTCAGCGGCTTTGCTGAACGAGCTGGCATCCGCCACGGCCAAAAAAAAGCGCAGCTGATTGAGGTTCATAGAAGAGCTATATCTCCAGCCTATAAGGCTATTCATAAATAGAATTTCCCAGCAAGACTAACATCTTTTAATGTTGCAGGTAAGCGGAGCCACTCTCCGTAATCGTTCCAGGCAACACATGCCAAAACAACCCCGAAGGAGATAAAAATGAAAAATATCCGTACGCTTAAAACTACAATCCACAGTTTGTTAATGACAGCAATGTTGATATTGTGCGCCCCCGTTGTTGCTGCGAACAGTCTCGACGATTCCACTATTTTTGCGATTTTTGATGAGGTGAATACCGTTGATATCTGGACGGCACGCCTTGCCGCCCAAAAAGGGCACTCCGAAGAGGTGCGTGCCCTCGGTCGCCAAGTCGCCAGCGACCATGAAGCCGTGCAGCAGATGGCACGAGAGTTAGTCAGTAAACTCGGTATCGTGCCAACGCCGCCTGTCAACGACAAGGCAGCGCAAGAGCACGCGAAAACTATTGCGATGTTGCAGAACAGGTCGGGTAGTGATTTCGACCGGGCCTATCTACTACATGAGGTGAAATTCCATGCGGGTGCAATTGACGCCGTTAAAACAGTGTTGCTGCCCGCGTTAAAAAATGAAGCGTTCAGAGCATTGATTCTCAAAGTTGCCCCAGGTTTTGAAAGCCATCTGGCGATGACCAAGGCGCTTGCCAAAAAAATGGGTTATAGCCAGTAGGCAACATGAGTTGGGGCGATGTCCCTGAAAACCATGGCCCCGCTTACAGCGGGGCCGTTTGCTGTTAGAGGGCAACAGTCATGGTCTTGATAAATTCTGATAACACTGCAAAAAAGGGTTCTCTGTCGCCATTGGGGCGCACGAAATGGGATACTCCCAGAGCTGACCACTATGGTTACTGTAGCGATGAAGAGCGTCGCTCCAAACGCGGGCTTGAAGAGTGGGAGATGGTTGTTGATCACACTCCCCAGGAAATTGATCCGGCAACGAGCAAATGGCTGCATATCACGTTGTGGTTAGCGGCAGTTGTGTCAGCAGCGCTCTATCTGGCAGATATTGACATACACGCGTCCAGTGACGGCTACTGGTTTATCGGAGCCTATCGGCAGGAGGCATTCGTCACCATATTTTTCTTTATCTTCCTCTACAGCTCAATGGTGATCAAACTGATTTTTGATAATGGGAATGATGGGGAAAAACCCGCTGAACGTAGAGTTTTGATCACGGTTTTTCTGGGCGTACTGGCCGCCATTGTTTACGGTATTATGCAGCTGTTTTTCGGTTATCTAGTGTAGGACGGGTGTGCATGCTGGGAATGGAAAAAATACGCTATGCAATGTGCCATGAAGTTTTCAGATTTTCTTTTGCTGGTGATTAGGGTGTTTTTTCTCACTAGGTTTGTTCATGCTCTGAAACCAGTGTGTGTTCTCTTTTGAGATGAGCCCTTCAACGCGTTGTACTAGTAGTTGAAAAGGTTGCTCGCAGTGATAGGGTTCAGCGTGTGTCAGAAAAAGGTACTTTTCGTGCTTTAATGATTCGCAAGTGGTGCGAAATTCGAGCCAGTTTTCCTGGGATTTATAGATGCCCAGTATGGCAGTTATTACTGCGACAGTGATGCCGAGTAGTCCGGTAAAAATTTTGAGGACAATAGATGTTTCGGTAATGTAACCCGACAAGAACGGGATAGATGCAGCTGCAACGATGGAGGTGAGTTGCAGTCGCTTAAATAACTTTTGATTTTGTATGCTCTTTTTGTCATACCAATTGATTTGGTCATCAAGTCTGTCACTCAGGTATTCATTTTGTTCCATTAAGAGATACTCAACGTAGTGGGGCTGTAACTTGAGTTATCCCGTTGTGCCGCCGGTCGTAAATCTAGCCGCATTACGAGAAGCTCGGGTGAATCACACGCGCATCATAAGGCTGATAATTAGACGAATCAAGCAAGGGTCTACGTCCTCGCCGCAGCTTTCCTCACCTTCTTCATTGTCTTGACACTCCGATAGTCGCCGGGTAGATTCGATCGATAAAAAAAGGCTCTCAGGGGAGAAGTTGTGATGGCTCAGATATTTATCAGTTATAGTCGCCAAAACGAAGGTGTTATTAAGACGCTGGTTAAGGACTTAAAGGTTGCCAAAAAAGAGGTCTGGCTTGATGAAGCCTTGAACGGTGGGCAGCCCTGGTGGGACCAGATTCTGGAAAAAATTCGCTGTTGCGATATCTTTATCTTTGCCTTTTCACACGATTCGCGCAAGTCAGAGGCTTGCAAACGTGAGCTGGGCTATGCCATTACACTCAATAAAAAAGTATTACCCCTTCGGGTAGATGATGTGAATCCCAATCTCTTGCCGCATGGAATGAGCGCCATACAGTGCACGGACTATCTTGAGCAGGACAAAAATAGTGCTCTTGCCATGATGGCAGAAATCGCAGCGCTATCGGCGTCTGCCTTTGTACCCCCTCCCGATCCATTACCGCCTGAACCTGCCGTGCCACTCTCTTATCTTGGTGTCATCAAGGACGATGTTGAGACAGGCAAGATGTTGAGCCGTGACGAGCAATATGCACTTTTCTACAAGATAAAATCAGGAGTCAGCGAAGGGCACTCGCTCGTTGAGGTTAGGGATTACCTGCTGATGCTGAAGCAGAGGGAAGATCTTTTGGCGAACGTCGCTGAAGAGGTTGATGCTTTTTTAGCTTCGATCGAAAACGAACTGGCTCAGGGCCAAGGTCACTCCAAGCGTGATGAAAATTTCGCTACGCCACCATCCAGCCAGCAGAGTAAAAGCAAGACGGAAAAAACGGTAGATATCTACTGTTCAAAATGTGGTAAGGGAAATAGTGCAGTTTCAAAGTTCTGCGGAAATTGTGGCAATTTACTGCATAGCGAAACTGCGGGTCACACGGCGCCAACACATGAAAAAGAGACGGAGCGGGGAGGGAAATCTCGTCGATTTGTCTGCCCGGAGCAAGAGTATCATCGGGTGATCGAAGATCTTAATGTTTGGCTTGAAGGGCAAAACTACAGTTGTCAACGGCTGACCCCTGAGGGTGGCGGGGTGTTGCTTCAAGTTGCACAGAAGGGGGCGTGGCGTAAATTTGTTGGCATGGCTACAGCATTGAATATCCTTTTTCATCAAGAAGATAATACCGTCACGGTTGAGATCGGCGCCGGAAAGTGGCTCGATAAAACTGCCGTTGGCACGGTCAGTCTTTTTATTTTGTGGCCCCTGGCTGTTACCGCAGGTATCGGTGCGTGGCAGCAGATAAAACTTCCCGACAAGATATTCGATTATCTCGGTGATCGACTGGTTTGCGCTTAAAGCACCGCCTGCTGAGCCAGCATGTAGTATTGCTGCTGATTCTGCTCCTGCCGTGGGCTGGTGCCGCTGGCAAGGGCATGGTTCAGTCTCTGTTTCAGGCAGAGTTTGTGCTAAGTGACAGCGTGGTGCCACCGCCAGCGAGCGCATCGTGGCGCTCGGTGATGCTGTCTGATCATTGGCCAGCGCAGCGTTATGCGCTGGGTCGCAACGGTTGGTATCGGCTCGTTGTGGATATACCAGATCTGCCCGATGAGCTGTGGGGGATCTATCTGCGGCGCTTTAACATGAATGCCGCGATCTTTCTGAATGGCCAGTTTCTTGGCGATGGCGGCAGCTTTGAAGAGCCGCTTTCGCGTAATTGGAATCGGCCGCTCTATGTCACCGCTCCTCCCTCCCTGTGGCGGGTGGGGCAGAACGTGATCCATGTTCGCCTCAACGCTTACGCTGTATATGGCTATCTTGCGCCCGTGTCTATCGGCCCGGCGCATATACTCGATGCGGAGTACGCGTGGCAAAACTTGCTGCAGATCGAGATCAGCAAGGCACTCTTCCCTGTCATGGTGGCGGTTGGCCTCTTTATTTTCGGACTTTGGTTTCGGCGCCGCAGGGATGTGCAGTACCTCTGGTTCTCTCTGGCAGTGCTGACGTGGTCGCTTTTCAGCCTCAACATGTTCATCAAAGAGCAGCCATTTTCGACCAAAACCTGGGAGTGGATTGCCCATAGCAGTGTCGATTGGTGGGTTATTTTTCTAGGCATTTTCATCTACCGCTTTATCAAACAACCACGGCCCTGGTTGGAGCGCGGCTACCTGCTGTTTGGTTTTAGTGCCTGCCTGGTGTATGCATGGGTGGGGCTGGAGACGCTGAGCAGTGCCACTCGCTGGTTTCACGGCGGTAGTCTGCTGATCGGTTTTATCGTCTTGTTTGATCTGCTCAACGCTGCCCGGCGTGAGCGCAGTCGGCTCTATGCAAAATTAGCTATTGGCCTGGCGCTGTTGCTGCTGCTGGGCATCAATGACTGGATGTTTCAATTCAAGGTGATCGGTGCAACGGGTGATATTGGTCTGCACCTGCACCACTACTTTTCCCCGTTTGTATTTATGTTCATGGCCTGGCATCTGACGGGCCGTTTTGTGACTGCACTGAATGAGTCTGAGCGGCTTAATCGCGAGCTGGAGGGGCGCGTTATGGAGGCGCAGTGCGAGATCGAGCAGCACTATCAGACCATACAGGAGATGGATAGGCAGAAGGCGATTCTGCAGGAGCGCGGACGGTTATCGCGCGAAATTCATGACGGTATCAGCGGCAATGTTTCGAATGCGATCATGATGACAGAGCTGATTCGCCGTGAAACTCCGGAGCTGAACAGCAGGCGCTTTGAGCAGCTGTGTGCTCATCTTGATGATGGTCTGGGTGAGATGCGTAACTTAATCCTGACCATGGAGGAGGATCTGTCGACCGTGAGCGAACTGGTCAGCCATGTCAACGATAAATATGCGCAGGTACTGGCATCATTGGATATAAGCTACCAGGCCGATATTTCACTGCTGAGTAGCCAGCGCAAGCTGTCGCCTAAAGAGAGCCTCAATCTGCTGCGTATTCTTCAGGAGGCACTCAACAATATTGCCAAACACGCCGAGGCAAGCGAAGTCTCATTACAGGCAGTCGAGCAGGCGACGGCTCTCCATTTTGAAGTATGCGATAACGGTATTGGTTTTGATGTCAGTGCAATTCGTCAGGGAAGTTACGGTCTTTCAAACATGCGCAAACGCAGTAGTGAGGTTGGTGGCAAGCTGGTTATTACTAGTGCGCAGAATAACGGTACAAAAATCCTTCTGGTGCTCTCTTTATCACCCTCTTAGACCCTTCATAGTCCGGATTGAGGAACGAAACCTGGGCTACTTTATAAACGGATTCCATGACTAAATTTAGTCATGGAAAAGGTTAATTCTGGTTACTCCCTCTTTTGCCCATTTGTAATAGGGTGAACACTGCAATAAAAATTGAGGAGTAGACGATGAAAACCATAGCAAAAATTTCCTGGGGGGCAGTGCTTGGCTTGATGCTGATCTCTTTATTGTCGTTGTCCGG